>CAZSET010000144.1:0-10213 GCA_964605915.1 uncultured candidatus Brocadiaceae bacterium | reverse complement strand
GCCGCCAGCATGTCCAGGCCAAGCAACTGCTCCCATTTGACACCCTTGCTTCGCGCTGCTACCATGGCACGATTTGCTGTTTCGGGTCGGCGGCATTGCTGCCGCGTCGGGCGTCGCGGTTTCGAGGGAGGAGCCCATGGCATCGAAAGAAGTCAACCTCGTTTGGCTGCAGGGGGCGGGCTGTAGCGGCTGCTCGATCTCCCTCCTGAATTCGGCCCGTCCAACGGTCAGGAACTTGCTGATCGACCAGCTCCTGCCCGGCGTCCACGTCAGCCTCAAGTATCACCCGACGGTTATGGCGGGCCAGGGCGCGCCGGCTTTCGAGGTGCTGCGGGGGCTGCCGGACGGCGACTTCGTTCTGGCCATAGAGGGCGCGATAGCGGAGAACGAGGCCTTCTGCACGATTGGTGAGGAGAACGGCCAGGAGGTCAGCGTCCTGCAGAAGTTCACGGACCTGGCCGCGCGAGCTTCCTTCGTGCTTGCGGTCGGCACGTGTTCCTCCTTCGGCGGACTGCCGGCAGGCAAACCGAACCCGGGCAGCTATAGATCAGCCGGGGACGTGCTGGAGGCACGAGGGATCTCCGTGCCTCTGATCAACGTGCCAGGCTGTCCCCCTCACCCCGACTGGATAAGCGCGACGCTGCTGGAGGTGCTGGCGAAGGGCGATCCGGCTGCCGTCGCCGTGGACGCGTTGCGACGCCCGCTCATCATCTACGGGCAGCTTATCCACGAGAACTGTCCCCGGCGGCCCTACTTCGATGAGGGCAAGTTCGCCGAGAAACCGGGCGATCCCGAGTGCCTGCACAAGGTCGGGTGCAAGGGGCCGATCACGTATGCCGACTGCCCCCTGCGCGAGTGGAACGACGGACTGAACTGGTGCGTCAAGGCGGGGGCGCCGTGCCAGGGATGCACGCAGCCGGAGTTCATTGACGAGACGACGCCGTTCTACGTTGAACTGGAAGAGGACCGCTTGCCGAAGATCGGCGAGGCCGCGAACGTGGGAGGCCAGGATGAGTAGGATCACCATAGATCCGGTAACGAGGATTGAAGGGCACCTTCGCGTGACGGTCGAATGCGGCGGCGGGCGAGTCACCGAGGCGCGTTGCAGCGGGACCATGGCACGTGGGCTGGAGCTGATCTTCCGCAACCGGGACCCCCGCGACATTCCCATCCTGGCCCAGCGGATCTGCGGCGTGTGTCCTCAGGCGCACGCGACGGCCTCCGCCCTGGCCATGGACGATGCCTTCGGCATCAGCGACCGGGTGCCGCCCAACGGGCGACTGCTGCGGGACGTCATGCTGGCTGCCAACTTCCTGCAGTCGCACGTGTTGCACTTCTACCACCTGGCCGCGCTGGACTACGTGGACGTGACGGCCGTCGCGGACTACGACGGCAATGACCCGGACCTCTCCGCCGTGAAGGACTTCATCGACCGCGGCGTGCTGGGGCCCTTCGTCCCGCGCTATGAAGGCGATTACAGGCTGAGCAAGGACCAGAACACAGCCGGCGTGCAGCACTATGTTGCCGCGCTCCAGGTGCGAAAGAACTGCCACGAGCTGCTGGCGCTCTTCGGGGGGAAGGCCCCCCATCAGTGCACCGTCAACGTCGGCGGCGTCACCACGCAGGTGACGCGGGACAAGGTGGCGGCGGCCCTGTCTTACGCGCGCGAGATCGAGGAGTTCGTCCGCCGCGTTTACCTGGCCGACATCCTGATGCTGGCGGCGGCCTATCCCGATTACCTGGAGATCGGCCGCGGGTGCTCGCGGTTCCTGGCTTACGGCGCGTTCCAGGACGAGGACCTCTTCGTGGCTGGAAGGTTCGACGCGGAGAAGGACCAGCTCCAGCCGCTCGATCCGGACATAATCACCGAAGACGTCCTGCAGTCCTACTACTCGGACGAGTGCGGCGGGTTGCAGCCGTCGGCGGGCCGCACCGAGCCCAAGCCCGGCAAGGAAGGCGCCTACTCGTGGCTGAAGGCTCCCCGCTACGGCGGCGAGCCCTGCGAGGTAGGTCCGCTGGCGCGGCTCGTCGTCGGTCTGAAGGGCGGCAGCAAGGTGATGGCAGACGCGGCGCAGTCGTTCTGCGGGCAGGCCGGAATTGAGCCCGCTGCGCTCAACTCGACGTTGGGTCGGCACGCTGCGCGCGCCGTCGAGGCGTCGATCATCGCCCGCAGGATGCAGGATTGGATACTGAAGCTTCAGCCCGAGGAACCGTGCGTCATCCCCGTGACCGTGCCGGAGGCGGGCAGTGGGCGGGGCCTGACCGGTGCGCCTCGCGGCGCGCTTGGCCATTGGGTCAGCATCGAGGGCGGCAAGGTGGCGAACTACCAGGCCGTCGTCCCGACCACGTGGAACGGGTCCCCGCGCGATGCGTCCGGCGTGCCAGGCCCGATCGAGCAAGCCATCCAGGGCGACCCCGTGCAGGACCCGGACAACCCGTTCGAGGTCGTCAGGACGATCCGGTCCTTCGATCCCTGTCTGGCATGCGCCGTGCACGTGGCCAGCCGGAAGGGGTCGAGGCCGCTGGGGATGCCCGTGGCAAGCTGGTGAGAGACTGATGGACGAAGCGTCTGGCGGCCCAGAGATCGGCGTGATCGGCATCGGGAACCTGCTGCTCGGCGACGAGGGCGTGGGCGTGCACGCCGTCAGAGCCCTAAGTGGTGCGGGACCGATTCAGGGCGTGAAGCTGATCGACGGCGGGACAGATCCCTGGAACGCCCTCTCGGCGGCGGGGAAGTGCAGTGTGCTGCTGCTGCTGGACGCAGTCGCAGCCGGCAAGCAGCCCGGTGAGCTGCATCGGCTCGACCTGGACGAGGTGGAGACCGGGGACGTGCTGATGTCGCTGCACGGGCTGAGCATGTTTCACCTGCTTCAGTACGAGAGGCTGTGCGGGAACCGCTTCGAGGAGGTGGTCGTGCTTGGCATGGAGCCGCTTAAGGTCGAGCCGGGCATCGGGCTTTCCGGCCCTTGCAGGGAGAGGATGCCGGCGCTGCTGGACCTCGTTAGGGATGAGATACACTCAATCCGAGAGCGCATGACCCTCCAAGGAGGAGAAGTGAATGCTGGTTACTGAGCTGAAACCCGAGGAGGAGATACTGGGGTCGACCGAGTCGGACGCCAGCCTCTTCCTGGTGGGCTGCAACGGCTGTGCCAGCGCCTGCGAGACCGGAGGCGCGGAGAACCTGCCCGCCCTGCAGGAGTTGCTGGCGGGCGCGGGCAAGACCGTGACGGGCATGACCACAGTCGATTTCCTCTGCGACAAGTCGCTCGTGCGCTCACGCTTGCGTCCCTTCAGCCGGCAGATCATGGACAGCGACTCGGTGCTCGTGGCTACGTGTGGGATCGGGGTTCAATGCGTGGCGGACTCCGTGCTCAAACGGGTGCGGCCCGCCTGCAACACCGTCAATCAGGGCGGCACGCGTGGCACCTGGCCCGGCAGCGAACGGTGCGCCGAGTGCGGCGACTGCCTGCTCGACAGGACGGGCGGCATCTGCCCCATTACGAACTGTTCCAAGAGCATGGTCAACGGCCCGTGCGGCGGAACCACCTCCGACGGGAAGTGCGAAGTGGACCGCCAGCGCGACTGCGGCTGGTATCGTATATACATGCGCCTGAAGGACCTCAAAGCGCTTGATCAGATGAAAGACGTCGTGCCGCCCAAGAAGTACGGGAACTACCTGCCGTCCTACGAGGTCATGACGGGCGAGCATTGGGCAGTCGACGTGCCTGTAGCGGAGGAGGCGAAAAATGAGTGACTTTTCGGACGCCCTGGCACGCGGCGACTTTGTGGTGACCAGCGAGATCGGCCCACCCAAGGGCATCAACATCGACAAATGCCTGGACGAGGCCGAACACCTGCGAGGCAAAGTCGTCGCCATCAACGTGACCGACATCCAGAGCGCCGTCATGCGCTTCGGCGGCCTGGCCACGTGTCATCTGCTGGTGGAGCGCGACCTGGAACCCGTCTTCCAGATGGTCTGTCGCGACCGAAACCGCCTCGCCCTGCAGTCGGACCTGCTCAGCGCCTGCAAGCTCGGCGTTGAGAACGTCCTGTGCCTGACCGGTGACCATAACGTGCTGGGCGACCACCCCGATTCGATGCCGGTCTTCGACCTGGAAGCCGTCGGGCTGCTTCAGTGCGTCCGAACGCTGTGCGAGGGCCGGGACATGGCGGGCAATGAGCTGGACGGGGCGCCGAGTTTCTTCCCCGGTGCCGTCGTGGCGCCCGGCGCGGATCCCGTCGAGCCGCAGATCATAAGGATGGAGAGCAAGATCGCCGCCGGCGCGAAGTTCTTCCAGACCCAGGCCGTCTACGACGTGGATCAGTTCGCCCAGTTCATGAAGCAGGTCGAGGGGTTCGGCGTTCCGGTCCTCTGCGGCCTGGTGCTCTTGAAGTCGGCCGGCATGGCCAACTTCATGAACAAGAACGTTTCGGGCGTCAGCGTGCCGAAGCGGCTGATCGACCGGCTGAAGGCGGACAAGGCCAAGACGAAGTCCGGCGAGACGGCCATCGAGATCGCCGTCGAGACCATCGAAGGGGTCAGGGACCTCTGCCAGGGCATCCACATCATGCCGCTGGGATGGGACCACCTCGTGCCCGAGATTATAGAGCGCGCCGGGCTGGCGTAAGGGGCAGCGGTCAGTCGGCCGCCTCCGGCGTGCAGTCTCGGGAAGTGACGGCTGCGGCGGTTCGAGGCTCGGCGGGCGGCGGGGCTACCGCAATCATTGCCCCATCTGCGGGCGGCAACCAGGCCGAAGGCGACTCGGCCCCCAGCCAGAACTGGATGACGTTCAGGCCGAACGCGTCCACAACGATGGCCCCCACGTAGACGGGCGACAGAACCCACATCGTCACCGCTTCAACCGCGTCGCCGGGGACGCCCTCGTTCAGGTGGTAGATGGTCCTGGTCGCCGCGAACTTCCCGTAGCAGCCCGACGTCAGGAGCAGCGGCACGGCCAGCAGGGCCAGGGCCGCAGGCTTCCGCACGCCCTTCCGGCGGCCGACCGTTTCTCTCGCTTCGTCCCTCATCGTGCGACCTCTCTTTCGGTATGGCGGTGCGCCAAGGACGGCATCAGTCTGCGCGCTCGCGGCCCTGCGTTTCAAGGCGCAGGAGTCGTGTCGGCCCGGCGAAGCTCCGCCGCTCGAGCGCAGAACAAGCGCATGGGGGAGGTGAAATGGCACCTGACGCCTGGCACCCTCGCGCGCTATAATGCCTGGCACCTTGCGAGGGGATCGCCATGGGGGATGAGGACGAGCTGGTAACCGTATTCGAGACCAATGGGCCGCTCGAGATCGGGATGGCGAAGTCCGCTCTGGACGAGGCGGAGATCCCGTACAGCTTGACCAACGACGCTGTCTCAAGCGTGCTGCCCTTCGACGGGATGGTCATCGTCAGCGTCCAGGTCCGCCGGTGCGATGCCGCGGACGCGCGGCAGGTGCTGGAGGACGTGGGGCTTCAGTGCTCGGAGATCTGATCCCTGCCATGCCTGCGTGACTCATCGGGTCCGCGGGTGCTTCCGTGGGGAGGTTGAAAGGCCTGAGACCGCGGCTGGTGGGAGGAAGATCAGCAGGGGGCAACGGGAACAACGGCGGGAGCAGGAGTAGGAGCAGGAGCACGAGTAGGAGCAGAACCTGAAGGTCAGTCCACACAGGCGTCGCGTTGGGTAGAGCATTCCACGGCCAGAATCTGCGACTTGCGGCTCGCGTCCCGGTAGACAGTGATTCCCTTGCAGCCCAGCTCGTAGGCCTTCAGGTAGATCTCCCGCACGTCATCCTGTGTGCTGTCGGCGGGCAGGTTCAGCGTCTTCGAGACGGCGTTGTCCGTGTGGCGCTGGAAGGCGGCCTGAATCTCCAGGTGCTGAAGGGGCGGCACCTCCCGGCTGGTGACCAGCAGCTTGCGCACGGAGTCCGGTATCTCCCCAATCCCCTGCACGGAGCCGGTGCGGATGACGCGCTGCATCAATTCGTCGGTCATCTCCATGCCTTCCCGGCGGCACAGGCGCGCCAGGTCCGGCTGCACCTCGCGTAGCGTCGTTCCCAGGACGTGCCGCTCGAATGCCACGGCGAAGATCGGCTCAATGCCGCTGGACGCTCCGGCGATGATGCTGATGGTGCCGGTGGGCGCGATGGTGGTGCGGACGGCGTTGCGCAGCAGGCGTGGCCGGCCGGCCAGCGTGCTGGAGTTGATGTTGGGGAACGGGCCGCGTTCCTCGGCCAGTTCGGCGGAAGCCATGTCCGCCTCGCGGGACACGAAGGCCATGACCTGGTCGCCGGTGCCGACGGCGGCCGGGGAGTCGTAAGAAATGCCCATGCGGATGAGCATGTCGGCGAACCCCATGACGCCGAGGCCGATCTTGCGGTTGCCGCGCGTCATGCGGGCTACCTCGGGCAGCGGGTAGCGCGTTACGGTGATGACGTCGTCCAGGAACCGCACGCCGAGGTGGACGAGCCGTTCCAGCTTGTCCCAATCGATGGTGCATTCCGGCCGCTCGCCTTGGAGCACGTGGGCCAGGTTGATCGAGCCGAGCACGCACGCCTCGTAGGGCAGAAGTGGCGCCTCGCCGCAGGGGTTGGTGGCCTGGATCTGCCCGAGCGGTGGAGTCGGGTTGGCGGCATTGATCACGTCCAGGAAGAGGAGTCCCGGCTCGCCGTTCCTCCAGGCGCTCTCGACGATGGCGTCGAAGATCTCCCGCGCGGGTAACGTTCTCGCCACTTCTCCGGTGTGCGGGTGGACAAGCGCGAAATCCGAGTCCTTCGCGACGGCTTCCATGAAGTGTCCGTCCGCACCGACGGAGATATTGAAGTTGACCAGGCTGCCTTCCTCGTTCTTGCACCGGATGAATTCCATCACGTCGGGATGGTCCACGCGGAGGACGGCCATGTTGGCGCCGCGCCGGAACCCGCCCTGGTTGATGGCCTCCGTGGCCTGGTTGAAAACGCGGATGAAGGAGACCGGGCCGCTGGCCGCGCCGCCGGAGGTGGAGATGTAGGCGCCCGCCGGCCTCAGGTTCGAGAACGAGAAGCCCGTGCCGCCGCCGCTCTGGTGGATCTGGGCGGCGTGCTTGAGCGTCTCGAAGATGCTTTCGATCGAGTCCTGCACGTCGAGCACGAAGCACGCGCAAAGCTGCTGGAGCTCCCGGCCGGCGTTCATCAGACACGGGGAGTTGGGCAAGAAGTCCAGAGACGCCATGGCCCCGAAGAACCGCTCCTGGACCTCGGGCCGCTCCGGGCCCCGGCGGTAATAGGCCTCGGCCGACGCCACGTTCCTGGCCACGCGCTCGAACATCTCCTCGGGCGACTCGATAAGCTCGCCGCTCGGGATCTTCTTTAGGTAGCGGTTCTCGAGGACGTAGCGGGCGTTCTCCGTCAGTTCCGTTCTCATGGCATCTCGAACTGGTGGTCCGGGTGCTTGACGGACAGGACGGGGCAGGGCGCCTTGCGCACCACCTTCTCTGCCACACTGCCGATGATCATGTGGCTCAGTCCCGTTCGGCCGTGTGTGCCGACGACGACGAGATCGGCCCCGACTTCGCGCGCGTAGTTGATGATCTCCAGGAAGGCAGTGCCGGTGCGCACCTCGCCCTCGACCTTCGCGTGCTTCAGGCGGCAATCCTTCAGGGCATCCTGCATCCTGCCGCGCGCTCCCTCTTCGATCTCGTCGACGGGCAAGCTCAGGTCCGGAACCCCCGCCAGGGAATAGGAGGGCAGGAAAGGAAGCTCCACGACGTGGATCAGTCTCAGCTCCGCGTCGAAGATCTTCGCCAGGTCGACGGCGTAGCGCAAGGCATAGTCGGAGTACTCCGAGAAGTCCACGGCACAGACGATTGTCTCGAGCGAGATATCCTCCATCGGCTGCCTCCCTTTGCATGTATGGGCCCGAGCTGCACGGGCGGTGCGTCCGGCCCTAGCGGTGCGGGGCTTGAATCTTCTCTTCGGCCTCCGTGATCCGGTGGTACTGCGGAACGAGCTGCAAGGGGTCCACGTCCTGGCCGGCGCTGATGCGCAGCGTTCCTAGCCGGGCCACCTCCTCGGCCCGGCCGACCTCCAGCGAGCGCTCTCCGGCCCGGAAGCGGCTGCCGGCGAAGACGTCCGGATACGCGCGCACACCCGTGCCGAACACCAGCGCGCCCTCAGGAATGCGATCCGCCAGCCTATCGGGGCTCAAGATCAGGACGCCCGTCGTGTCTCGCCAGCGGCCCCCCGACAACTGGAAGATCGTGCCGTACACGCGCTCCCGCCGGGCGTCGAGCACCGGGCACGTGAACTCCACGCCGCTTGCGCCGCTGGCGTTCTGCGCCAGGACCTCCAGGGACGGAACGCCGACCGCCCGCCAGCCCAGCGCATAGGCCAGCGTCTTGGCGCAGGTGACGCCCACGCGCAATCCCGTGAAGGAGCCCGGCCCCTGGCTCACGGCGACGGCCCCGATCTCTTGCTTCGACACCGCGGCCTCGGCAACCAGACGGTCGATGGCAGGCATGATGTCGCGCGCACGCCGCGCGCCCTCGGGGAAGCTGTAAGCCGCCAGCGCTTCATCGTCCCTGCAGAGGGCGACGCTGCCGACTTCCCCGCTGGTTTCTATGCCGAGTGTGATCATGGCGATTCGCCCGCCTCGTGGCTCCCGCCGGGCTGCCCATCCTGTCGATTGAGCGATTCGAAGGTCTCGCGCAGAGCCAGGAGGGCGATCTCCCTGTAGCTCATCCCGCGACCCTCGCGCCGCACGTGGGCCTGCCAGAGGGCTTCGTTGGTGTCCGCGCGCCGGCACGTAAGGTGGAACTCGATCGCCGCCGACGACGACAGAACAACGTAATCGAAGCGCCAGCACGGAACGTCTGCCGTCAGGTAGGATGCGCAGTCCAGCGCCTCTACGAACTGCGAGAGCTGGTCCTCGTCCGGCTGAAGCGTGGGACGCAGACCGGCCCGTTCCAGCCGCTCGTCGACCTCGAAGGGCAGGGGCACCGCGACGCCGCCGTTCTCTCGCGCGGCGTGCGCAAGGATCTCCGCGAACTGCCGGTCCGCCCCGGCCGCCCCCATCTTGCCCCACAGGACGTCGGTGGACTTTGGCTCGTCATAGAGCGGAGCAGCGACTCGCAGAACCGGACACATCCCCGAGGGGGTCTGCGACAGGGCTCCCGCCGAATCGGTGAAGGAGCCGCGTCCCGCGCTGCAACCGAACATGGCAAACAGGGCCAGCAAGCCGGATGCAAAGGCGGCGAGCTTTCCGATCTCCACGTTCAGCCCCACCCCCATGGGAAAGGGCGCCGTTGCCGCCCCTCACAGGCGGCCCGCATTGCCCATTATAGACGGCGGTTCGGAGGTGGGCAAGCGGGCGCTGTATAGCTCGCAGGCAGAGGGCGGACCGGGCTCACCCCCCGCAGGGGCACCACGCCGCCCCTGCGGACCTGACAAGACGCCTCTGACCGCTGCCTCAGTCCTCGTCCTCCAACGCTGCGTGAGCGGCGGCCAGTCGGGCGACCGGCACGCGGAACGGCGAGCAGGAAACGTAGTTCATGCCCACGCGGTGGCAGAACTTGACCGAGCGGGGGTCGCCGCCGTGCTCGCCGCAGATGCCGATCTTCAGGTCGGGCTTGGTCTTGCGGCCCTTCTGAACGCCCATGGCGACGAGCTGGCCGACGCCGGTCTGGTCGAGCACCTGGAAGGGATCTGTCTCCAGGATCTCGCGGTCCACGTACTCGGGCACGAAGACGCCGACATCGTCGCGGCTGAAGCCGTAGGTCATCTGCGTCAGGTCGTTCGTGCCGAAGCTGAAGAAGTCGGCATACCGGGCGACCTCGTCGGCGGTCAGCGCTGCGCGCGGGACCTCGATCATCGTCCCGATCTTGTATTCGAGCTCCACCCCGGCGTCATCGAGGACTTCGCTGGCTACCTTCTCGGTGTGCTCGCGGCAGATGCGCAGCTCGTGGTCCGTTCCGACCAGGGGGATCATGATCTCGGGACGGACGTCGATGCCTTCCTTCTTGCAGTTGACGGCCGCCTCGATGATGGCCCGCACCTGCATGTTGTAGATGTCCGGATAGGTGATGCCCAGGCGGCAGCCACGATGGCCGAGCATGGGGTTGAGCTCTCGGAGCTGGTTGACGCGGGCGGCCACGTCCTCGCCCGAGATGCCCATGCGTTCGCCGAGGCGGGCCTGGATCTGCGGGTCGTGCGGCAGGAACTCGTGCAGCGGCGGGTCCAGCAGGCGGACGACCACGGG
>CAZSET010000143.1:0-10221 GCA_964605915.1 uncultured candidatus Brocadiaceae bacterium | reverse complement strand
CCACCGAATGGCTGCCCCTCGCGGAGGCCGAGGGACGCGTCTCGGCGACCTTCGTCTCGCCGTATCCCCCGGGGTATCCCGTGCTCGTGCCGGGGCAGGTCATCAGCACGGAGACCGTGCAGTTCCTGGACAGCCTGCACGCGGGGGAGATCCACGGCATGGGCTTCGACGACCACACGCGGGTCAAGAGCGTGCGTGTCTACGCAGGTATATCGGCACCGGCCGCGGGTCAGGGCGGCACTGGGGCATCTGGCGGTTCGCGATAGCGTAGGGGAGTGGTGGAGAACGGGGACTGACAGCATGACGAAAGCACCGACCTATCTGGACTGGGAAGACGCGGACGGCAAGCAGGGACGGTTCGAACTGGTCGGGGCGCAGGCGCTGATCGGCGGCAGCGAATCCGCCGATGTCAGCTTGACGGACCCACGGGTGGCGGACTTCCACGTGAGGCTTGAACGGAGGGCCGAGGGCGGCTGGTCTTTGCTGGACCTGGGTACCCGGACGGGCACCTACGTCAACGGCGAGAGGGTCAGCATCGCGGGCGTGCATGTCGGAGACCGGATCCGCGTTGGCGACAGCCGGCTCATGCTCCAGTGTCCGCTCGGCCCGGCGCTCTCGGAACGTCTGGAGCTCGAAGTGGGGCCGCGCGAGACGGAGCGAATCGTGGTGGAGCCGCGCGAGGCCCTCGCAGGGCGTCCGTTGACGGCTCCCCTGCTGGACAGGCTGGACACGGCCGCCGCCCGGCTCATGCATGCGCCGTCAAGGGAGGCGCTGGCTCAGGCCCTTGCGGCGGACTGGTTCCGGACGCTGCAGCCGGCCAGAATGGGCGTCGGGAAGGACGTCGAGCAGACATGCGAGTGGATGGTCGTCCTGGACCAGGCGGGCGCGCAGGTCGCTGATGCTGATCTGCCGGCTCGGCTGGTACCACCTCTTGAGGCTATGCCCGATGGCGGCGTCTACACGTGGGAGGCCGTCCGTCGGGCAAGAAGCGCGTCGCAGGAGGACCGTAAGGGGGCCGGCTGCGCGCTCGTCTTCCCCATCAAGGGCCTGGGAGGCAGGCCGCTGGGGCGCATATACGCTGAAGGGCATGGGGCCAAGTGGGGTCTGCCCGAGGCAGAGATGACCTACCTGGCACTCCTGGTGCAACAGGCGGGCTTGGTCTGGGAGAACCTGGAGCTGCAGAAGGCGCGCCAGTTCGCGGGGCTCTTCCACCGTGAACTGAGCGCTGCGCGCGAACTCCAGTTGCTGCTGTTGCCGAAGAACGCCGATCTGCATCCTCGTCTCGACGTTGCGGCTCGCAACGTGCCCGCCCTCAGCGTGAGCGGGGATTACTACGACTTCATGCCACTCGGGGGCCAGAGGATCGCCGCTATCCTTGCCGATGCCATGGGCCACGGCCTCTCAGCCGCCTTGCTGATGAGCCGCGTGCAGACCTGTTTCCAGTTCGGGGCCGAATCGCAGTGGGACATCCGCGAATTCGACCGGCAGATCCGGCGCGTGGTCGCCAGGCATGCGGAGGCAGGCTTCTTCGTGACGGGCCTACTGCTGCTCTTTGATATGGCGGCCGACGTGCTCGAACTCCTCTGCGCTGGGCACCCGTGGCCCTCGATCCTCTGCCGAGATGAAGGCGTTCCGCGCGCTGAGGAAGCCTGTGTCGAGCCGTGGGGCTTCCCCTCTGAATCCGGCGTCAAGCCCCTCCGACTCCCCTTGTCCCGGGGAGGGTGCTCCGTGGCAGCCTTTACGGACGGCGTCTCGGACGCCCTGAGTGGGAGCGGCGGGGGGGATTCCTTGGGGCGTATCGCAGAGATGCACCGAGAACACCAATCCGGGCCGGCGTCAGAGATATGTGACGCGATACTGACCCGATCCCTTCGGCGCGCTGACTACCAAACCGGCCTGCCGGACGATTTGACAGTACTGGTCCTGAAGTCCCGCCCCTCAGCGTGACCGGCCCCCGGAGAGCGGGACTGCGCTCCTCGAGGAATGAGGACAGAGGTGTCTGCACGTGCACCTCCACGGGCCATTCTGGTGCCCCAGGAACCACCCGGGCGGCCTTGCGCGGGCAGCCTGAGTGTCCAGCAGAGCTGACTCGTCGGGCAGACCGGCAGTCGCGCGGAGCGCCATGTCACGAAGCTTGGCAGACGTGACAGGCGCAGGGCGTTCGGCCGACTGCGGCACTTGACGGAGCGAAGCCGAAGTCGGTATATTCCTGTCGCCTGGCGCTGCCTCGGTGCGTCTGGCCGGCTGCGTGACGGGGCGTTCCCTGCCGGTCGCCCTTGCGCGGGAGGATAGGGTTGGAACTCCAGTTCACCGGAGGAGACAGACGATGGACCTGACCGCTATGGTGGAAGGGAAGCTGAACCAGTACGCCGAACGCATTGCCGAAGGGGGCTCAAGGGTCGACGAGCATGCCCTTGGAGAGCTGGTGTTCTACATGGCCCTTCGTAGGGCCCTGTCCGGGAGCGCGACGCCTCAGGATCTGGGGATGCTGGACGCCGTCAACGATACACTGCAGGAACTCGGCCTGATTGACTCGGGGACGACCTTCTACAGGGACTGAGCCCCTTCCCCCCCGGCGCACGGGAGACCTGCCTGGCACCGTGCCAACTCGCTGGTAGCCCCCTACAGGGGGCGGGCATTCGCCGCGCATCTGCTCTCCAGCTGTCCCGTACCGGCCCTTGCCCGGATTGCCGCCGACAGAGCTATGGCAGGCCAGAGGACGAAGTCGTGCCGGACGCTCTCGGCGAACCGCCCTGACGGTGAGCGCATCGTCTCCAGTCAGTTCCCCAGCGGCTGGTGCGGCCAGTATGCGGCTACGGACGGCGGATTGAAGTACGCCTACTCGGCCCCCGACGACAGGGAATGGCTGTTCGAAGTGAGAGACGACCTGGCCGACGGACCGAGCCGGGTCACTGACCCCGATGCCCGCCGGCATGCCGAGCAACCAAGCGGGGTCATATGGAGTCTCATCCTGCGAAGGCCGTGAGGCCCGTGCGGGAGGCAGAGAAGTCTATCCGCGTGCTCACGCCCGACGAGCTGGGCCGCCCCCGGCCGGCCCTCGAGACCCACAGCAAGGACCCCGTTGTTCGGAAGGCCAGTCAGCCGGGCGAGGTGATGGGTATCTTCTAAAGGAGCTACTCAGGTGGCCGATCATGTCCAGCAACCTGGCAGGCCGGTAGGCAAACCCGACCCACACACCTACGACGCTTTCATCAGTTACCGGCACGTTGAGCCCGACCGCAGATAGGCGAAATGGCTCCACGCGTCCCTGGAAGCTTACCGTACGCCCCGGAAGCTGGTCGCCGAGCGGGACATCCCCAGGCGTGTGCGACGCGTCTTTCGAGATGAGGAGGAGCTGCCGGCCTCCGCCGACCTGAGCCGGGAGATCGAAACGGCGCTGGAGGCATCAAGATTCTTGATCGTCGTTTGCTCCCGTCGCACGCCCGAGTCCGAGTGGGTGAATGCAGAGGTCCTGCAATTCCGAGCTCTGGGACGGGACGATCACATCCTTGCGCTGCTGATTGACGGAGAACCAGCAGATGCCTTTCCGCAGTCTCTGCGGGAGATTCGTCGAGCCGTCACCGATGAGCAGGGCATTACCCGCGTGACCATCGAGGAGGTCGAGCCGCTCGCGGCGGACGTACGACGGATGCGCACGGAAAGCATGCGGTATCTCAGGCGCATGGCGAAGCTGCGCCTGCTGGCGTGCATTCTCGGCTGCCGCTTTGACGACCTGAGGCAACGCGAGCGCGAGAGGCACACTCGAAGGATGCTCGCCCTTGGGGGGGTGCTTACAGTGCTGGTGTTGGTCCTGGGCGCTCTGGGACTGTTCGGGGCCCGCAGCCAGAAAGAGGCGGCCAGCCAACGCGCCCGCGCTTCGGCCGCGCGGATTGCGGAGGCGGCGGTGCAGGCTGCTCAATACGCTGACGAAGGGAACTACTACGATGCCGTCAGGGAATGCGAGGCGGCCCGGAGGTTGGGAGATGCGCCGCTGCTGCAGCTGATTCAGTGGCATGCCGAAAGGGGCAGGTCCTTCAGGGCGCACACGTTCTCAGACGGCGTTGGCTTGGATAGCGCCACCGGAAGTTCGGTGGCGTTCAGTCCGAGTGGGGAGCTTTTGGCATATGGAACGGGTAGAGGGACCGTCCAACTTCGTGATGTCCAGACGGGCGAGCAAATGCGTGAGCTACAGGGATATGAGTCGCCCGTGATGGGCGTGAAGTTCAGCCCGGATGGCAAGTTGCTCGCCGCCGTTCCTGACGAGCGCTTCGGATCGCTGCGTCCTCCTGCAAGCGGCCCTGTGACCGTCCTGGCGACGCCGCAGTCAAGCTTGAAGATCTGGGACGTGTCGACGGGCGAGGTATCTGCCGCGGTGCACGGAACCCCTGGCGACTATCAGTGTGTGGATTTCAGTCCCAATGGCAAGCTGGTGGCTGTAGGGGGCGGGACAAAAGAGAAGACCATAAGGGTATGGAACAAGGAAACGGAAACGCTGGAGTTGGTTCTGAAGACGCAGTTGGATCACGAGAAGCCCTGCGTTGTCTTCAGCCCGGACGGAAAGTGCCTTGCCTTTCAGGCCGAGCCCGGCAGAATAGCGCTGGTCGACCTCAAGAGACAGAGGCGTATGGGGGAGTTCCATGCGTGGGGCGAGCCGGACTTCAGTCCAGATGGCCAATATCTTGCCGCCTCCAGTCCCAAGGGAGGTTTCAGAGTCTGGGAGGTGGGAACGGGAAGGGAAGTGCACCGCCTCGGCGAGGAAATGCAAGTGTCTTGCCTCGACTTTCGACCCGACGGCAAATGCATTGCTTCGGGGTCGCCGGTCGACGAAACGGTGAGGTTCTGGGGTCTGTCCACTGGCCGAGAGTCCCTGGCGCTTGACGCACGGATGCTCGTCACCTCTCTGGCGTTCAGCCCGGATGGCGTTTTGCTGGCGGTAGGATCGGGCGAATCGACTGCGGCTATTCTTCGCGTCGGAATGGGAGAAACCACGAGGACACTGACCGGCCACAAGGGGCGCGTGTCGTCCATCGCCTTCAGTCCGGATGGTGAAACACTTGCCTCCGGGTCTGAAGACAGCACGATCAAGCTCTGGAGTGTCTCCGGGGCCTCCGAGCCAATGACCATAACCGGCCATCGCGGAGGGGTCACCGCGCTGTCGTTCAGCGCGGCCGGTGAGGTCCTGGCGTCCAGTTCCTCAGACAAGACGATCGTGCTCTGGGACGTCGTCACCGGGACACGAATCAGAGCCCTGAGAGGGCATGCCAGCGAGACAACTGCCGTGTCATTCTCGCAGGACGGAAGAAGGCTGGCCTCCGGTTCCTCAGACGGAGATGTGAGGATATGGGATGTGGTCACTGGCGAGGGAGTCACGACACTGAAAGGACATGACAGTGCGTTGGTCTTGTTGGCGTTCCGTCCCGACGGCAAGTCGCTCATCTCCGCAGCCGCCGGGGGCGTAGCCATCGTGTGGGACATCGAGACGGGAAGGCAGGTTCACACTGCCGTGTTTGAGGACCACAGGGGCACGCTCTGGCCTGCGGCGATCTCACAGGCCGGGCAATGGGAGATGCAGCTGGACACCCTTGAGTCGATGGGTGTCAGCCCGGACGGCACCCATCTTGCCTCAGGCGGCAGTCTCGGTACGGTGCGGATCTGGGACCCAGCGACGGGGCGCAACGAGCTCTCCCGGTTAGCAACGAGCAGCACAGCAGTCACGCAGGTACGGTATTCCGCGACCGGTAGCTCGTCAACCAGCACGAAGGAGACTGTCCCAGTAGTGATCCCCTGGTCCGTCGATCAGGTCGCGTTCAGACCTGACGGGAGCCTTCTGGCGCTGGGATCTGACGGCCCCCTCATCAAGTTCTGGGATCTCGAAAAGCGGAAGGTCCTGCTCTCGCTATTGGCTGACAGGAGTCTTGACGGACCGCTCGCATTCAGCCCGGATGGACGGCGCCTCGCAGCAGTCGCCGGCAAGGTGGTCAGGGTATGGGACGTCGATCCGGCCCACAATCCCGAGTTACCCTAATCCGGCAATCGGCAGAGGGGTACGCCCGTCAGGACCCGAACCTGCGGCCTGCGGTTTAGGAACACATGGCTCCGCTCGTAAGTCCATACATACGAATGGCTGAGGACGCCATTCTGGGGCCAGAACGAGGCTTACAAGTGGTCGGCAAGTCACTGACAAGTCACTAACAAGTGGCCACCAAGTGACGACTGCCCCATCTGTAAAGGACAAAAGCAAGAGACGATATCCCTCCCGCCCTACGGAGCGTTCGCTTTTGTAGGGTGCGCTGAGCTCTTCGCTTGGGCCTCGATTGGCGACTGGCCGCCACTTGCTTGCTGGCGCCGCTACTACACACTCCTTGGCTACTGCTGTGCGCCGCGGGCTTGATCTTCTCGTCATGCACAGGCCATTCGTCGGCGCTCTGCCCTTCTTGGGCGGAGCGGAAAGGCGTTCCGCATAGGGGGCAGAACAGCTGCTGAGCGAGGTCCCGGCCGGACCGGCCCTTTCTCAGCAAGGCAATGTGAGACCACGAGCCGCAGTGCGGGCATTCGTGCGTGACGGTCTCTGGGTTGTCGCAGCAGGACTTGTGATAGGTGTGAAGGACGAATTCCCGGTCGTAGGTTGGATATCGGTCTTGCACTATCTGGACCACGTCATCGCCATCGGCCAGTGGCTGCTGGCAGAGACTGCAGACGTCGGTTCTGGGCTTTTGCTGATCCGACGTGCACATGTGTCATGCCTCCCCATTAATAATGAAGAAGGGGTCCGGCCATCCCGGACCCCCTCGTGTAACACGGACTGTTGCCAGCCAGATCACTCCGGCTCGACTGGAGCGATCGCCAGTGCCTTTTCCTCCAGTGCCGTCGGCGCCATCTCGAGCAGAACGTTAACCTCCGTCCAGAGCTGTTTGATCTGGGTGGCTGAGGTCGCAAGCCACACCGTGTCGAGGAGATTCTCTTTTTCGGCCCGGAGTGCCAACACCTGTTTGCCGAGATCGGACTCGGCCAGGATATCGGCCTCCAGAGCGTTGGCCCTGGCGCTCACGGCCTCTTCGACCTGATAGTCGTAGCGACCGGAGTATCCACCCCTGTCGAGCTCCTCATCGACCGGGGTGCCGTTGATCGCGGCCCTCTGCTCGGCCCTGAGCCGGCGTTCCCTCCGGTCGATTTCCTCCCGCTGCTCTTTGAACTGTTCGAGGGTCCACTGCTGCTCGTCGATGCCCAGGCTCGTGTAAGCCTGTTTGCGCGCCTCCTCGGACACGCGCTGAAGCAGCGTGGGGTCCTTCTTGGCGACCAACGTCTCGATGCGCCGGTCGATCCGCTTCGCAATCCTGTCACGCCAATGCGTTTTCTCGGTGACTGTGACGGCCATGACTGCGGCCTCCGTACAAAGAAAAGGCCCCGTGCTCGCATGAGCATCGGGGCTGTTCAGGGAATCACCCTCTTTCGCACACTGCTTCTACTTCATGCCTACATGGTCAGCTTGGCTTCCTTTCTCCTCTCATCGTGGGAATGCGTTCGGGGGCTTCCTGCCCGTATGCACGGCGGCCTACTTCAGCAGCGGGTCTGTGCCCGTCCCTGTCCAGCACCTCCGGGCATGATCTGACCTTTACCGTGCCCGTTGTGACGGCAAAGCTGCCCGTTCGCGTCCTCCTTCAGGTTCCTGAGAAGGGCCCGGCCTACGGCGTGCTCAGCGCTCGGTAGTTCGGATCGACGTATGGGCCGAAAAAACCCACGAGCTTCTCACCTATGGAGGACTTGATCTGACAGACCCTCCCGGCAGAGACGTCGAGCGTCTCTGCGGCCCCTTTGGTCCGATAGCCCTCGGCGAGAAGGTTGAAAGCCACTGTCTCTTGCGGAGTGACTCCTCCTGACTGTAAGAACAGCCCGTAATCGTGCTTGATGCGCGTCCTCTCAAAAGGACGTTCCCAAATGCGCTTGTCGACAAGCGTTCCTGATCGATCCCACCATCCGGTATCACGGTCCGAGTCGGTCAGATCCCCGGGTACGGGCATGGCACCCAGGCTCTCCACGGCCGCCCGGCCGAGCAGCTGGGTTCTTCGGGCCAGCACGTCCGTTGAAGTCTGACCGCATACGGAACGCCCAGATTTCACGTTGAGCATCGCGTAGTGGGCCAAGCTGGCGGGGCCGATTCTCTTCCGCTGTGCAAGGCAGTGCAGGTGGTTCAGCCAACACAGGCCGACGACCTCTGCAGTGAGCTCCTCTCGGGTCTCTGGGTCATGCTGGCGGAATGTCAGGTTCGCTCGTCGTTCGATCTCCGGCAACATCTCAACGAATTGATCTTGTGCTTCTCTCCGGTCGGTTTCGCAAAGCGATGTCATCGGACGACTCCTTTCGGTACAAGGAAAGAGCCGCCCGTGCTGACCGGACGGCTCAAGATGTGAGCGACCGGTCAGTGGATCAGGGCTACGCCGGATGGGCTATCCGCTGGGAGCGAATCAGGCCCGGCGTGAGTTCAGGAAGTACTGCTGGAGTGGAGAATCAAAGCTCTAGCGAACGCGGGGGGGATGACGGAGCGCGGCAGCATGAAATGGCTGCTACTTCCCACGCAACTTTTCAGCGGACCTCCTGGCGTGGTCAATGCGACGGGAAAGGCCTGGACGGTAACAGCGGGGGGCACTTCGGTGTGCAACCAGTCTGATCCGCCCAGAAGGGGAATCGATATCCTAGCAGCGCTGCCACTATATTATAACCCGTACATCGTAAATATTAAGCTGTCCTTCACCCGCGCCCTGGTGGCTCGTCAGCCGCCCCGCCATTGGGCTGACCGACGAACTGCGCTTTCCCAACAACGAGCCGGAGAGGGCATGCGTGTCAGAATAGCGGGTCGAGATCGAACTCGTAGCCAGGGCAACGGTTCTTCCATTGGCATTCGCCACACCACTTGTCGGACCGTGGACGAAAAGCACCTTCCTGGATGGCCTGGAATACCTTGCGATAATCGGACGTGAGCCTGTCCACGTCCTCCTGGGTGACCTGGACCGGGAAGGTAGATAGGTGCGAATCCCTCTTCTTCGGAAGGACCACATACTGGAGCCGGACTGGAGATTCGGTGTCCAGGCCGACGGCGTCCAGGGCCTGGCTGTAAAGGACAAGCTGCGCGGGACCGGGGGGTCCATCCCGGCTTGAGGTCTTGAGATCGGTGATGACCAGCTGATCGTCTGGAGTCCTTTCGATTAGGTCGATGTAGCCATGAATGGGCGGGAGCTCGTCGTGCAGAATGATCCTGAAAAACTCTTCCACGCGCACGATCTGCCCCGTCAGTGGTGCTTCGCTGAGGTAGGCCTTGAGCAGCGAATGGGCAATCGCTTTCAGGCCGCTCTCGCTCTTTCCTGCGCTGTAGTGAACGGGTAGAGGCTCTTCCCCCCAGCGCCGGTCGAAGACGTCGTAGAGCTCTTCTAGCGCCGTCTGCCGGCCGTCTGCCAGGCCCTTATGATAGGTGGCCAGGGCCTCGTGAATCGACACGCCAAACACCAAGGAGGAGGGAACGAACTCGGGTTCCACCCCACGTATCCTGTGAAGGCAGTACTTCATGGAACACCACGTAAACTCCTGGATCTGACTGTGGCTAAGGTGGGTCTCTTCGACTGCTTGTTGGCTCATCTCGGTTACTCCCTATTATTCGGTTCTGAGGTTGCTGACAAGACAAGAGACAACGACGCGTGCATCCCCGTTCGCTGGCGGTGCTGCCAGTGGTTTCGGGACGTCCTGGACGTGGCCATGCGCCGGTTTCGGACGGCCAGTAAGGCGTGCTCAAAAGCTGTTCGTTCGGGCTGGAAGGGGGCCCTCTTAGAAGGGCCCCCGGGTCGTTTGCGGAGGGTTCGATGCCTGACTTGAACGCGCTCATTAGTTGTATGTGATTGTTTGGCATGACCTTAAACCGACTAGCTCCAGGCGGATCGTCTCTTCCTCCTCGCCCAGGCTGCAGCGGGTGCGTCGGAGCCAAATCCTCGATTTGTACGCCCTGCGTCTCGCCGATGAGCCAGCGCGGCGCAGCCGGCACCCAGGCCGATAAGGCCGCTGCTGTTCCCCCTTTTGCCGGCGTTTCCAGCCGTCATGTTTCCGTCCTTCGAACCGCCTCGCTTTCTGCTATCATGCGGAAGAGGAGGATGTTCAGGTTAAGCTCTGGTCTGGGACGCTTTTCAGGGGGTGGCTCATGGCCGGGCCGGTATCGGGTCCCGGCTTCTTCCCGCCTCT
>CAZSET010000142.1:0-10278 GCA_964605915.1 uncultured candidatus Brocadiaceae bacterium | reverse complement strand
CAGCGACAGTCGTTCCTGGTCCTCCTGAGAGAGCTTCGTTACGCTCTCCTCGAAGTTGTCGAGCTCAATGTCCCTGCCAAACTGAATGAAATGGCTGGCGTGTTCGATCCCGAAGTGCTCTGCCGTCAGGCTGTCCAGCATCGCCCTGTAGCCCTCGACGCGGGCGTCTGCCGCCCAGTATTCCTCCCGGCTGCGTTCGACGTCCTCGAAACTGGCGTCCGAGAGCTCAGCCACGGTCAGCATATGCTCAACAGCTCTCTTGAGCGAACTGAGGTCAATCCGCTCAAGACCGCCGGCTTGCCTGGTCTCCCTCTGGAGTTCCTCCAGGGTGGAACCAATAAGGCTGTTGCCGCACTTGACGTGGTGGTCGAGGAAGGAGAGCGGGGCGCCAGCGGTGAAGGCGTGGAGCCAGAGGCTGAGCTTGGACAGCTCGACGGCCAGCGGGTTCAAATCCACGCCGTAGAGGCACCGCTTCATCACCATGCGCCGCAGCAGGTTCTCGTCGGTGAGCTTTCCCTCCTCGGCCTCGATGTCCTGCTGCCTCAGCGACTCGACGATCTTGCGCCGGTCCTCGTGTATGCGCTCCAGCACGGGCGAGTCCGGGTACTTGTTCAGCATGGCGGCCAGGCGCGTGGTCATGTAGTCCAGCGCGCCGACCAGGAAGTGCCCGCTTCCCAGCGCGGGGTCGAGCACCTTCAACTCCAGCACGCGCGTGGGGGGATCGTACTCGTGGTCCGGCTGGACGCCCTCGAGCTGGTTGAGCAGGAACTCGCGCCGTTCGCCATCCGACCTCAGGCCGCCCCAGAGTTCCCGCCCGGCGCGGGCCTCATCGGCCGGCTTGTCCTTCAGTACCTCGTCCAGGATTTCATCCCATGGTCGGCGCTCGTCCTGGCTCGCGCCGACCTCCTGCGACAGCTCGTATTCGCCTTCGATGCGGTCCATCTGCGGGCCGATGGTGTTCTCGACGATGTAGCGGACGATGTAGTCGGGGGTGTAGTAGGAGCCCGTGGCCTTGCGCTCGCGTTTGTCGTTGGTCAGGTAGAGGTCGCCCGGCTTCTTGTCCGCCGTGGAGGGATCATCGGCCGGTTTCCAGACAGGCTTGCCCTTCTCGGTGGCCTTGACGAGGTGCGTATCGGCGACGTTGAGCTTGAACTCCAGCAGCCCCTCGTAGACCGACCCAAGGTGGCGGACGCCCAGGTCGCGGAAGTCGATGAAGTCGAGATGGGCGTAGTCGCCTTCCGTCTCGGCGTGGCGAGTAAGGAGCATGACGGCGTCGGCAAGGTACCTGTCCGCGATGGCGTTAGCTTCCAGGAACTCCGCGGCCGGTTTGAGGTCAGGATCGCCGAGCCCGTCCGGGGCGAACAGGCCGCCGTTGTAGCGGGGGACGTTTAGGCCCGAATCGCCGCCGTTAATGATCTCGAACAGGTTGCACAGGTCATCCCACCAGTCCGTCGAACGGGCCCCCAGGGACACGCGGTCACGGAGCGCCTCAAAGACCTCCTCTTTCAGGTGCGCGAGGCTCTTGGTGCGGTAGCCGGCATCGTCGCCGACCGCTATCAGGTCCCTGGCCTCGGCAAAGAGCAGGAAGAAGAGGCGGTAAAGCAGCAGCAGCGTTGCGCCGTAGATGCAGTCCAGTGTCTCTCGGTCGTCCGGCCCGACCTCGACACCCTCCTCATCGCGGAGGTGGCGCAAGAAGCCTTCCGCGATGGCCGGCACCACCGAGTCGAAGATGCGTTCCTTGAGCCTGTCCTCCACCTGCGTGGCGTACTGCTGACTCTCTTCGCGCAGGCGATCCAGGAAACATCGGCCCTGCTCGTCCGGCTCGAAGGCTTCCACGCGAAAAAAGAGGCAGAAGCGTTTGAAGTCTTCGGCGTCCCCGGACCTAAGGATGCCGGCCAGGTCCGCCTCGTAGCAGAGGATTTCGGCGGTTTCAGCGCCGTTGAGGTACAGCCGCCAGGTGCCCCCGTTGGTCAGTATGCCCCAGCACACGCCGGAGTCGCGAAGATAGTCGATGATCTGAAAGTGCGGAGAGCGCCCGCGGTCAGGCCGGCGGTCGCGGGCATCATCGGCGCTACGCTGTTCGAGGGGACGTTCCCAGTACTTGGCCTCGGCCAGGGCCGCCACCTTCTCCATGTAAGGACGGGCGCAGGGCTCCTGGCGGGAGGCGACGGTGCTGCGCGCTTCGCGCTGTTGCTGATCCGTGAGGAACAGGGCGTAGTCCGGGCGGTACTCCCTGTCGAGGGCACGGAAGGTGATCTGGGTCTCGTAGCTCCAGCCGAGGGCATTGAGGACGGGCCGGATGAACTGCTCCTCGGTCTGGGGCTCGTTCAGCGTGGGGAGAGCGTTGGCCTTCTGTTTCAATAGCGCTGAGAGTCCGGCGCGGAGCGTGCCGTAGTCCTGATCCCATTCCGGCAGTTCAGGCAGACGGGTGGCGAGGTAGTGGTCCGAGAACAGGCCCCGATTGGTGGTATATGACGG
Source organism: uncultured candidatus Brocadiaceae bacterium (assembly GCA_964605915.1). GTDB lineage: Bacteria > Planctomycetota > Brocadiia > SM23-32 > SM23-32 > DAOVRD01. The sequence continues at coordinate 7,800 of CAZSET010000142.1, read as the reverse complement.
TCCCATATCTTCTGCGGTAGAGAGCAGCAACCCAGGCTGCAAAGCGGCCTGATTCTACAACGTGACGGGCAAGAGCAGCAAGCTAGCGGCCAGTTCGGGGAGCAGTCAGTCGGCCGGTTCGCCGGCGTGCACATCAGGTGTTCAGAACTGGCGGCCCGCGTTTGGCCTGACGCCCAGGACGTGACCCGGGATCGAGAAGCCAACGCCTTCTCGTGCAGGTTCCTACGGCCACAGCAAGCAAGCACCTGTCCAGTCCCCCAGGAAACCTGAAAGGACCTTCTTGCGGAAGGTTCGTCGGACCGCAGCCAGGGACACAACGAGGCAACAGGAACCTTGCTCATCTTCACGGCCGCTGCCACTTGCGAGCTCCTCAGGGCGCACCACGCTCAGGGAGAACCCAAGAGGATCGGAAAAACGCCGCAGGACGCGCCGGGCTATCCACGAGGCCCTGTCGCCGGAGTCGAGGACGATGACTCGTTCCCACGGAGGGAGTCCTGCGCAGAAGAGGGTCGGTGCGTGGCTCGCCGATGCCAGCTTCAGGTGGGAGCCGGGGAACCACCTGCGCCAGAGGCCGACGGCACCGAGCCGGCCAGGAACCACCAGCAAATCGAAGTCCTGGCAGAGGCGCCTCCCTAGCCTGTAAGGGCTCCCCCTGGCACAGGTCACCTCCGGTTTCTGGTTTCCCGGGAGGGCCATTTGCATTGCCCGTTCGATGTTATGGAGTTGCTTCTGCGCCCTGTCGGCTTCTCGCTTCGCAGCAATCGCGGCACCGACACCAGGTCCCGCAAAAGGCCCTAGGAGGCGCGGGAAGGACGCCAGCGGCAGCTGCGGAGTATAGACAAGCACAGCCACCCGCAGAGGCAAGTGACGCTGAAGGGCCCCGGCAAGTTCCGTGAGGTGCTCCGGCGCATCGCGCATGGTGGCAATGACGCACGCACGGAGCTGCTCTGGCAGAGCAATGTCATTCATCGGTCGTCCCTCGGCCGGCGCTTGCCGGCGCCTCGTCAGCGCGTGCAAGGGCAGGTTCGCCGCCCCGCTGGCGCAGGTGGACCGTCTGCGTGGGGAAAGCAATTGAGAGCCCCAGGTTCTCAAGCGCGCCCATGATGGCAAGGTTGACCCGTTCCTTGGTGGCCAGGTACGCATCCCAGGTGACGTCCCTGGTGAAGTAATAGACCAGGATGTTCAGGCTGAACTCGCCGAAGTCGGTGAACCGGATGAGCATGAACTCCTGGTCGACGCCTTCGTCCCCCTGCAGGATGCCGCGGATAGCTGACACCGCGTTCTGCATCTGGTCCGCCCGCGTGCCGTAGGTGACGCCGATGGTCTGGACGACCCTCCTTTTGGGCATCCTGGACCAGTTGTCTATCACCTCGTTGGCCACCGTCTTGTTGGGGATGGACACCATTGTGGCCGGCCAAGTGCGGATGCGTGTGGTGCGGAATCCTATCTGCTCCACGGTGCCTTCGGTGCCGGCGACCTTGATCCAATCGCCGACCAGAAAGGGCCGGTCCAGGAATATGAAGACCGAGCCGAAGAAGTTCGCCAGGGTGTCCTGAAGCGCCAGAGCGACGGCCAGTCCCCCGATGCCCAACCCCGCCAGGAGGCTGGAGACGCTGTAGCCGAGCAGTTGGACGACCCACAGGAAGCACACGATGGCGATAGTCGCCTTGAGGGCCCGGCGAACCAGCGGCAACAGCTGGTCATCGAGCTTGGACTCGGAGCGTTGCGCATACCCGGCCAGTGAGCCCACGATAGCATCGACTGCCCGGAAGAGGAACCAGACGAGAATCGCTCCCGTCAGAACCTTCATTGCTCCGAACACGAAGGGCTCCACGTCGGGCTCCCGCGGCAGCGGCAGGACGGCGAAGGCCCCCGCGAATCCGGCCAGGACGAACACGTAACCCAATGGCGCCGCAGCTGCTCTGGCCAGCCCGTCGTCGATGGCGAACGGCGTCTTCTCCAGCAGCGGGATGATCCGGCGAGCAAACAGATAGTCGCTGACCTTCTTGAGAATCAGGCCGGCCAGAATGAGCAGGAACGCCGCGCCGAACTGCCAGATGGCAATCCCCATCACTTCATGGCGGCCCCACGACGACAGGTGGGCAGTCAGCTCCGACAGCCGAGCCGGCGCTGCCGCCTGTGCAGCCAATGCGGTGGAGACCCACGGGCGCAATAGCGTTGTGCATACGAACAAGCCAACCGGCGCAATGGCGAAAACGGGAACGCCTCGTGGTCTTCCGGTCATGCGCCCTGGGTCCCTCCGTGCCCTCCTATTGCCCTCTGACGTACTCGGCAAGGTCGAAGATGCTCCTGATTCCGAGCCTGGCTGCATGGTCGCGGCGCATTGTGAGCGTATAGGTGTTGTTGAAGCCGAACGGGTCCAGCCAGACCATGTCGTAGTCCTCAGCGAAGGCCTGTTTCACCGCCTGATAGGCAGCATCGGGGTCTGAGATGACGTCCCGCTTGAGGATGTTGACCAGGCCGGTACCGGTATACTCGGCATAGAGGTCGAGGTCGCCGGACTTGAGCGCGTTGAAGCAGATCATCGTGCCGCCCAGGTTGAGCTTGCGCCTGACCTTGATGTCCGAGGAGCACTCGATGAGGGCAGCAAGCATCTCGCCGAGTACTTCCTGTTCGGTGAAGTGCTTGCTTCCGATCGTCACTGTGCCGGCGGAGCCATCGCCAGGCGATGCATCGGCGGCGAGCAACTCCTGCGAAGTCAGGAACTCCCTGGCGACCTCGGCGGCCTTGCGCCCCTCCTCGTCGACTTCGTAGTTCAACCGCTGCATCGCCGCATCGGAGATCTTCCCACCAAGGCAGTTCAGTATCTCCTCTATTTCCGGGTGCTCCTTCAGCGTCTCGGCCCGCACGAGGGGGGCAGCGTAGTACGGCGGAAAGAAGCCCTTGTCATCGTTCAGGACCAGCAGGTCATAGGCAGGGATACGGCCGTCGGTGGCGAAGGCGTCAATCACGTCCACGGCGCCGTCGGCGACGGCCCTATACATCAGACCCGGATCCATCTGCATGGGTTCGGCTACGAACTCGAATCCGTAGTGCTCGCTCAGCCCCGAGTAGCCGTCGGGCCGGGTGAGGAATTCAGCATCGAAGGCCGCCCGCATCCCTGTGGATGGTCGGCCGTAGCGAATCAACGTCAGGACGATGCCGGCAACGATGACCACGCCGAGAACGATCAGCAGACGGCTCTTGGTCGACATCTCACTCCCCTTCTACTCTGGAATGGTGGCTCTCGCGGATGCCCTCAGGCGTGAGCCAGCGCTCCAGGCGGCCGAGCAGCCAGTCGGCCGTCACGGCCAGCACGGCCGCAGGCACGGTCCCGGCCACCAGGTAATCCATCTGAATGCTTCGAAGGCCCTTCAGTATGAGGTCCCCGAGCCCCCCGGCGCCTATCAGCCCGCACAGGGTAGCAATACCGATGGTCCAGACCGTCGAGATCCGTACTCCCGCCATAATGACGGGCAACGAAAGCGGCAGCTCGACCGAGAACAGTATCTGGATTGGCTTCATGCCCATGCCCGTTGCCACCTCCACCACAGAAGGGTCGACCTGCCGAATGCCGGTGTAGGTGTTCCGCAATATGGGCAGTAGCGCGTATAGCACGAGGGCCACCAGGGCAGGCAGCGTGCCGATGGTGGGCAGGGCCACCAGTGCGAACAGCAACACGATGAAGGATATCAGGGCCAGGCTGGGGACAGTCTGGATGACACCGGCAGCCCCCAGGACAGCCGACACGACTCGGCGCCGCCTTGTGCGTGCCAGATAGATCCCCAGGGGCAGGGCAATCGCCGCGGCGATCGCCATCGCGAAGAACACCAGGAAGGTGTGCTCGTAGGTGCGCCGCAGCATCTCGGGGCCGAGCTTGCGGAAGAACGACAGGACAGTGTTCATGGCGCTCCTCCCGCTTCCCCAAGCACCTCAGTGATAGCTGCCAGGAGGTGTCTCTTAGTCAGATCGCCGAGGTAGCCCGTCCGGTCGTGTACGGGCAGTGCGCTGGCTGCCGTCTTCTTGAAAGCATCGAGCGCTTCGATGAGGGTGTCGGTTGCACGTAGCCGGTCGCCGATGGCCGGTTTCTCCAACCTTACCTCGGCCGCTGGCATCACACTGCGCACCCTCCTGGTCAGCAGCGAGAGTTGAAACCGGTGCTGGCCCAGGAACTGATCCACGAACTCGTTGGCGGGGCTTTCAACCAGGTCGGCCGGGGTGGCCAACTGCTGGAGCCGCCCGGCGTCCAACAGGGCGATCCTGTCGCCCATCTTCGCCGCCTCGAACACGTCATGGGTCACGAAGATGATGGTCTTGCGTATCTCGGACTCGAGAGCGAGGAACTCGTTCTGGAGTTCCTCCCGCGTGATCGGGTCCAGTGCCCCGAACGGCTCATCCATGAGCACTATGGGCGGGTCGGCGGCCAGGGCCCGGGCCACGCCTACCCGCTGACGCTGTCCCCCGCTGAGCTGGACGGGATAGCGGTCCCTGAACTCCTCCGGCTGGAGTCCAACCATAGCCAGAAGGTTGTCGACCCGTTCGGCGATGTGTTCCTTGGGCCACTGGAGGAGCTGGGGCACGACTCCGATGTTCTGCCCAATCGTCATATGGGGGAAAAGGCCGATGTGCTGAATCGCATAGCCGATCCTTCGGCGCAGTCCGATAGGATCCTGGGCCTTAACGTCAGTGCCGTCGATCAGGATTCGGCCAGTTGTCATGTCAATCAATCGGTTGACCATCTTCATCGTGGTCGTCTTGCCGCTGCCACTCGTCCCGAGCAGGACAACAGTCTCCCCCTCGGCCACCTCCAGCGACAGGTCCCGCACGGCCTCAACGCCGCCGGGATAAGTCTTCGACACATGGTCGAATCTAATCACCGTGTGTCCTTTCCAAGTGCCGTGGAGGCTTTTGTTTTAGCCCTTGCGAACTTCGAAGATGCCGACGAGCGCGTGGCCGCGGCCTGCACCTTCCTGCAACTGAAGCTCCAAGCTCCTCAACGTATAGCCCAGCTGAGGCTCGATGATGTTGGCCCTTGGGTCGCCCATTCGCATCCAGGCCACGGCGTCTACGACACGATCGAGTGCCATGATGGCTATCTGAAGGGCCGGAGGAAACGATCGCCAGTTCTTTGTTCGCACGGGGTTTTGCCGCTTCTCAAGGCGTCTCTGACAGTAATCAACGAGATTATTCCAACAGAACTGCTGAGCAGCGAAGTATTGGTTCAGTTCGTCGTGTCCCGGCACCGGGTGCACATGCGCCTTCAAACGTTCGAGGTCCGTACGGACATTGTCTTCGTGCAGGGAGTTGACAGCGCCTCGTACAGGCTTAATCCAGTCGTTGTACTCACGCGTGTCGACGTGCCGTCCAACGAATAGAGAGCAGTCATAGAGGTCCAGCGCACGCACCTGCACCTGGACGTTTGTCGCCGCACGCTGAACCAGAGAGCGCACCTCATCGCCAAGCCAGAACCGCATGGGGAAGTGTTCTGCCTCATCCCTCGACCCGCCTGGCAGCCAGCTCATCGAGTAGTCCAACATCCTGTCGGCCGGCTCATCCCAATAGCACGGCCACTCGATAGAATGCCGCCCCAGCCACTCGCCAACGACCAGCGCCCTTTGGCCAGCATGTTCAACTATCTCACCGAGGAGACGCTCCATTGCGTCGCCATCGATGTGCGAGAAGGAACCGTAAGAACAGAAGTACAGATCAAAAGGCTGCTCGTCTTTCAGCGGGAACCCCTTCGAGAAGTCCCCCTGGCGGAAGACGACATTCGGCCGGTCGGCGTAGGTGAGATTTCCCTGGTTGACCATGGCCTCGCACAAGTCGCAGCCCACGTACTGCTCGATCATGTCGATGGGCAGTGTCCTGGTCTGATTGAGGCGTAGATCGGCTTCCTTCCGCATCAACGATGTAAGTAACCGCAGCCCCTCGCCAGTGCCCGCCCCCAGGTCAGCAACGCGCACCTTGTCGCCCGACCGTTTCTTCCTCTCCACCAGCCTCCGCAGATAGGGCCGTAGGCTCATGCCTCTTATCTGATCCTCCCAGTATATCCTCACGTTGTCGTGCTTGCCGGCAAGTCCGCCGCGATAGGCCTGGTAGTGGCCATCGGAGACGAAATCCGAATAGACCGCTTGAGACTGTTCGCTTTCTGTCATAGCCAGACTCCTTGAAACTGTATGCCGCAAGCACCTGTGAGCTATTTCACGCGAGCCTTCTGGGGTTGTGCTCTGCAACTGATGCCATAGGCTTTCTCAACGTAACAAGCGGCTCTCTGCGCCGTCCCCAGAAGCGAGTGCTCCACAGGTCGGCCTTCATCGCGCAGTGCGTCCGCAAGCATCCGACCAGCAAGTTCATCAATAGCAAACGGATTCTTGCCTACTAAGAAACCGATGTCGTGCTCCAGCATGGGCTCCTGGCGAGCGTTCACGCAGTCGCAACGCTCGGTGACGGAATACATGTGGAGAACGTGGATGATGTTCTCCCATCTGCCGTTCATCAGGCCCATCGTGTAGTCCGACATGCGCAGAGGGAGTGTGTCCTCACCGCGCTGCCAGTCCGTAATATCTTCCCCCTGAAGCGTAACGGCCCCGCGCTCCAGTGCGCAGACGGCTTCGCATTCACCACAGCCGATGCAAAGCTCCGGATCGACGACAGGACAGGGATCGTCGTCGCAGAGCTGCAAAGCGCCTTCCGGGCAGCTCTCCACGCAGCGCCCACATCGTGTGCAAAGCTCAGCATCGAACCGAGGCAGCAATGACTGGTGCATACGCAGCTTGCCGCGCAGCGCCGAGCAACCCATCGCGATGCTCTTCACACAGCCCGCCACTCCGGCCAGGCCGTGCAGAGTCAGGTGAGCATGGTTTATCACGAAGTCGGCGGCAGCAAATCCTCCAGCAAGGTAGAAATCCTTGAAGCGACCGATGCCAGCCAGTTGGTTCTGCTGTTGCTCTTGTTGGAAGTCGAGCTGCCCGGGCACAGCAGTAGATGGCCGATCCAGCACAACGAAGGGGACCCCGGCATCGCCCTCCGTGGACCAGCCATGTCGTCGTGCCAGTCGCATGTAAGTGGACGCATCGCCCATCGGGTTCTCCCTGTGCCCGCGAGCTCCTGTGTATGCAACGGTTGTGTCGCCGGCCACGACTGCGGACGCGCCCCGCGTTCGCAAAAACCTAATGCTGCCCGCCATGTATTCCGGCCTCATGTGCGTCACGCACCTCGGCTCCCCGATGTGAACTTTGAGCAGACCTTGCCCCGCCGTGGTGCCAGGATGAACAGCACAAAGCGCTTCGTAGACGGCCTCGTTAACTCTGTCGGCCGTTGACCCTTCTGCCCGCCGCAAGTCCGTGTTGACGACCTCAACGGACACCGTGGGATAAGCGGCGAAGGAACCACGCAACTTCAGGGCTACCGCCCTTTCAGCCGCACTGTTGTTCTGCAGGCACACGATCAGTTCCTCACTTACAATCGCCGAGTTGCGGTCCCGCTGGCCACTCAAACTCGACGGTCGGGTAAAGGCTTGGGAGACACGAAAAGCAGTTCAGCCCCTGCCGATCGACTTCAGGTACTTCTTGGTCTTGCGCAGCCCGAGGGAATATGCCTTCGCGGTCACGCTGCCAATGCTTCTTCTGAGTTCCCTGGCAACGTCGGCGTTGCTCATATTGCGGAAGATTCTCTTCAGCCTCTTGATCTCCTGCTCTGACCAACGACCGGGCGCCCTCTTCGTCTCTTTGCGCCTTGCCATCGCGCACCTCCCCAAAACAGGTTGTGAACTGTTGCCGTGACCGTCACGTGGGCACGGCT
>CAZSET010000141.1:0-10309 GCA_964605915.1 uncultured candidatus Brocadiaceae bacterium | reverse complement strand
CCACCGGGTCTGACTCCTCCTTTCGGCGGCGTCCACCTCTTCGGCCGGCGCCTTGCTCTCCGGCGGTGCCAGGGGCGGAGGAGGGACATGACTTCTGGCCGGCGGAGGTGGCGGCGGGCGCCGTCCTCTGCCTTCATCCGGTGGCGCGATCATGGCTCAAGTGACCTTCATATTGCGCGGAGGCATCGGGCGCCCTATGCCTCTCTCTTGGGGCTCCGTCCGGAACAGGGGGCGGGCGCATCCCGTATTCAGATGCGCTCACACGCTCAATGCATGTTGCGTTTCGAGCGTACTGCAACCGGCCTTCAGGTGCAAGGGGCCGATCGGCTGGCGTCCCCAGCATGCACATCCCCGTGGGCGGCGCGGCTATCTGAGGACGTCGGGTGCCGTCAGGCTGGGCGTGAGGGGCAGCTTGAGGTCCTGGGCCGGGATCACATGCCAGCGGTAGTCGTATCCCTTGTCCAGGAAGAACTCCCGCACGGTCAGCAGGCTGGGATAGGAATCCGGGTAAACCGCAAAGTGAAGGCTGCAGTCCTCCGGCGGCACGTAGCGCACGATGTCGGCGACGATCGGCGCCCGCTCCCAGCCGGGCGCGTCGATCCGGACGCCCCGATCCGGGATGGCATCGTAGAGCGTTCTCTCCGTCCCGTCGTCCGAACGGATCCGCGCATGGGTCACGTCCGTCTCGTTAACCGCGCCGAAAGGAGTCCGGGCGGTTGGCTTCTTGAGCACGAAGAGCCGGTTCCACTTGACGATCATGTAGAACGTGTCTTTCTCGCTTGCCACGAGTCTGGGCAGGACGCCCCTTCTGACCTCGCCTCTCTGGGCTTCGGTGATGGCTTGCTCCAGGGCGGCCTCCTGCTGTCCCAGGAGCCAGCGTCTTCGCTCCCACTCGCTGACGTCACCGGCTGCGGCGGCCCTCTGACACGCCTCTTCGGCCTGACGCGCCAGGCTTTCCAGCTCCCGTCTGAGCTCGACGTTGGTCTGCCTGACCGTCCTCAACTCGTCAATGAGGGGCAGCACGCTCTCCAGTGCCTCGACGTCCCTCAATTGCTGTTCACGCGTGGCCCTCAGCGCGCGGAGCTCTTCTTCAAGGTCGATCAGCTCGCGCTGGAGGCGACTGGCTTCGGCCAGGTCCGGCTCGGCCGCCTCCTTGAACTCGGCGAACTGGGCAAGCACCGCCAACAGTATGGCGATGAAGATGACGCCCCCAAAGGCGTTGCACATCGTGTCCAGCAGCAGTTCCAGATTGTCGCTGGCGCCAGCGGTGAAGCGGCGGCTCAAGGCAGTGGCTCCCTTCCGAACACGGCGGTCTTGCTTTCTTCCAATGGCTCGTAGCCCACGTCGAATCCGGCGTCCTTGAGCGTCCGTATAAGGTCGCCCGCGTAGGGGGCGGCACTCGGCCTGATCACCAGAAAGAAGCCCTCCCTTTCTGCATCCCTCTGGTTCGCCCATTCCATGAATCCCGGCGTGAGCGAGGTCCCGGCCTGCTGCGGGAAGGCCTGCATCCGCTCCTGCGCGGACAGCGGCTTCGCCCGGATCTGGTCGCCCGAGCACTGGACGATCACGGGCGTCTTATGCGTTTCCTCAAACGCAAACGTGACGTGATCCTCGCTCGTGAGCTGAGCCAGCAGTTGCTTGAGTTCCTCCACTCTCTCCTGGAGTTCCCGCACCTGGCGCTCCATCTCTTCCCGGTCCTGCTCTCCCGTCTGGGTCACGTCCTCGCGTTGACGGATCCCTTTGATGAGCTCATCCTTTCGTCTGGCCAGTCTCTCCCTCTCCGCTCTGCTCCCCTCCAGGTCCCGCCTGATCTGCCAGGGACTCGCGTGGGGCTGGCCGGCGAGCTGGCTGGCTGCCCGCTCGATCTCGCCTTCCAGCTGCGCCCTCTCGTCGCGCAGCTCGGCCACTGCCCTTGGGTTCTGCAGGGGGGCCGATTCCTGCGGACGCTGGGCGGGCACGTCGAGCGACTTCTGCATTATGACCTCCAGCACCAGGAACAGAACGAGCAAGATCATGATGCCCGTGATGCAGGTGATGACGTCCTGGAACGAGAACAGGGAGAGCGGCGTTCCGACTCCCCGCCGGTGCTCTCTCACGGAGCCCCCTCTATCTGGTGGTCTTCGTCCACGGGCACGACGCGGAGTTTGCTGACGATGTGGCGATGGCAGTACTCGTTGCACTCATCCAGGAACTGCTCCTCGTTCGTCTTGACTGCCGTCAGGAGGAGTTGGATGGACACAGCGGCAACCAGTCCGATCAGCGTCGTTTCGAAGGCGACGGACAGCCCTCCCGTCACTCCCTTCAGGGAGTCGCGCAGCTCGGCGATCTCGTTGGCCTGCGACAGGACCTTCCCAAAGCCACCGATCGCCTCGGAAAGCCCCAACACGGTTCCTATGAACCCCAGGACGGGTATCGCCCAGATGAATCCTCGCAGCCCCGTGTAGGTCGACTCCATGTAGCTCTCGTCGTTGTCCGACTGTGAACGCAGAATGTCGTCGATGTCGGAGACCCGGCCGATGTTTTTGAGGCTGGACAGGGCGCCCTCAATGCGGTTGAGCAGCAGGAATCGCTTGGGATTGTCGGAGATCTCCCGGACCCTCTTGAGGATGTCATCGGCCGTCAACGGGGAGAGCACAAAGTCCGGTTCCTCCGGCAGGATTGAGTGGTCCAGGGCCCGCCTCTGCAGCTTGATCTTGCGCCACTTGACGAACAGAATGCCGAGGCTCCAGCCGCTGAACAGCACGATGACGTAAGGGACGGGACCCCTTTCGAAGAACATCTTGCCGATGTGGTGTTCCGTGAAAGGCAGGAGGGCGGCGTAGAAGCCGACGGCCAGGATCAGGCCTATACCCAAGGTCAACAAGGGCGTCGCCCCGGTATACTTGGCTCCCGGGAATCCCAACTTCCTTTCGATGTCGTCGGTTTCCCAATGCAGTACCGGGCGTGGGGCTTCATTGCTCATGTGCTTCCGCTCCCTGCCTAAGAAGACAGACGGGCATCCGCCCCGCCCGAGGCCTCATCCCCTGAGGTGCCTCACGAGGAAGACGGCCGTCAGGCCGACCCGCACGATGTCGAGCCCGATGTCGATGATGCCGAGCACGACGCCTGCGCCGGTCAGGCCCATGCCCGCGTAGTTGCTGCTCTTCCGCATGCCGCGCCTGGCCTTGCGCGCACAGACCAGTGCCACTATCCCGCACGCCGGCACGAAGATGCCCACCAGTCCCAGAACCAGCGAGGCTGTTGCCAGGCCGGAGAAGTCCGTCTGCCGCCCCTTCGCTCCCGGAGCGTTGTAGAGGCTCCAGCCCTCCCCGCTTTCTTCCTTGATGGAGGAAGCCACGTCCGCGAACTCCGGCACGTCCCGGATGGGCTTCCACATCCAGGGATCGGAACTCAGATTAACGTAGTCGTCCGGGGTCAGCGTCCCCTCGGCGACGAGCTGGTTGATGACGCCGCCAGAGCACGGTCCCTCCACGTTGTGACCGCGCGAATAGTACCACTCTTCGACCTGCTGATCGGCTTGCTCGGCCTGTTGCTCGACGGCGCCGTACGACGGCTCTGCTGACGTCTGGGAGACGGTCTCCTCGATCGTACGTGGCTCGTATTCGTATGGCGGGAAAAGCTCGTCGAGATCGCCGGCCCTCGCCCACTCGGTCTCGTCCAATGAGATATCGTGGAGCTTGCTCAGGCGCCCCTGAGCGATCATGTGCCTGAGCCGCTCAAGGGCGAGAGGGCCTGTGGTCCGACCGCGCCACCGTATGAAGTAATGCGTCTCGTCCATCGCTCGTTGCCTCGTGCGCCAGCTCTACGTTGCGCCCGTTCACCGGCCAGCTGGCCGGCCAGGGAAGCCTCTCAAGAAGCATCCGTTCAGGGGCCGGGATATCCTCGACGATGCCCCTGACGAGTCCGCCCGTGAGCTTGCCGTCGCTCGGCGCAAACACCGGCTGTCCCGCGTAGAGAAAGTCCGACACCTCCGACTTGATCTGAAGGACTCCCTCCTCATCCGCCAGGGCAGCGATATGGACGGCAGGCTCACCCTCCGGACTGCTCACGACTATCCACACTTCCGGCTCCTCAGACCGCCCCAGCTCCATCCGGAAGCCACGCCCGGTCGACAGAACCTGCCCCACGCAACGTGGGTTGCGGGATAGAGACGCCCGGTGAAGGCGGTTGATGACGGACGTGCGGAACGCCAGGCCGGGCAGGTCGGCCATCTCATCCAGGCAGTCGTGGATCTCCTGCCGCGCGTCCTGCGTAGCGCGGTCCGGGCTCGGATTCGTCCACAGCACGTTCGTGTTGATCGTGTCCAGCTTGCTAAGCATCTGGTCGATCTGCGTCACATTGTTGGGGCTCAGCTTCTTCGCCTCCGCCAGAAAGGCCCTCAGGAAGACGGCCTTTACGACCGGATCGATCGACGGGTCGGTCCGCAGCTCCTCCAGCCCGCGAAGCAGCACGATCTCGGAATCGGGCGGGTCAGCGCTGAGCAAGTCACGGTAGATGCGGCGGAACCACTTACAGTGCGGGGCCAGGGCCTCGGGCAGCTTTGTAACGATGGGACGCATCGTGAACCGCTTCTCGATCGGCTCGTTCTCATCCGCGAACACGTCGATCATGTACTCGACGACTTTGCGATCCCCAAGGCCCGCGGAGTTGCCCATCGTCGGATCCTCAACGTAGTAGTACCGGACCGTCCTGTCAGTCGTCCGATCCACGCACTCGAACGAGCGCAGGTCGTAGTAGCGAGGATTGCCCCGCAGCCGCCGTACGCCCTGGATGACCTCGGGCAGGCGCGGTGCCATGGCTATCTGCCACTGCATCCACTCCAGCGAATCGCGCCATATGCTGCCCTCCGATTCCGGCGACTGCAGGAACGCCTTGATCTTCCTTTCCGCTTCCCCGTCGTAGGTGAGGGACCATTGCGCGCCCCGCTCCAGGTCCCTTCCCAGTGCGCAGTCGGCCAGCGCCCTGCGGAAGCGAGGCGCGTCAGGCTGTTCGGGGAATTCGGTCACGAACTCCTCAAGAAGCGCCTCGTAGTCGCCCAAGTCGGGCAGCGCTCGCGGTATCCTCTCCAGAAGGCTCGTGCGCAGAGCCACTCGCTCCCGGGCCTCCCTGAGGGTGGCTCGATGCGCGTACAGCTTCTGCTCAAACACAGCCAGGCGGGCTGTCAGGGCCTCGGAGACGCTGGTCATCGCTTTGGCGGTCCCCAGGTGCTCCTGGATGTCGTCCAGCACGGCCCCGTACCGCCTGACTTGGCCTTCCGGGTCGAGTCCGGCGAGCTCGTCGAAACCGACCAGCGCGCTGTCCATCTGCACGGTGAACTGCTCGTCGCGAGCCCTTTGTAGTTGGACTTCGTGGGTCTTCCAGGCGAGGCGCCAGTCCTCGAGTCGGCTCCGTTCGTCCGACGTGTGCACGAGGCCCTCCGCCATTCTGTCCATCTCTCCGTAAGGTCTGTCCGGGGGGAAGCCCTGCGTCTGGAGTTCCGTCAACTGACTGAGCACCTCGTCGCACCGCAGGCGTTCCCTCTTGTACTGCTCGGCCCCCAGTCGGACCGCCTCTTCCCGCTCCCGGAAAGCCGGGGCGGCGGCAATGCCGGGATAGCGCTCCTTGAGCTCGGCAAGCAGCTTGGCGGCGGTGGAGAAGTCCTGACGTTCCCGAGTCTGGTCGATCCGCTCGGCCCACTCCTTGCGCCGTCGTTTGGTGATCGCTGAGCGCACGAAGAGGAAGCTGGGGATGCTCACGGCAAGCAGCGCAACGACGATGCCTGCAATCACGAGGCGCCGTCGGCGGGCCTCGGCGATCCGGGCGTCCTCGATCCCTCGTTCCACCCGCTGGCGCAGCTCGGGCGGGAGCGGCCGGCCGTGTCTTGTGGCGGCGAAAAGGAGGCGCTCCAGTTCCGCCCTGCCGGCCCCCCGGTCAACGGCCTCGGGAAGGGCCGTGACGGCCTGCCGGAATTCGCTTTCCTCCGCCAGGCGCTGCCTCTCGATCTCGAACCACTCCTTCACCTCCTGCACGTTGTCCGTCAGGTCCCCGGGGGGCCGGAAGTAGCCCTCGACCAGAAGGGCCTCCCAGCGGCTGAGGGCAAGCCCGGCCAGCGCATGGTCCAGGGCGCCGTAGGCGTCCCAGGCGTCCTGCGCGATCTGCCTGCCCGCCGCCTGGGCCCGCTTCTGCCGCACGCGCAGGATCTGTGCGTCCAGCTCCGCACGCAGACGTTCGTCCGGCGGAGCAATCCAGCCCCGCGAGGCGAGTTCCGCATGCAGCGCCTGCATCGTCTGCAAGTCGTCCGCCTCGGCCGCCTTTCGCACTTCTGCCGTCAGCTCAAGCTGGCGCGCCCGCTCGAACTGGCGCAAGTCGTCCCGCCAGTGGCTCGCGTTCTCCTCGTCGAGCTCAGCCAGGCGCCTGAGCACGGAGATCTTCTGAGCCAGCGTGCCCCGATGCGCCAGACCGCGGTACTCCGATAGCACGTCGGCCAGGGAGCCCTCCTCGACGTACGCGCGGTTGAGCCACGAGACCGTCTCCGCCGCAATGGGCAGGGGCACTTCGAGTTGCTCGCCCCGACGCGTCAGCTCCCGCCAGGCTTCCACGCCGTGGAAATGCAGGATGGCCGCGATGTCCAGGACGGGGGGCGAAGCCTCGGCCAGGTGGACGGCCTCAGTCCGCATGCCGCTGCGCAGGTAGTGCTCGCACCTGCCGAGCCGCTCGTTCGCCTTGTGGCACAGGGCGGCGTATTCCTCCGCCAACGCCACGAGTTCCGGCAGGTCCATCTGGGCGTTGGACTCAAGGAAGTGCTTGATCTGGTTGACGACGCGCTGTTCCTGGCGCATGGCTAGCGGCGTGCCTCCGGTCGTTGAGCGTCCGTTCCCGCTGGCGCCTCTAGCTTGAAGGCGGCCACGACCTGATCGTTCAGTGTGAACTGCAGCGGCGAGGAGAACCGGCCGAATGCCGCTGCTCTGTTCCGCTGTTCCTGCGCTTCATATGCCTTTGCCTGCGCGATGGTGCGGTTATGGGACTCAACGATCTCATTCGCGTCTTTGAGCTTCTGCTGCGCCTGCTTGACGGCTGCGGCGTGCTCTTGGTTGGCGTTGTAGAGTCTCTGCTGCCTCGCCGGGTACTCTTCCTCGAACCGCTTCAGCTGCTCCTCCAGAGCGCGGATGTCCGCTTCCCTCTGGGACCGGTCAACTCCCCGAGGCGCAGACTTCAAATCCCTGATTAGCCTTGGCAGATTTGCCAGGCCATCAGCCGCCTCGGTACAGGCCGTCTGTGCGACGTCGATGGGCTTACTCGCTTCCTTTCGGGCCTCCTCGGCTTTCGTGACGCGCTCTTCAGCGCCGGGCAACGCAGCCATCGCGTCGGCACGCTGCTTCCTGATCTGTCGCATCGCGTCCGAGACTTCGTCAGTATAAGAGATGTTCACGACGAGCTCATTGTGTTGGTCCAGGTGCGTTTCGACTGCCGCCCTGTACCGGCCCTCGTCGGTGATGGGGCTGACGCAGTCCAGGCTAGCGGCTTTGTGCATCTGGACGAACAACTCGGGCACGCCGGTCCTCCCCTTCAGCCTGGCTCTGGGGCCCTGGCCTTCTCGGTGCAACTGAATCGAGCCGCTAAGCCCGCTGGTGAGCACGTACACCGTCTGCCTGGAGGCGTCGTGACGCAGCTTGACCCACGCGACCTCAGCCAGGCAGTTCTCCAGCTGATTAGGCTGTGCGCCGGGATTGCGCTCGAACAGCAACCCGCCGTCCTGTGGTCGAATGCGGGCGACCCACATCATCTCATCCTCGGTGCCCAGCACCTTGGCCTTCATCTCGAAGACGTTGGGCTGCCCATCGGAATCACGGCTGCTCCGCCCGGTCGAGTATCCCACCTCTCTGACTTGCCACTCCGGGCTGATGCCGTCGACCGCAAGGTCATACGTAGGCTTGTCCTGCGCCCATGTCAGCAGCTTCTTGGCCAGGTTGGAGTTCTCAGGGGTCGTTACCTCCGCCACTCGGGAGACGAACTCCGTCGTCGGGACCGGCGGCACGTGTGGCTGCTGGGGGAGGGATTCTGCCTCTCCGCCCGTCCCTGGAGCGGGTTCATGCCGCGCGCCAGCGACCTCAACCTCACTGCTCTCTCCCGCGCCCCGGTCTGACGGCGGCGGAGCATCCTGGGCAGGCGGAGGGGGCTCCACGGCTGGCTTGTCCGCCGGCCCGGCTGCGTTGAAGTGAGCGGGCTCCGGCGGTTGCTCCGGTCGGGCTGCGGCCAGCAGGGCAGGCTCCTCCCGTTCAGGCGCCGGCTGCCCCCGCGTCAGCAGCAGGTATCCGGTCGCTGCCAGCGACAGGACCAGCAGAACGGCCAGCACGGCGACCGTGCGGCTCATGGAGAGCCCTTTTGGCGGTCGTCTGCCGTACAGGGGTGCGGATCGGTCGGCCGGGGGGGGCGGCCGGCCCGGCGGCGGCGCAGTCGGAAGCCGCTCGCCCCGTGCTGCCGGCACCGCGGCCTGGAGAGCGGGCGTCCCCCTTGTCGGCGCGACGGCGGCCGGAACCGGGGGCGGCGTGCCGTCTCGAGCGCACGCGATCAGGGGGGATCCGGCGGCCAGACGGCGCCGGGCCTGGTCCGGTTGATCCGGGCCCGTCGTCAGGTCGATGACCAGGGCGTTTGGCATGCGCCTGGCCTGCCTCAAGGGCCGCGACTTGGCCAGGCAGCACCTCCAGGCGCAGGCCGTCCCTACCGGCAGGGACGTGAAGTACGTGTTGAAAGCGACGTCCCACCGGAGCGCCGGAGGGACCAGGCGGAGCGCCTCGGCGACGAGGCGGAGCATGTCAACGCCCGGCTCGAAGATCAGGAACGACGGCTCTCGGGGGTCGTCAAGGAACGCCTGCGCAAGCACGCCTGCCCATCCCGCATCGCCCACGGCCTCCTGCCAGGCCGTGCAAGGAGCCGGCTGCGAATCGCCTGCGGGCAGCCGCCTCTCCCCTTCGAGGTAGTGCGGCTCTCCGCTCCACTGCGTGACCGTTGCGTCCGGCTGCTGAAGCATCCAGGCGGGTCCGCCCGAGGCCTGCTCGGTCCGCTGGAGGACCAGATGGTGGGCCAGCTTGTTCGACCGTTGCGTGTGGTCCAGCCCGGCGAAGGCAAC
The DNA here is from genome assembly GCA_964605915.1 of uncultured candidatus Brocadiaceae bacterium. Classification (GTDB taxonomy): domain Bacteria; phylum Planctomycetota; class Brocadiia; order SM23-32; family SM23-32; genus DAOVRD01. Next base: position 1,203 of record CAZSET010000141.1, on the reverse strand, counting down.
GCGGGACAGTATGCTGAGCGGTTTGCCTCCGATTCGCACGCGGTAGTGGCTGAACGCCGTGGGGTTGAGACGCGCCTTTCGGTCGTGTGGCGGGAAGGGGGCGGTGTACCCGCTCAGAGACTCGAGCAACTCCACGTAGTTGGGGGCCATGCCGCGAGTGCACGCCACCGTGCAGAACCCGCTCGAACCTACGCGGAGCCCGCGCGGAGCTGACGTGTAAATGAGCTCCTGAGCCATCAGTTGCCCTTTGTCGTCCCCTGCTCCTTGGCTCCGCGGGCCTCCTCAACACTGGGGGCCCAAAACCAGACCCCTGTTTCGGGGCATCGCATGGCCTGTCCCATGTAGTCCACGGGCAGCTCCAGACGTTGATTCGTCCCGGGAACGTCCATGGCCGCAAGCCTTCCGGACAGCCGGCAGTTGGTCGCGACGGGCAGGCTGTCCGGTCTGGCCAGCCTCATGATGGGGACGATCCCGAACCTGGCCAGCATGCACAACATTGGAACGGCCGCCCAGATCGGCCTTATGTCCTTTGGCCGGACGAGCAGCGCACGTCTTGTCTTGCCTTCCGGGTCGCGAACGCGGCGTTCGCTGGGGCTGTGCCCCGTGGCGCTGGTCGGCAAATAGGTGACGGCAGAAGAATGCGCCTCCACGGCGGCGACCAGCTCGGGACAGATCTGCATGAGCATGTGCCGGACGGCCACGGATGCAACGCCGATGGCGTCCAAATCGAGGCCCGCCGTCGCAAGGCTCCGCGTCCGCCGCCAGGGCTTCGGAAGGGGATACCTGAGCAGGGAATGCCATATGTCGTACTTGGTCACGATCACAACGATCGGCCTGTCGAGGTCCCCGCTGTCCGTCGAGCGCGAATGGCGTGTGATGCGCGCAATGGACTCCGTGAGCAGCGTCTCCTGAGGCTCGACCTGCGCCCCGTCCTTCATCTGAGGATCGCTGCTCGGACACTTCGCACGGAAACGAGGGTCCTTCGACGGATCAAACAAAAAGAAGATCCCGCTGGACCGAACGAGGTGTTGTGTCCCCGGGTCCGAAGCCGAGTCTGCGCCCGGCTGAAAGTGCTCGCCGGCGTTGTCGTACAGAACCAGCGTCTGCTCAAGGGCGGCCCTTTTCTTCTCGTAGAACACATAAGGCGGGAGAGGAATCACCGAGAAGAAGAGGGGGGGGGGGGGCCGCACGACGGGGTTGGTC
>CAZSET010000140.1:0-10311 GCA_964605915.1 uncultured candidatus Brocadiaceae bacterium | reverse complement strand
GGGGGGTTACTCGCGGACTATCCAACATGGAGATTCCCGGTTCGACCTCGGCGGCCATCGCTTCTACACCAAGAAGCCCCACGTCCAGCAGGTCGTGGAGGAAGTCGTGGGGGACGACCTGCTTGTAGTCGATCGGTTGAGCCGGATACTCTTCAACGGCCGTTTCGTCGACTATCCGCTTACGCCTCTTAGCACCTTGACGGGGCTGGGGCCTGGAGGCGCCGTAAAGGCCGTGCTGGACTACGCTGTGATGAAGGCCCGGAAGCTTGTCTCGGAGGATGGGCCGGAGGAGACCTTCGAGCAGTGGGCGCTGTCCCGTTTCGGACGTTACCTCTACGAGGTCTATTTTCGGGTCTACACGGAGAAGACGTGGGGGGTGCCCTGCACGGAGTTGTCCGCCGACTTCGCGCACCAGCGCATCAAGGGGCTGTCCTTCCGGGAGGCCGTCCGGGATGCGGTGCTCAGGAAGGGGGGCCCGGACACGCTGGTGCGGCGCTTCCTCTATCCGCGCTACGGTTTCGGCCAGATACCCGATGGCATGGCGGGTGCCGTTACGCCGCCCAGTGCCGTCCTCACGGAACATGCCATCGTGGAAGTGGAGCATGAGGACGGCAAGATCCGCGCGGTGAAGGCCAGAGGACCGGACCGCAAAGTTGTGCGGCGGACGTGCTGCGAGTTCATCAGTTCCATTCCGGTTGACGAACTTGTCGGCTTGTTGCGCCCGGCCCCGCCCGCCCCTGTCCTGGAGGCAGCACAGGGGCTGGTCTACCGGAGCGTGGTCATCCTTTTCCTGGCGCTGGACGTCGAGCAGGTCAGCCCGGACCATTGGATCTACATCCCGTCCTCGGAGATCGGCTTCTGCCGGCTTCACGAGCCTAAGAACTGGAGCAAGGAGATGGCGCCGTCCGGCAAGACCGGGCTGGTGCTGGAGTACTTCTGCCAGGAGGGAGATGCCTGCTGGAACCGGGACGTCCCGGCGCTGGCCACGGAGGCCACCCGCCAGCTGACTGAGATCGGGCTGATCGAACCCGACTGGCTTATGGACCAGGCCGTTGTCCGTTTGCGCAAGGCGTACCCCGTCTATCGCGTGGGCTACGCCGAACGCGTCAACGTGATCACGGAATACCTGCGGCGTTTCCGCAACCTCTACAACGTCGGGCGCAATGCTTCGTTCCTGTACACCAGCTCCGACCACTACATCGACATGGGGCTGAAAGCGGCCGAGAACGTTCTCGGGCATGACCACGACCTGGACGCCATAGGACGCGAGCAGGCCTACGCAGAGACATGGGACGAAGGCGAGCGATGAACCTGAAGGGCTTCTGCCGGCTATGGGCCAGAAGGGGGTGGCGGTCGCTGCTGCTGCTGATCTTCGCGTTGGGTGCCCTCTTCGTGGTTGCTTCAGGCGTTAGGAGGGCGCTGCACGGCTCTTCGGAGTTCACGGCTTTCCGGCGCATAGTCCAGGTCAGCCTCGTCCAGAACAGCAATCACTACGAGCAGATCGAGCACCTGCAGGCGTATCCGCCATTCTTCGCGATCTTCTGGACGCCGTTCGGGCTCTTCCCTGTGGGTCTGGTGCCGGCCTCGGACAGCCCCAGTGAAGGTGTCACGCCGGGCCAGGGCATCCAGCTCGGCCTCAGCGCTGCCGTGCTGCTGGTCTTGATGGTGGCGATGACGGTGTGGTCGGTTCGGTGGGTGATGGCAGCCTGTCATCGGGACGAGGAGGATGCCCGTCAGTGTGCGCCCGCCCTGCTGTGGGCCCTGACCGGCGGGCTGATGCTCAACGGGGTCATCCGCTGCGAGACGGACATGTTCATCGTCGCCATGGTGACGGGTGCGATGTACCTCATGCTGGCGCGGGACCGGCAGTGGGAGGGAGGCGCCCTGCTGGGCCTGGCGGCGGCGGTCAAGCTCACGCCCGGTCTGTTCGGCCTTTACCTCGTGTGCCGGCGCAAGTGGCGCGCGCTCGGCGGCATGCTGGTCGCCGGCGCAGTCTGCACCATCCTGCTGCCAACTCTCGTCTGGGGAGTGGGGGGCAGCTTCCAGCGCCACCGCTCCTGGCTGACCAAGGTGCTGATCCCTTACGCGCGCGAAGGCCCGGAGTCGTTTATCGGCCGGCCCTACCGCTCCCTGAACCAGTCCCCCAAAGCGGCGCTGGTTCGCACCCTCACCCGCTACAACGCGGGCAAGGAGGACCGGCCCCGCTACTTCAACGTGGCCGACCTGCCCATGTCGACGGTCAGGAAGATCGCGCTCGCTTTCAAGCTTCCGGTGCTGGGGTTGCTGATCCTGGCCTGGGCGCTGCCGGCGCCGGCATGCAGGAAGGAGCTGGAAGCCCTGCTGTTTGCCCTCGTGCCGCTGGGCATGCTTTTGCTGTCCGACGTCTCTACCGGCAGCCATCTGTCGATGGTCGTGGTTCCCTTCGGAGCTCTCATCGCGTTCTGCTTCGCGCACGCAGGCGAGAAGATAGGGACCCGCGTTTCCTGGGGGGTGCTCATGTCCTTTCTGCTGGTGAACCTGATCGCCGTGAGTCGGTTCAAAGAGATGTCAGTGGCCACGCCGGGCCTGCTGGTTCTCTTCGGCGTGACGGCTTACCTGGCCTTCCGGCAGAGAGGACAAGAGCGCCTGGAGGCGCCCCTGCCGAGCGGCTGACGCGGCGGGTCGGCGCGCGTTTTCAACCGCTCCAGAGGGCCACGTTCTTCAGCAGCACCTCGGCGGATTCGCGGCTCCGGCAGTGCGTGTCGAGCAGCAGGCCCTCATGCGGAAGCTGCGAGAGGAGGAACTGCACCTCGTCCGGCGCGCACGTGATGTAGAGGAGCTTGCCGGCCTCCAGGATGCGCCTGCACAGGTCCACCCATTCGCGCATGGGCGGCGCCCCTGCTCCGGGCACCCACTGTATGCCGGCCAGCTTCGGCAGGGCCAGCAGCGAATCGAGGTGCCTGATCGCGGCGGGGCCGTCCAGGTGGTAGATGGTGCGATCCACCCATGCGGTCTGTTCCCTCAAGGGAGGCAGGAACAGCTCGTCGAACATCTCGGTAGATATCATGCAGGAGAAATCGCACTGGAGGTCGATGGAGGGGATCAGCGACCAGATGCCCATCCAATAGATGCTGCCCTCGACGTGCTGATGGATGATGCCGACGCAGGCTTCGTAGTAGCGGAACCAGGCGAAGTTGATCCTGTCGAGTGCAGGCCGGAGCGGTCCCGGGTTGTCCATGAGGTCGAACAGCAGTCCTTCGGTGCTGCGCAGGCGTGCCAGTATCTCGCCGGGGCCGTTCAGATCGGGCAGCCCCACGTAGTATCGGCCCGGTGCGCGCTCGGCGGCCGCTTTCAGGAGTTCGCCGGAGGTCTGCCACCACTTGTTGGCCGGGTTGAACTCGAGCGCGGGGGCGCTCTCCCAGTCGTCGATGATCGGCTCGGCCCAGGCCGTCTGCGTGTCCAGAAACCTGTACGGGCAGCCAAGGTACGCCGCCAGTATCGCGACCATGCCGATTGCTGCGGGGAAGACCAGCGGCAGGGCTTCGCCACCCCAGAACGTGGCATCCACGTACGCTTCCAGCCGGGGGATCACCAGTTCGGGGTCGGTCCGCCATCTCATCGGGTCCTCCGGGGCCGATTCGGAGTGGCTTGAGGGCATGAGCGGCGCAACCACTTTGATGGGGACGCGGTCGAGGACCTGGCCGCGCCACCAGGCGTCCACGCGTTCTTTGGCTTCTTCGGCGTCCGGTTTGCACTCCAGTTCCATCTGTATGCCTCTGGTTGCGGATCGGGTCGGCGCGACCGGAAGAACTTAGCAGCTTCGTCCGGGGAAGGCAACGGCATCGGTTGAAGCTTCGGCCCGGGCGTGGCATGATGGAGGATTCGCGGCGACTACGCCGTCCGGTTCCTCTCATTCTTCCCGAAGGCTTGAGCGAGCCCAATGAGAACCTACGTTGATTGCGTTCCGTGCTTCGCCCGGCAGGCGTTGGACGCCGTGCGCATGGCTACGGACGATCCGGCGCTTCAGGCCCGCGTGATGCGGCGCGTGCTGGCGCAGTGCGCGGAGTTCAGTTTCGAGCTGCCGCCGCCCGTCATGGGCAGTCAGATACACGGGATCGTCCGTGAAGAAACGGGCGAGCCCGACCCGTACCTGGAGCGCAAGCAGGCCGCCAATCAGTTGGGTCTGGAAATCCTCGCCGCGCTGCGAGATCGAGTGGATCGGGCCGACGACCCCTTCGGCGCAGCCGTCAGGTTGGCCATCGCCGCCAACGTCATCGATCTGGGCGCCAAGTCCGGCGAGGAATTGAGCGAGGCGGTCGTGCGCGCCGAACTGGCCGGCGCGCTCGATAAGGAACTCCCTGGCGGAGCGGTGGACGTTCTGCGAGGGAGCACGGCCCGCGCCCATTCAATTCTCTATCTGGCAGACAATGCCGGTGAGATTGCCTTCGACCGACTGCTGATCGAGCACCTCCCTGCCGGGACCGTCACGGTTGCCGTGCGGGGCGCGCCCGTCATCAACGACGCAACACTTGAGGATGCAGACGCCGTCGGCCTGCCTGACGTCGCGCGGGTCATAACGAACGGTGGAGCCGTCCCGGGGACGTTGCTCGACGAGTGCGGCGAGCTGCTGCGACGCTGCTTTGCGGAGGCGGACGTGGTCATCTCGAAAGGGCAGGGCAACTACGAGACGCTCAGCGATGAGAAGCGGCCCAATCTGTTCTTCCTGCTGCGGGTGAAGTGCCCCGTGCTCGCGCGCGACCTCGAATGCTCGATCGGGCAGCTCATCGTCAGAACGGGGAAGGGCGGGACTCCCGATCCGTAAGGCGCTATTGCAGAACCCGCTCCGTCGGCCAGGATGGGGTTTTGCAACAGCGCATAGGGCGGCGCACGCTGCGGGGGCACTCAAGTGTCCCAGCTTGCATCCCGGCCGAACTGACGCCGATGCTGCTCGAGCGGACCCTCCTGGTCGCGGCGGACATCGTCGGGGCGGAACGAGTAACGATAGCCCTCCATGTAGTCGCTCAGTAGGGCGTACGCCTCCTGGATGGCCTTGAAGCGCTCGCTCCGTGCGTCCCCGGCCTCATCAGGACGGTGGTCGGGGTGCCACTGACGGGCCAGACGACGGTAGGCGCGGCGTATCTCCTCTCGGGTCGCCGTCTCACCCAGGCCCAGCTCACGGCGTGCGGCGTCCACGGCCTCGGCCGTGATTGCGTCTCGGCGATCGCCTTTTCCCTTGCTGCCCATGGCAGGATTGCCTGAGTTCAGTATAGCACGCCGGCCATCTGCCTGCGGTATCGGTCGGCCAGTTCGCTGCGCGGTCCGACGAGTGAGAATATCCGGAGCATCCCCTCCTTCGCCGCTCCGTCGCGATAGGTTCTGTCGGCGGACAGGATCTGAAAGAATTGCTCCAGCGCCGGTTCGTAATCCCCGTCGGCGGTCAGGCAGCACCCCAGTTCGTACCGAGCGTCCAGGTTATCGCTGCTTCCGGCGACGCGCCGCTCGCACGCTTGCCGGCCTCCAGCACGCTGGCACGTCTCGCTGAACTGGATGCGAGCCAGCAGGCCCTGTGCGGCGCCGTGCTCGGCCGCGTTCTCCTCGATGCGGGACAAGAGGTTCCGCGCCTCTTCCACCTCGCCCTTCTCCAGGGCCATCATGCCCAGGCGAAGCAGCGCGCCGCTGTGGTCAGGCTGAAGCTCGAGGGCGCGCCCGTACTGCTGTTCGGCTTCTTCAAGCCGTTGCTTCTCCACCAGGTGGTCGGCTGACAGAACGAGCTCGTCGGCCCTGGACGGGATCAGCGATTCCAGGATGCGCCGCACCTGCGCCTCCGGAAGGGCGCCGACGAATTCGCCGGCCAGTTCCCCCTCCCGGAAGACCTTGACGCTCGGTATGCTCTGCACGCCGTAGCGGGCGGCCACGTCTCGGTCGTGCTCGATGTCCACCTTGGCGAGGCCGGCTCGGCCCTCGAAGGAACGGACCACTCGTTCGAGGATGGGGCTCAAGGTGCGGCACGGCACGCACCATTCCGCCCAGAAGTCCACCACGATGGCGTGCTCGCGCGATGCCTCGATCACCTGCTGGTCGAACCGGCCCGGCGCGACGTCGAAAACCAGCGCATCTTCCGCCATTGCATGCACCTATCCCGCTCGTTGTGTAAAGGGCCTCATTATATGGACAACTCAGGCAGGGTTCCACGTCTCATCCGGCTCCTGGGCTGCGGGGGACGGGACTTCGTTTGCGGCCACAGGCGGGCGCGGCCTTGTTTGCCTGCAGGGCCGGCGGCTTGTCCCGTCTCGGCGTTTCGGTTACGCTCTGACTGGCGGCGTTCACAAATTAGGGGAACAACATGCCCGACTTACCGGAAGCGGCAAGCCAGGGATTTGACAACCGACGGGGACCGGTCGTGCTGGCCACGGTCAGCGAAGATGGCGTTCCGAATGCCATCTACGTCAGTTGCGTCGAGAAGTTCAGCGAGGACAAGATCGTCGTCGCCGAGAATTACTTCGACAAGACACGGGCCAATATCCTGGCCGGAAGTAAAGGAGCTCTGCTCTTCCTGACCGACCAGGGCAAGGCCTTCCAGATCAAAGGCTCTCTGGAGCGACACATCCAAGGAGCCGTCTACGAACGGATGAAGGAGTGGCTCGATCCGAGTCTCCCCGGTGTTGCCGCGACAGTGGTCAATGTGGAGGAGGTCTACAGCGGGGCTGAGAGGCTGCTCTAGAAATCCGGCCGGAAAGCCGGGTTTTTCAGCTCTGGGCTGACGGTGCCTGGAGCTTGTAGGGCAAGGGATGTGTGAAAGGCCATCTGCACTGCCAGCGTCCGGCGGCCACGGTAGCCAACCTGAGGCTGGTAGCGGCACGAAGTGGGGCTGTGGGCGAAGCGCTCGGCGCGCTGGGGAGCTTTGTTTGCAGTTTTATCGATCACATTGCAGCGCATCCGGGCATCAAGAGCCATCGGGGTTTGTTTTGCAGGCCGGTGGCGACTGGCGGGCGAATGCAAATAGAGCCGGTCATTCCGTCATATCGTCGCCCATTGCTGACGCTGGCCGCCCAAAACCGGGCTTTCCGGCCGCGCTTCTGGCCTCCTACCCACCGCCCGGGGCCGTCAGGGAGCCGACCAGGTACGTAAACGAGCCCTGGTAAGTGAGCGACGGCTCGGTCAGTTGCCAGCTCGTGTAGTCGGCGCGCCACGCTTTGGCCGGATAGACGGAGATGCCCGGGCAGTTGGAATGGGTCGGCCCTCCCGGCAGGTAGCCCGGCGGCATGGGCAGCCCGGGCCCCAGCGGTCCGAACATCGAATGATAGATCGGACCCAGCGGGGGCGTTCCGTAGCCGGTCACCATGCACTGCGTGACGGCGTTCCTGCCCAACAGCCAGTGCAGCGTGTCACGTGCCGTCTCGACGTAGGCTTCGTCCGGAGCGAACCGGTTCACCATGAGCAGGTGCGCTCCGCTCTTGGCGATGCAGTGGCCGTTAGAGCCCCAACTGAAGACAACGCCCTCGATCATCGGCGTGTTGTAGGCCTTGGCCCCTGCGGCGGTCACCACGGTGTCGGCGTAGGTCTTGTAGTAGTCGCGCAGCGTGGCCTGAAGCGCTTCGTCCACTTCGGGTCGCTCGCTCAGGCAGTAGGTCGCCAGCCCTCCGTCGAAGACGCCGTAGTTGATGTGCCCCATCCACGTATCGAGAATGCTGGGCGCCAGGCGCTTGACCACGGCGTGTGCGTCATCCCGCCCCGTGGCCTCGAAGAGCAGAGCGGCGGCTGTGAAGAGATGCCGCTCGTCGACGTTGCTCTCCCCGGCCAGGTAATCCCAGGACAGCAGGGCATCCGCGAGGCAGGCCTCGGCGAAATCGCGCTCCTGCGGCACTTCCTTGTAGACCATGTAGGCATGGGCCAGGTCGGCGACGAGGGCGCAAGCCGCGTCGTCCGACGTATCGCTCAGGCCGTGGGGAGTGTCGTAGAAGTCCACGCCCTCGGGCCGCTGCGCCAGCCCCTCGTGGACCCGCTCGTAGACCTGTCCTGCCCTCGGACCCTCCCGGATCAGCATCTTGCGCACCCAGTCCAGCTCGTACTTGATCTCGTCGAGCAGGTCGGGGACGCCGTTGCCGCTCTCGGGCAGGTTGAGCTGGCCGTCCGTGAACCTGGCCGGATTGTGCCGGTACAGGCTCAGGAGCATAAAGATGGGCTGGATGGTCCACGGCGTGTAGCAGTTCATGTCCCCGGCGTCGTGCCACCCGCCGCGGCAGTCGCGGGTCTTGCCCTCCTTGTCTCGGATTGCCTCGTTGGCAACGTGACAGGCGCGGTGGGCGTACGGGCCGGCGTGCTCCGGCTTCAACTCCATCCCGCAACGCTGGAAGAACCAGAACCGGGCCACGTCATAGAAGAGCCGGTCGTAGACGTCCTCAGCGATCCGCAATGGAACCGACATGCCGGGCCCAATCACTTCCACGACGTAAGTGCCCGGGGTCCTCAGATCGGAGAAGTCCGCGTTGTAGACGATGTCGCCGCTGCTCTGGTCGCGCGGCGCGTCCGGGCCGGCCACGGGCGCCAGGGAAAGGGCGCCACTGTACGCCGCCTCGCCGGAGTCAACGTTCCTCACGAGGAACGGCACCTCGCCTTTCAGCACGGCCGGGGCCGTGACCTTCGCCACTTTGCGCCAATCGGGCGGATAGCCCACCTGGTTCACCTTGATCGGTCGGTAGACCCTTTCCGGGGCCGTGGTTCGGAAGAGGACGTTCGCCAGGTAGAGCGTCGTCTCGCCGCCGGGCGCCGAACCGTTGAAGACGAGCTTCTCCATGTTGTCCAGGTCGATGTCCGGGGCGGCCGAGACGAAATCCCGCAGCGGGATCGCCACGTGTTGCCACTCGGCACCGGGCGTCACGTAGCGCAGCAAGTCCATCACCGCGGCGACCGCCTGGTCCGGGCCCGCGCGGTCCTTGTCCACGTCGACGATGCCGATCTCCAGCTTGCCGGCCACGCTGCCGGTGACGTCGAACTCCAGGGCGCCCTCCGGACCGTAGTCAAAGAGGTAAAACTTCGTCCACCCGGGCATGGCTATGCCCACGTGGAAGGACCCCTCGGGGCTATGCGTCGCGTGCAGCTTGACGGCGCGTTTCCCCTCCCATTCCACGATCGGCAGCCCCCCGCGCGCCGTTTCCAGTGTCGTCCCGCCCTGGACGTGCACGTAGCTGCTGCCACGTGCTGAGCCACGCGGATCGACGACCAGCGGCGTCACTCGTTCGGTCGCCGCCTGTGCCGCCGCTGTCAGCACCAAAGCCGCCAGCAGTACAACCCAGCAAGCTCGATTCATTGGTCCCGTCCCTCCTGTTGACTTGCCGGTCCCGCCACCTCCGGCCGGGCGGACCTAAGCCATCCACTCCATCATGTCCCTGGTGACCGGATACCGGGGCTCGCGCCCCTCGAGGTAGCGCCGCAGCTCCTCAATGACGTACTCCGCGTTCCGATGGACTTCCCACCCCTGCGGACCCGCCAGGTGCGGCGTCAGGAAGACGTTCGGCAGCGTATAGAGCGGGCTCTCAGCGGCCGGCGGCTCCGGGTCGGTCACGTCAATGAAAGCGAAGATCCTGCCCTCGCAAAGCACTTCGACCATCTCGTCTTCGTCGATGATGCGGCCGCGCGCCGTGTTGATGAAGACGGCCCCTTCCTTCATGCTGCGGAAATGGCCGCCCCTTATCATGTGTTTTGTGGCACGGATGTTCGCCGCATGCAGGCTGACGACGTCGCAGGTTCTGAAGATCTCGTCCAACCCCATCGGCGTGGTGCCGAGCTCCCGCGCCCGTTCGGCGGACAGATGCGGATCGTGGCAGCACGTCTCGACCTCGTAGTTCCTCAGCATGTCCAGGACGCCCGCACCAACCATGCCGGCCCCGATGATGCCCACCTTGATGCCGTAGACGCCCTTGATGCCTTCCGGTTGCCGGAACGCCTTCTCCTCGCGGGTCAGTGCCGCCGCCTGAAGGCACTTCTTCATGCCGAAGACGATGGCGGCCACCGTGTACTCAATGACGGGGATGGCGTTCGACGCCCACGCGCTGGTCAGCAGGATGTCCCTGTCCCAGAACTCGTCCGTGGCGAAGTAGCGCACCGAGCCCGCGCCATACAGGACGGCCCGCAGTCCCGGCGCAGCATCCAAAAACTCGCCGTCCAGCGTCATCATGCCCCAGCCGGTCACGATGATCTCGGTCTCGGCAAGGATCGGGCGCAGCGCCCCCAGGTTCCCTACCAGCTCGGCGCAGTCGGTCAGGTCGACCAGCCCGCGAATCCCATCGATCTGCTCGGGCGCGTAGATGCGGTCCCGGCTCCGCGGCGGCAGCA
>CAZSET010000139.1:0-10388 GCA_964605915.1 uncultured candidatus Brocadiaceae bacterium | reverse complement strand
TATCCTTCCGCACCTTCACGCTCGCGCACGTGGAGGCACCAGCGGCGCACGCAGCATTCGGCACAGGCGGGCGAGCGCGCGTGGCAGGTCTTACGGCCATGCTCGATCATGTTCAGATGGCCGCTGTACTTCCGTTCGTCCGACACGAGCCCATCCAGGAGGACGTGCGCCCTCTCGCGAGTGCACTTGGGCGGAATGAGCCCGAGCCGCTTGCTCACGCGCAGCACGTGCGTGTCCACCACGAAGACCGGCCGCCCGAACCCGAACAGGAGGACCAGCCGGGCGGTCTTGATTCCCACCCCCTTGATGGCCGTCAGGCGCTTCTCGACTTCGGCGTCGTCCAGCCCGCGAAGGAACTCCAGCCCGTCGGACAGCGCGCCGTCGCGCTTGCGCAGCCAGCTCAGAATAGACTTTATGGTACGGGCCTTCTGGTCGGCCAGGCCGCCCTGCTCGATGGCCCGGGCGATGCGCCGTCGGGGAGCGCCGGCCATCGCCTCCCACTCGGCGAACTGCTCCCTGAGCGAGCGGTAGGCCCGGCCGCTGTTCACGTCGGTGGTGTTCTGCGAGAGCACGCCGCGCACGAGCACCTCGAGCGGGTCGCCGTGCCCGCGCCGCGGCTTCTCGCCGTAGCGTTCGGCCAGCGCGCGCAGAACGAGCCTTATCTTCTTCTCGGGCGGGGCTTCATGGGCGGGCTTGGCCACGATGCACTCCTCATCGGGGATCAATCTCGAGCAGCAAGAGCGACGGCTCTCACGCCCGGCCCGCGCCGACGAGAGCGCGCGTGGCGGACTCGACGTCGTCCGCCCGCATCAGGGTCTCGCCGACCAGCACGGCCTTGACGCCGCTGCCCCCGAGCCGCTCCACGTCGGCCCGATCTCTGATGCCGCTCTCGGCCACGAGCAACACGCCTTCCGGCACGCGCGGCGCCAGGCGCTCCGTGACCGCCAGGCTGACCTGGAATGTGCGCAGGTCGCGGTTGTTGATGCCGACCAGGTCGGCGCCCGCTGCGAGGGCGACGTCGAGTTCCCGCTCGTCGTGCACCTCGACCAGAGCGTCCATGCCCAGCTCGCGGCCGGCGGCGAGCAGACCCGACAGAAGGGGCGGCTGCAGGGCCGCAGCAATCAGCAGATAGGCGTCCGCCCCGAGCGCGCGGGCTTCGAGTACCTGAAGTCCGTCCAGGATGAATTCCTTCCTCAGCAGCGGCAGCTCGACGGCCTGGCGGATCCGGCCCAGATAGGCGGGATCGCCCTGGAAGAACTGGCGATCGGTCAGGACGCTGACGCAGGCCGCCCCTCCGCGCTGGTAAGCGCACGCCAGCTCGACCGGGTCGAAGTCCTCCCTGATCACACCGGCCGATGGCGAGGCCCTCTTCACCTCGCCGATGAGGGCGACGCCCGGCTCGGCCGCAAGCCGAGCCCTGAATCCCCGCGGGGCGCCTTGCCGGTCCGCCGCACTCTGGAGCTCGGCGCGATCGCGCCCGGCCAACTCGTCGATCTCGGCGCGTTTGGCCGCGCAGATCCGGGCCAGGATGTCGGGCATCTCATTCACGGGCTTCGCCCCGTTCGGCCACGGCTTTGTCAACCAGGGCGCGGAGCTCCTGCGCGGCTGACAAAGGGTCGCGGTCCCCGCAGAGCGCGGAGCAGGCGGCGATCGCGGCGGCGCCGGCCCGCATGACGGGCATCACGGTGTCATGGGCAATGCCGCCGATGGCGACGACCGGCAGGCCCTTCGCGGCGCAGAGCGCGCAGACCTCGCCCACCATGTCCATGCCTATGCCCTGATCGTAGCCCTTCGTCTGCGTGGGCGCCACGGGCCCGATCGCCACGTAGTCCACGGGCGACTCGCACGCGGCCCGGGCCTGCTCCAGCGAATGGGTCGAGAAGCCGACCAACAGATCGCGACCGAGCAGCGATCGCACCTCGGCCGGCGGCAGGTCGCCCTGGCCCACGTGGACGCCGTCCGCCTGGCTGAGCAGCGCGATGTCGGGCCGGTCATTGACAATGAACAGCACGTCCGCCCCTGCCGTCATCTCGCGCAGGACGCGTGCCCTGTCCAGCAGTTCGCCGTCCGGCATTCGCTTCTCGCGCAACTGGATGGCGTCCACGCCGCCCCGGATGAGCATCTCCGCGGTGTCCCGCCACGGCTGCCGGCATTGGCGCTCCGTCAGCAGGGCGTAAAGCCTCATGGAACGCAGTCTCTCGCGCCTATCGGCCATCGGCCTGTCTCCGGTCCATTGCAGAACGTTGCGGGCCCGCGCGAGGCGGCCGCCGCAGTCGCCCGGCGCGGCTCAGATCGCTCGCGGCGGGTCCAGCAGAGCGTCGACCTGATCGGCCCCCGCCCCCTGCGATTCGAGGAAATCCGTCAGCGCGGCCAGGTCCGGCAGGGCATCGTCGAACAGGGCGCAGCCCGTCTCGGTCTCGATTCTCAAAGCCCCCTCGAAGCAGGCGGGGACGAACACCGTCTCGCCGCGCCGCAGCATCATCGCGCCATCGGGCACGGTCAGCTTCGCCGAGCCGCACAGGCAGTGCAGCGTGCGGTAGCTGCCGTGATGTGGCCCCAGATCACAGGCGCCGGCCCTGAGGCACAGGCGGCTCCTGGCGAAGTGCGGGTCGGCCACCAGCACCTCCACGCTGTGCTGCCCGTCCACCTCCACGCGGACCGGAGCAATGCGTCGCAGCCCGACGTCCGGATCGACCAGTCGGAAGCCGAGCTCGGGGTATTCGCCGGGCCGGCGTCCGAAGTCGTAGATGCGCACGGTCGGATTCGCCTGAAGGTCCTGGTCGATCTGAAGCCGGCCCTCGGCCACGTCGGCGACGGTGCGGTCGTCCGGATGGACCTGCACGCTGAGCAGGTCGTCCTGCACCATGAGTATCTTGGTCAGCGTGGGCAGGAGGCCGTCGCCGTAGCCCTGCTGGAGTTCGTCGATGATGAGGCGGCTGTCCGGCCCAACGGCGAACATCGTGTGCAAGGCGCCGGCCGGCGCCAGGAACGCTTCCCCGCCCGCCAGTGGCTCGATGATCCCGAACAGCGCGCGGACCTCATCGGACCACGCTCTCACGTCCGGGGGCAGTCCCTCGCCCTGGATGAGTTCCTGGAGCCGCGCGGCGTCCTGCGCGGTCCGCGGGCCGGAGGCAAGGCCGGTGCGGCCCCTGACGCTGCGGATGTACCACGCCTCCGTCTTGCCGCGGTGGGGATTCTCTCGCAGATGCCGAAGGACGGGCTGCCCAAGCAGCGGCTCGAGCGCGCCTTCGCCCCCGGCATGGGCTTCCTCCAGCAGGTCCGCCAGGGTCCGGCCCAGGGGAGGCCCCACCACAGGATTCGAGTAGTTGCCCGGCCCCGTCTGAGCGGAGGCAAGCCACAGCTCCCCGATGCCCGCTTCGATGCCGGTCAGCTCGAGGGCCTGCGCGTGCACCAGGCCCCAGGGCTTGGTGACCGACACGGGCGCGAGCTTCCAGAGCTGCGGTTCCTGCATTCGCCCGCTCCATCAGAGAGGCCCGCTCAATCCTGCACCGTCGCCGACGGCGGGAAGAGCCAGTCCAGGTACTTGCGCCCCACGTTGCCCTCGCGCGCCCCGCCGGCGTGAATCAAGACGCGGTAGCGGAAGCACAGGTGCTGGCCGGAGGGCAGCACGTAGGAACCGTCCGCGCCCTCGCCGACGAAGAAGGAGAGGCCGAAGGGGTTCGCCGTCATCAAGCCGTAGTCGCGCACGTGCCAGTAGGTGGGGTAGCGCAGGTTCGCGGGGTGGTCGAAGACGGCGATGCCGACAACGTGGTCGCCGACCGTGCCGGAGTAGTCGCACCAGCTTGCGCGCTTGCCCCAGGTCTCCGCCTCGTTGACGCCGCCGATGGCGTTCTCGATCCGCCCGCCGCGGCCGGCCTCCATCGAGCTGGCCACTCGCAGCGAGGCGATGCCGCCCTCCTTGGTGTCGCCAAAGCGCACGTCGCCCTCGCTGGCGTAAAGGGTGACCGAGAAGTCGAAGAGCCGGAAGCTGGGCGGCACGTTGTAGAATACGTATTCGAGCTGGTCCTGAATCAGGCGGTTGCCGTGCAGGTCGACCCAGTCGTTGAGCGCCACGATGCGTCCGAGCACGGGGCCGCCTTCCGTGGTCTCGAAGTAGCGGTGGACCATCCGGCCGCTTCCTTCCTCCTCGCTCCAGTTGTCAGAGCCGTTCACGTCTCCCCAGGCCGCGTAGAAGGAGCGATGGTGGATGTGGTCCGTGGAGTCGCCTTCGACCTGCTCCTGCGGGTAGGCACGGGTGACGCCCTGTCCGAACGGACCGATCAGGGGGTAGAGGCACGGCCTGGGCACGTCCGCACCGTAGATGTAGCGCGTCAGAAGCGCCCCGCCGATCCGCACGTCGACCCGCTCGTCATCGCCGGGCGCGACCACGACCTCGGACGAGGCCGGCCTGTCCGACGATTCCTCCAGCAGGTACTCCTTCTCCTGGCCCGCAGCAACGGAGTCGACGATCCAGTGCAGCCGCGCGCCGCCGGTCTCCGGCTCGACCTGGAAGGGCACGGGCTGGTCCCTGGCCACGTCCACCAGGGCGCAGCCCTCCAGCTCGCGCATGGATCGATCGACTCTGACTGATACCGGGCAAAACTCAACGGGCCGCTGCGTGCCGTGCAGGACGATCCTTACCCGCTGCATATCGGCCATCTCTCCCCATCAGTTGAGGGTCCGGCGCTCCGCTTCAAGCGAAGGCGTCCCTGAGGTATTCAAGGCTCTCTCGGGCAATTCTCTCCGGTCCGGCCGAAAAGTCAAACACCTCGACCGAAACGTAGCCATCGTATCCGACCTCCCGCAGCGCCTCGGCGATGGGCCCGAAGTCCGTCGCTCCGAAGCCGGGGCCCTGCAGGTTCGCGTCGTTGGCGTGGAAGTGCTCCAGGTAAGGCGCCGACTTGCGGATGATGTCCGGGATGGGCCCTTCCTCTGCGCTCATGGCCTTCACGTCGAGCATCATCCGGAAGGCGGGCCGGTCCACCGCCTCGACCATGCGCCGCGCTTCGGCGGCGGTGCAGATGAAGTCCGTCTCCTCGGGGGCCAGGGGCTCGATGCACACGCAGAGACCCGCGCCGCTCGCGTGCAGGGCCAGCTCGCGGAACACGCTCACGCTGCGATCCCACACCTCCCGATAGCTCTGCCCCTGGGGCACGTTCCGCTGGCTGGGGGAGCCCACGATCACTCTGGTGCCGCCCAGGTCGGCGCAAAAGTCTATCTCCGCCTTCAGGTACTCGACCGTCCTGGTTCGGACGGCCGGGTCGGGGCTGTTCAGGTGGAGGCCCGCGGGTTTGACCAACAGCCAGTGCAGGCCGACGATCTCAAGCCCGTGCCGGGCGGCGGCCGCCCGCAATCCCTTGCGCCGATCGGCATCCACGTCCTCGACCGAATCGCTGATGGTAAAGGGGGCGATCTCGACGCCGTCGTAGCCCGCATCGGCGGCCAGGTTGCAGACGCGCTCGAACTCCCATCCCTCGCAGAACTCGTTGCACATTGCGAACTTCATGCGGCTGCCTCTCCACTTCGTGGTGGCCAACAGGTCGCGTCGTCAGCCCCCGGGCGCGGCCCAAACGGCCGGCGGACGGCAGGATCACGCCCAGCCTTCGCCTTCTTGCCGCTGGCGGAGTTCCTCCTCCAGCATCTCGATGAAGGGCCCGAACATCGTCCTGCTCTGCTCGTTCAGCTCGATGAGCTTCTGGTGGAGGCTCTTGATCCGCTCCAGCGTCTCCAACTGCGTCTTGGGCATGTGGACGAAGTCGATCTCGCTGAGCTTGATCTCGGGCGGCTCGACCGGCTCCCCGTGCACGCAGACCAGGGGCAGCAGACCGATGCGCTGCAGTTGCCTGGCCGCGCTCGCACGGCAGTTCAGAATCACGACGTTCTTGCCCGGCTTGTGGGGGACGGCCGTGGCGGCGTCGGCTATGACACCCAGGAAAGTGCTATCCATCCCTTTGCAGTCGGCCAGGTCAAAGGCGACCTGCTTGCAGCCGGCGCGGAACATCGCCCTGAGGAAGTCCGGTATGCCCAGGCTGCACTTCTGCGTCGCAAAGCCGTATGGTTTCACATAGACGGTGCTGTCGATAACGGCGACGCCGATGCGATCTTCTTCTTCGGCCAAGTGTCGGCCTCCCCGTTACAGAGAACGTCGCGCCCGCCGGACGCCCTCAGCGAGCGGTCCGGACGCGCCTTCCACAGCAATGCTTGAATTTCTTGCCGCTGCCGCAAGGGCAGGGCTCGTTCCGTCCGGGCGTACGTCGCGCGACCGGCCTCCCGGGCGCCGGCGAGCGTGGGACAGTCTGCGCGCCCATGCGGCCCGCCTCGACCTCCCGCCCTATGCGGTTCAGAAAGGCATGCAGCTCCGGCCTCGCGGGCTGCTGCTTGATCTCCGCCAGCGTCCCGAAAACGTGGCTGAATATGCGCTTCTTCGCCTCGCACAGGTAAGGAACGCCGTCCCGGTCGATCCCGAGCTTCTCACGGTGACGGTAGCACCCGCCGTGGCAACACGCAAGCCACTCGCATCCTTCGCAGACGGGGGGCAGCTTGTGTGCGCGCCTGACGAAGTCTTGGAAGACCGGCCCGGACAGCATCTGCTCCAGCGTCTTCTGGCGCACGTTGCCCAGCAGATAACGCTCCTGCACGTAGAAGTCGCACGGGTAGACGTCACCGTTCCACTCGATGGTCACCAGGTTGGAGCAGTCCCCCCTGTACTCGCAGCACTCGGGCGGCAGGCCGAAGAACAGGTGCAGCCAGTTGTCTATCCGCCGGACGTAGTAGGTTGGGTCGTCGTTCTCCACCCACGCGTCGAACAACTCGATCATGAAGTCCGCGTACTGCGCGCCCGTGATGGAATGCTCGGAGACTGCGCCGGCCTGGCCGGTCGGCTCGGTGCAGGGAATGAACTGAGAGTAGTGCAGGTCGTTCTCCAGCAGGAACTGGAAGACCCGTCGCGGGTGATCCACGTTGGCCTTGCTGATGACGACGAGGATGTTGAACTCGACGTCGTGCTTCTTCAGAAGTTCCAGCGCCCGCATTGTGACGTCGAAGGCGGGCCTGCCGTTGGGGAAGTGCCGCAGCCGGTTCAGGTCTTCGGGGCCGTCCACGCTCAGCCCGACCAGGAAGCGGTTGGCGGCAAGGAAGCCGCACCACTCGTCGTCCAGGACGACGCCGTTGGTCTGAAGGCTGTTCCCAAAGCAATCGCCGGGGCGGGCATGTGTTCGTTCGATCTCGACGACCTGCCGGAAGAAGTCCAGGCCCATCAGCGTCGGCTCACCCCCTTGCCAGCCGAACTTGATTTCACTCGGCTCCAGCGCCAGGTACTGCGTGCAGGCCGCTTCGAAGATAGCCGGCGTCATGCGCGGCCTGTCGACGCCGGGGTAGAGGTTGCCTGCGTACCGGTAATAGCAGTAGTCGCAGGCCATGTTGCAGTCGTAGGAGGCAGGCTTGAACAGGATGCCCAGGTTCGGCTTTCTCATCGGATCCGCCGGATGCTGTTGGAGGTCGGCGGTGCGTCTCGCGCCGTGCCCTCAAGTCCGGGAACAGGCCCCCCGTAACGCGCGGCAGGCTGTGCCTTCCCTCCCGCAGAAGTGCCATGCCTCCACGTGTCAGGCAACAGGACCCGCCACAACCGGCCCCGCGGAGCGCAACACGGCGCTACTTGTGCGCACCGATCTTCTGCAGGAGCGAGGTGATCTTGTCCCGCAGCCGGGCGGCCATCTCATAGTTCTCCCTGCGTATGGCGATTTCCTGCTCGACCTTGAGGCTTTGCAGCAGTTCCTCGTCATTGAGAGGGACGTTGTGCTTTTCGCGCAGGCTGCGGCGCAGGTCAATCAGGATCTGCCGTTCGGGGTTGTCGCCCCACTGATCTTCCAGTTCGTACTCGATGCAGAAGGCTTCCACGTCACGGATGCCGTTGTTGAGCGCGTCCAGCGCCTTGCGGGTGTCGCCCCCGCGCAGGTGCAGGAGCATCTCGGCCCGGGAGCGATCCACCACGAGGCTGGGGCGGTAGCGGTCGTAGCTGAAGACGATCGCCTCGTCGGCACAGCACTCGCGGATCAGCCGGAGGATCTTCAGGTTATGGACCGCATCGCTGAGGGCGCGGCGATAGTCGGCCAGGTAGAACAGGGCCCGGCTGCGCCGATAGTAGTCGAACAGTTCCTCGGCCAGCTCAGAGACCAGTTCGGCACTCAGCTCCGACTGCGATTCCTGGAGCCCGCCGCCGGAAGACGACGGGTGCGCCAGCAAGTAGATGCAGTAGTCCAGCACGGTGGGGAAGCCGTGGGGCTTCGTGCTGTCCGGCCGGCCGTCGATATCCCATTGGATGACGCCGCTGCGGACGCGCAATTGGATCTTCATCGTCCCGTCAACGCCCATCACCTTGCGGACGTTGCTGGACTCGTCCTGATCATCGTGGGGCCAGTCGCCGATGACTATCGACAGGTCCATGGTTGGATCGTTTCCGGGCTCTGGTTCGACATTCCGCCGCGCATGCGCCGCGCCGGACAGGTCAACCGGATGGGGGCGCGTCCTCCTTCTGCCCTTCAGCCTGCTTTTCCGAAGATCTCACGTAGCGCATACGCAGGTCCGTCAATACGTTCTGCACGTAAGAGGCCTCGTCGACGGTCAGGTTTCCCTGGGTCTTCTGCTGAAGCATGCCGATCGTGTCGATGAGGTAAGCCGCTTCGGCGGCGGTGCGTTGCTTCTTGCCGGTCAGCGGGCTCTCTATCTCGCCGAGCGCGACCAGGGTCTGGGTGTAAAGCCCCGCCAGGAAGACCTGTATGTTCGGCTCCGGCAGAGGGCGCGTCTCCGCTTCCCGGGCATCGTCGGGTCGCTCGTGCTCGTCCTCCGCACGCGCCCTGGCCTTCTCCTCGGCGACGGCCTTCTTCCAGTCATCGTCAACGTGAAGCTCCGACGCCTTCTCTTGCTTATCGTTCTCTTCCGCCATGTCGGGTTCCCGACTTCTGCAAAGCGGACGCGGGTAAGCTCCACGCCAATCTATTATAGGAGAACGATTCGGTCAGTGCATTTCAAGAGACTTTTTTCGCAGGCGCTCCCGGCCCGGAGGCTGGACAGTAGAGGTCCCATGGCTTAGCATACGGCGGGCCGGCGGGGCTGAGCCGGCAGGCGAGAAGGGCATAGGTCCAGAGACAGGTGCGGCAATGGCCTTGTGGGCCGGAGTAGACGAAGCGGGCTACGGCCCGCGCCTGGGACCGCTCGTGGTGGCGGGAACGGCATTCGTCCTTGAGGACCGCGTGCCGCCCTCCAGTCTCTGGGACCTGCTGGCCGACGCCGTCGCCAGGAGCGCCAGGGGCAGCGACGGCCGGCTCGTCGTCACCGACAGCAAGAAGGTCTACTCCCCCGCCATCGGACTGAAGCGCCTGGAGGAGGGGGTGCTGGGTTTCCTGGGCGTTAGTGATGAGACGCGCCGACGCCGCGGGCGCATTCGCCGCGCGGCGGACTTGTTCTCTCTGCTGCAGGCCGAAGGCGCATCGCCTCCCGACCCCCCGCCGTGGTTCCGCAATGCGGCCGATCTGAATCTGCCGCTGGAGAGCAACCTTTCGGCGCTCCGGAGCAAAGCTGCCGTGCTCGGGCAGGCCCTGCGGCGCAGCGGGGTCCGGATGCCGTGCGCGCGCGCGGAGGTCGTCCTGCCCCGGGAGTTCAACCGGATTGTCGGCCTCACCAGGAACAAATCTTTCCTGCTGTTCCAGAAGTGCGGCCTGATCCTTCAGGAGCTGTGGCGACGAGCCGGCGCCGGCGAGTCGCGCGTGCTGGTGGACAGGCACGGCGGCAGGATGCGCTACAGGAGGCTGCTGCTGGACGCATTCCCGGGTTGCCGCTGCGACGTTCTGGAGGAAGGCAGGGAACGTTCCTCTTATCGCATCGCCGAATCCGACCGGTCCGACCGGACGCTGGTCGTGACCTTTCAGGAGAACGGTGAGCTGCACGCGCTGCCGACGGCGCTCGCCTCGATGACGGCAAAGTACGTGCGCGAACTCTACATGCGGGCCTTCAACGCCTACTGGCAGGAACGCATGGAAGGGCTCAGGCCGACCGCCGGCTACTACGGGGACGCCGGGCGGTTCCTACGGGACATCGCGCCGCTGCTGCGTGCTGACGGGGTGCCCGTCGAATCCCTGGTGAGACGCCGCTGAAGCCCCCGTCTATCCGACTCCCCCTCCAGCTTGCCCTGAGTCACGCCGTACGGCGGATCGAAGGGCTCCTGCTCCTACTCGCCCTACTCGTTAATCGTTAATCGGTAATCGCTAATCGTGGTCCGGGGCCGTCGTTCTTTGCTCGCCGTTGCCGTTGCTCGCTACTGGCCACTGGCAACTGCCGCTCCCCCCTCGGTTCCGCGGGGCATCAGAACAGCCCGGGCGGCTCCGGCGGCCCCT
>CAZSET010000138.1:0-10425 GCA_964605915.1 uncultured candidatus Brocadiaceae bacterium | reverse complement strand
CGCTCGACGAGGGGCTGAAGATAAGCCGTCAGCAGGTGGCGGACGAACTCGGAGGCCTGCCCGCCAACAAGATGCACTGCTCCAACCTGGCCGCGCAGGGCCTGCACGAGGCGATCAAGGACTACCTAGCAAAGACCGGCGCCGGAGCCGGCGAAGGGCAAGCAGCGAAGTAGGCCTCCCGCTCACCGCAGCCCCTCAGGCACGTACGCGCCCGGTCCGGCCTCGGGGGTCCCACCGGCCTTCAGACGCGTCATCTTGGGCAGCGGCTCGCCGATCAGGGGCATGGCCCACCGGACGAAGTCATCGGTCACGTCCGTCTTGCTCTGCGCGATCCACTCGGCGGGGAAGCTGCGCTCGGCGTTGGCGACCACTTCCAGAGGCACCTCGCCGTACTCGACCTCATACTCATCGCCCCGCTTGCGCAGGATCGTGGACATCACCCCGCCCTGCCCCGCCAGTGCCAGCTCCGCCGCGTGCACGCCCACCTGATATGCCTCCTCCAGGTCGACGCTGGAGGCGCGGCTGATGTCGCGCCTTTGCACCGTTCCCGGCACGTCGGCGCGCGCGATGCCCGGCAAGACGAGCCGGCTCTGCGCCCTGCCCTCCGAGTCGGCGCGATCCACTCCGTTCAGGTAGCTCATCAGCAGGTGGGCGGCCGTGGTCCGCGACGCGCTGAACTGCGCGTGACCGAAGCTGTCCCGCAGGACGCCCACGTCGCCCACGTTCGCCCCCTCGGTGACGACGACCATGCAGCGCCCGGCCTGGCGCAGCGTCTCGTTGACCTTCCCCGTGATGAAGTCCAGGTTCGCCTGCGCGTCGTCCTTGCTCAGCGCCTCGGGCATGATGATGAGCAGGGGCATCTCGCGCCCGGGATCGCCCAGCCGCGCCGAGGCCGTGATGAAGCCGATCTTGCGGCCCATCGCCTGCATGATGAGCACGGGATCGCTGGTGTAGCTGGCCTTGTTCTCTTCGTTGGCCTCCAGCACGTTCATGGCCCAGTACCTGGCCACGCTGCCGTAGCCGGGGCTGTGATCGCACAGGGCGAACGTTCCGTCCTCCTGAAGCGAGCCGCCGACGTCGTTGTCGACCGTCTTCGAAATGCCGATGGAAATCAGGTCGAGCCCGGCTTCCTTCGCCAGTACGGCCACGCGGTGGGCCGTGTCCATGGAGTCGTTGCCGCCGGTGTAGAAGAAGCAGCCGACATCGTGGGCCTTGAAGACCTCGATTATGCGGGCGTAGTCCTCCTCGTAAACCCCACCCTTCGCTGCCAGTTTGTACCGGCAGCTTCCGATGCTGCCGGCCGACGGCGTTTGCGCGAGGAGGCGGATCTGCTCCGGGTCCTGGGCGGTGAGGTCGAAGAACTCGTTCCTCAACACTCCAAGGATGCCCATCGACGCGCCGTAGACGCTGCCAATCCGGGGTGAACTCCCCAAAGCGTCGACTACGCCTCGGACGGAATTGTTGATGACGCTCGTGGGACCGCCTGACTGGGCTACGACTGCATTCATCGGCATGTTCTGCCTCCGTGGTGCTCAGTCCTCGAGGGTGAACAACTTGCCCTGCGGGTGAAGCTGCGCGTAGGTGTCGACGCGCTTCTGCTGAAGCTTGCGGTACTCGGCCTCAGCGTCATAGTCGGCCTTCTCCCACGGGCCCTCGTCCAGCAGAATGGTCTCGAACTCGGCGACCTTCTCGTCCTCCATCCGGCCGCGGTATTTGCCGGCGAAGAACCCGTCGAACGCCTCGCGCGCGTTCTCCCACGCCTCTTGCTCTTTGCCCGCAGGTGTCGGGTAGAAGAGGGCGCCATTGGCGCGTGCCGCCTTCAGGTCGCCGCCGCCGTCGCCGATCATGATGACCTGGTCGGGCTCGTAGCCGCCGGCCTCCATCAGCAGGCGGATGTGTTCCGTCTTCTTGCCCATCTCTTTGCCGGCGATGCCCTGCACGTACCGGGCCAGATCGCTCCGCGTCCACCACTCGGCGAGGTCGCTGTAGGGCGTGCCGGACACCACGAGCAGATCGGCGTTCTGCGACACGTGCTCCAACTCCTCGCGCACGCCCGGGAATGCCGGCATCCCCAGCGTCACGAACTGGAACGTCCGGTCCACCGCCTCGCTCCAGCCCAGCAGGCGCGTGATGTTGTAGTCCAGCCCGTTCAGCCTGTGGTACTCCGTCAGGGACGGTATGCCGAACGCCTTCTGCCCCTCGCTCCGGTCGATGAAGTCCACGTACCCTTCAACAGAGGCCAGCAAGTCGCTGACGTGCTCTTCGGGCAGCACTTCGCGCGCCTGGGCGTCCGCCAGCAGGGACGTCAGCGTATGCTTGACGGCCAGGTAGCGGTCGCACCCTCTGGTCGTGGCCCACAGGTTGTGGTGTTCGGCGTGGATCCGGAGGAACATCTCGATGCTGCGCAGGCCGTTCATGTCCATGTAATGGGGATGGAACACGATGACCTGCTTGGCCCACATGTTGTCGAGCGCGCAGCCGTCGGTGTCTATGCAGACGGCGAAGTCGTGCTCGCGCTGCCAGTTGCGGATCTGCTGCTGCGGACCGTCCTCAATCTGCTGCGTGGTCAGCACTCCCTGAAAGGCCATGGCTCCTCTCCGAAGTGGTGTTTGGCTGTCGGTTGCGTCCGCGCCGGTCAGTCGGCCGGGCTCAGGTGGTAGCCTTTGCCTTCTTTGTCGACGCGCTCGAACCCGTGCTCGCCGAAGCGGTCCCGCTGCCCCTGGATCATGTTGGCGGGCAGGCGGGCCGTGCGATACGTATCGAAGTAGACGAGCGAGGCCCCGATCGCTTCCCTCGGCAGACCCAGCCCGGCCGTCGTGGAGACCCACCAGCGCCAGTTCGTCTGGAACTCGGCGTCGTGCAGCGTGTCGGCGAACTGCGGGGCCAGCATGATGCAATGCAGGTCCGCGTCCTGTTGGAACGCGTCCCGGATGGGGTCGAGCAGATTCGAGCGTATGATGCAGCCGCCCTTCCAGATGCGGGCGATCTCGTCCAGCTCAAGCTTGAAATCGTAGAGCCCGTTATGGTCCGCCGGATCGGCCAGGGATGCCTCCCTGAGCAGCCAGAACCCCTGCGCGTAGGCCGCCACCATCCCGCCGTAGAGCGCGTCTGCGGCGGCCGCGATCAGTCTGCCCTCGTCCGAACGGTCGAACGAGCCCAGCAGGCGCCCTTCCAGCTTCTCGGCTGCGGCGACGCGCTGGGCCTTATACGCGCTCATGATCCGCGCCTGGAGCGCCGCCGCGATCGTCGGCACCGGAACGCCCAGGTCGAAAGCGATCTGCGAGGTCCACTTGCCGGTGCCCTTCTGGCCGGCCCGGTCCAGGATGACGTCCAGCATCGGCTTGCCTGTCTCCGCGTCGACCATTCCGAGCAACTCGGTCGATATCTCCATCAGGTAGCCGCCGTGCCTTCCGGCCGTCATCTCTGCGAAGATGGGCTCGATGTCGCTGGGCGCGCGGTCCAGCAGCACGGCCAGCACGTAATAGACCTCCGAAATGGCCTGCATGATGCCGTACTCGATGCCGTTGTGCACGTTCTTAACGAAGTGGCCGCCCTCATTGTCGCCCATGTAGGTGCAGCACGGGCCGTCAACCTGCGCGGCGGCTGCCTCCAGCATGTCGCTGACGTGCGCATAGGCATCGCGCGAGCCGCCGGGCATGATGCAGGGGCCCTTCAGCGCCCCCTCCGCGCCACCGCTCACCCCCGTGCCGATGAACTGCACGCCCCGCTTCGCCAATTCGTCGCACCGACGCTTCGTGTCATGCGGGTGCGAGTTGGCGGCGTCGATGATTACGGCCCCCTCCGGAACGATCTCGACCAGCGGGGGCACGTCCCGTTCCTGGTCGTCGCTGTACCTGGCCTTTGACCCGCTGAAGAAGAGGTCGTCGATGGGTCCCCAGGGCTGGGTGACGGGGTCGTTGGCCTTGATCATGGCCAGCACCGCCCCACCGGGGCTCCTCAAGTGCTGGCATGCCTCGACCAGCGTCTCGGCCGTGCCGACGTGGTCGGCTATCTCTTCGCCGGCGACCTCCTCGGCAAACCGCGCCGTTGTGGGAACGGTGCGGTTGACGCCGATAACCCTGTAGCCCTTGCGGGCGAAGTTGCGAATGAAGTTCTCGCCCATCACGCCCAGGCCGTAAAGGACAAGATCGTACTCGCCGTCGAGCTTTGTCACTTCCATCTTGCGTCTCCAGCACGAACAGAAATGGGATTGAAAGGACCGGCGGAAGACCGTCGCACCACCTCGCGACACCCCGAAAGCGCCATTCTGCCAGAAGCCTTCCGGGGTGTCAAGCATGAGGGCGGCCGCGCGCCTTGCGTCTTCGGCTGGCATCGCTTATAAAGTGGCGCCGAGGGCCGGCGCGTCCGGGTCGGCATGGGCCGCGAAGCGAGTCCTCATCCAGATGGGCGAAGAGCTCGACACCTGTTCTGAGGAGTGGGCAAAGTGAGCAAGGCGAAGGTGAGGCGCGTTGCAGCGATTGACGGAAGCGGGCAGTTCATTCTGATCGAGGAGGAGGTCCCCTTCCCTCGCCCGGGCCAGGTGCTGGTCCGGCACGAAGCCACGCTGATCAGCCCCGGAACGGAGCTCGGGGCCGTGCCGCGCATGCGCGAGAATCCCAATCCTGAGGCCAAACCGCGCAGGTTCGGCTACAGCAGTGCGGGCGTCGTCGAGGCGGTCGGGGAAGGTTGCGACGACATACCGGTCGGACTCGAAGTAGCCTGTATGGGCGGCGGCTATGCCCTGCACAGCGACTACGGCGTCATACCCCGCAATCTGATGGTGCCGAAGCCGGACGACCTCAGCTTCGAGGGGGCCGCGTTCGCGCATCTGGCCGCGACGGCCATGCAGGCCGTTCGGCGCGCGGACGTCCGCATCGGTGAGAACGCGCTGATTGTGGGGCTGGGCATCGTCGGGCAGATCGCCGTCCAGCTTGCGCGCACGGCCGGCGCCCACGTGGCCGCGATGGACTTCCTGCCCATGCGGCGCGAGCTGGCAGAGCGCGGCGGAGCGGACCTCGTGCTCGATCCGTCCGAGGATCCGGTCGCAGCCGTCAAGGAGTTCACGCGCGGATACGGCCTCGACTGCGCCATCATCGCGTTCGGAGGCGATGCCACGGAAACCGTCCAGCAGATCGCCCAGATGATGAAGCTCACACCGGACGGCCACCGCATGGGCCGGCTCGCCATCGTGGGTGGGGCCGACTTCCAGAGCAAGAGTTGGCCTGTCGCCGTCGGGAACATGGACATCCGGCCGTCGTCACGGCCGGGGCCCGGCTACCACGACGAAGCCTGGGAGCACGGCCGGGACTATCCCCCCGTGTTCGTCCAGTGGACGACGCGGCGTCAGATGCAGGAGACGCTGCGCTTCGCCGCTGAGGGGCGCCTGCAGTTCGAGATGCTCATCACGCATCGCCTGCCGCTTGACGGTTTCGCCGAGGGCGCCGAGGCCCTGGTCAGCGCCCCCGCGACGGCGTTGGGCGTTATACTGAACCCCTAGAATGGGCAGCGGTACGGCTGCGGGCAGGAAACCATGGACAGGATTGGGTGGGGTATCCTGGGAACGGGGCGGATTGCGCATAAGTTCGCCCTCGGGCTCAGCTTCCTGGACGACGCGCAGCTCGTCGCCGTCGGCTCGCGGGCGCAGGAGACGGCGGACCGGTTCGGCGAAGAGTGGAGTATCCCCCACCGCCACGCCAGCTATGAGGAGCTGGCCGGCGACCCCGACGTGGACGTCGTCTACGTCGCCACGCCGCATCCCTTCCACAAGGACAACGCCATTCTCTGCCTCAGCGCGGGTAAGGCCGTCCTGTGCGAGAAGCCGCTGACCATTAACGCCCGCCAGGCGGAGGAGCTTATCGGCTGCGCGCGTGCCAACGGCGTCTTTCTGATGGAGGCGATGTGGACGCGGTTCCTGCCGGCCATCTGCCGACTGCGCGAGCTGCTGGCAAGCGGCGTGATCGGCGAAATCCGCATGGTCAAGGCGGACTTCTGCCTCCACACGGACTGGAACCCCGAGGGGCGCCTGCTCAACCCGGAGCTGGGCGGCGGCGCGCTGCTCGACGTCGGCATCTATCCCGTCTCCTTCGCGTCCATGGTCTTCGGCGGCCCGCCGGCGGAAGTGACCGGCATGGCCCACCTCGGGCAGACCGGCGTCGACGAACTGGACGCCATCGTCCTGGGCTATCCCGGCGGCCGGCTCGCCGCGCTCACGTGCGGTATCCGCGCCAGCATGCCGCACGAGGCCTACGTGATTGGCACGGAGGGCTGGGTCCACGTCCATCGCCCCTTCTGGAAGACGAAGGCGCTGACGCTCGGCGTGGCGGACCAGGAGAAGGACTTCATGGAGCTCCCGTACGAAGGCAACGGCTACGAGTGCGAGGCAGCGGAGGTGATGCGCTGCCTCCGCGGCAGGAAGCTCGAGAGCGGGATAATGCCCCTGGACGAATCCCTGAGCGTCGTGCGGACACTGGACCGCATCCGCGCGCAGTGGGGACTGACCTATCCGATGGAGTAGGCAGGCCCCGCGGGCGGATTCAGCTCTTGTCAGCCATCGCGGGCTGCGGTTTGGGGGCTCGGGTGCCGGCCCCGAGTCGCTCCATGGCGGCCCTGAGAAGCGCGTGCAGCATGTCCGAATAGGACATCCCGGCTATCCTGGCCATCTTTGCCAGGTGACCGTCCCAGCACCAGCCGGGGTTGGGGTTCACTTCCAGCAGGTGGGGCCTGCCCCTGCCGTCCAGGCGCCAGTCGAAGCGGGCGTAGTCGCGGCACTCAAGTCGTTCGAACAACCTCAGGCACCACTCCTCGATGGACTTCTCGGTCCGGTCGGGCAGATTCGCTGGGACGGACTTGATCTGCCAGTACGGGGAATCCGGAGCCCACTTCGCCTCATAGCCGCAAACGTGCGGAAGGCCGTCCGGCAGAGCTGAGTAGTCCTCCTCCGTAATGGGCAGGACGGTGTAGGCCGTCGGGGGATTGCCCACGATGCCCACGCTCAGGTCCTTGCCGGTCAGGAACTCCTCAAGCAGAACCGGCTTGTCATAGCCGAAGCTATCCCGGATCTCGGAGATCGCGTTGACCAGTTGCTCCAGACTATAGGCGACACTGCGCTGGGTGATTCCGAAGCTCGAATCACCGAAGTTCGGTTTGACGATCAGGGGGAAGTCAAATGGCAACTCGAACGCGGTATTCTCCGGCCGGATGAAAAAAGCTTCCGGCACCGGGACGCCCATCTCCTTGGCGACCCCGCGCACCAGCGACTTGTCATAGCAGAAGGCCAGACACTGGGGCCCGCCCCCCGTATAGGGGATCCCCAACTGCTCCAGTAGCGCGGGGACGTGGAGCTCCTTGCGGGGATCATTGTCGAGCCCCTCGTCGCACAGGTTGAACACCAGGTCCAGCTTGGGCATCAGCTTCTTCAGGTCCGAGAGCAGCGAGTCGTGGTTGTCCAGGTATTCGAACTGGAAGCCGGGCAGCTCGCGCAACGCGGACTTGAGCTGGTCGATCGTGTAGAAGTCATCGTCGTCAAAGACGCCAGCCGGCTTGAGGGGATCGGCCTTATTGGGATCTCCCAGGATGACGACCACGTGAGTGAGCTCCTCGTCTGGCCGCCGCTTGACCGGGCTCCAATCCTTGCGAACCAGTGCGGTCGCGACAACGCGGCGCTCCATCATGCCTAGATCCTGGTTGCGCTGGGACTCCGAGCTAAACGAAGCGTGACACGCGGGGTCGGCGAAGCGGGCCTCCCGCATCAGCTTCGTCAGGGTCTCCTGAGTGTAGAGCCGCTCGGAATAGAACTGATCGGCCAAGACTCCCTCATCTACGTGCGTGATCACTTCACGCGTGATTAACCGCTGACCGTCCATCGACAGTGACCGCTCGCGGCAGACGAAGTGATTCTTGTCCATCCACTCCCACGAGCGCGGCTGGAAAGACTCCTTCACGTACTTGCCGTCGGTCACGTCCACCAACAGCCGCCCCCAGGGCCTCAACACGCGGAAGACCTCCGTCAGGACGGTCAGGTCGTCCTTGACCGTCTCGAAGTAGCCGAAACTGTTGCCCAGGATCAGCACTACGTCGAAGCTGTCCGCCGGATAGGGAAGCTTGCGAGCGTCGCCCTCGCGGAAGCGCACGGCCGCCCCCTCCTTCTGCGCGGAACGCTTCCCCTTCTGGATGAGGTAATGGGAGCGGTCCAGGCCGTCGATGTGCTTGAAGCCCCGGCGGAAGAGCTCCAGGGAGTGCCGCCCCTGGCCGCAGCACAGATCCAGGATACGGTCCTCTTGGGAGAGCTTGAGGATGTCCACGAACAGGCTCACCTCGCGGCGAGTTGCTTCGGGATCGTCCACCACGTCTCCGTCGGTCTTCAGGTAAAGCGAGTTGAAGATGCGGCGCCACCAGTCCGGTCTGACGTAGTCTTCCAGGGTCCGAACCGGCCCCAGACACCTGACCCCGTTGGGCCGGAGCTTCTGAGACGGTTGTTGGTCACCGTCCTTTTCCATCGGCATGCCACCTCTGATGTACGGGAACCCCGTCGACCTGCGCACGATCGTAGATCCAGAGCGCTTCAGCGGTGAGGACGTGGGGACCCGCTGCCCGCCGGGTCGCTACGAGCACCCCACTTTGCCACTTCGTCAACCGAATTCCGCCCGCCGGTCGGTGAACCGCCGAAAGGCGGATCGGGACGGCCTTCCAAGCCGAGCCCTTAAGGAAGCTTCTGCCTCCTGTGCCCCTCCTCGAGCGTCAACAAAGCAGCTGAAGATACGTACATTTTACAGCCTTTGCCCCCGATGTCCATAGCGATTCCGCGCCATCAGGAAAAAACCGCAGGTCGTCGGCACCCTAGGCTCAGCGCGCCTCCCACCTGGCGATCTCGTCATCCGGAAGGCCAACTTCGCTCCAGAATGCGATCGCCTTTGCACGCAAGTCCGCGAGCACGTCCGGGTGGTCGGCGGCCACGTTGCTCTGTTGGGTGGGATCCGTTTCGAGGTCGAACAGCAGGTCCCCCCGCTCCCCCGCCGGCGCCTGCTCCTTGGCCAGGCCGTCCACCGCCTTGTCCACCTGGGCTTCGCCCTCCTTCGGCGCGGACCACAGGACGCCCGACCACTTGCCGCACGTCACCGTGGCTGGCACAGAATCGCCCCTGACGTAAGGGCTGCTGAGGGCGAACTCGCGATGCTCGTCCGCCTCGCCGCGCAGCACCAGAGCGAAAGACCTGCCGTCCACGCTCTCCGGCGGCTCGATCTCCGCCAGATCCAGGATCGTGGGCATGAAGTCCATGGGCTGCACGACGGCCTGCTTCCGCTCCTCCTCGCACCCGGGCAAGTGGACGATGAGAGGGATGTGGTTGATCTCCTCATAGAGGGGGATGTACTCGAACCTGTCCGGGCTGATCAGGCTCTTGCCGATGATGCCGTGCTCGCCGTGCAGGAAGCCATGATCGGTCGTGAACACCACGAGAGTGTTTTCGAACAGGCCCAGGTCCTCGATCCTCTCGAACACGCGCCCGACCCACCGGTCCACCAGCGTCACCTCGGCGGCGTACAGCGCCCGAGCATGCTCCAGCTCCTCCTCGCTCAGAAAGTCCGTACGCGCGTAGAGCGGGTAATCGACCACCTCTCCCTCGTAGCCGGGATCGTACATCTCCACGTACCAGCGCGGCGCGTCCCACGGTTCGTGGGGATCGAACGTATCCACGTAGAGGAAGAAACCGTCGCGCTCGTAGTTCTTCTCGAGCCACCGGCACGCCTCGGCCATGGTGCGCGCAACGAAGGTATCTTCCTCGTACTGCCACCATGCCACGTTGCGCCGATGCCGCCGGCGCATCCCTTCGGCGTTGCGGATCTTCTTCGGATCGCACGGATCGTCGGGCGCCGCCGGGTGGGTCTTCCAGCGGTCCGTCTCCTGCCCCCGTATCCACTCGAAGCCGTCGAAGCCCCGGTCGTAATGGTAGCCGTTCTCCAGGATGTGCGGGCAGTCGCAGACCATCATGCTCAGGTAGTCCCTCTGCTTCAGGACCTGGGCCAGGACGACTTCGTCCGGAGAGAGCGGCGCCCAGGGCGTGTAACTTGCCGTGAAGCGCCCCGTCAGCACGTCACGCCGGTGCGGGACCGTCGGGAAGCTGGCGGAGTATGCGTTCTCAAAGAGCAGTGACTTCGCCGCGAAGCGGTCGATGTTCGGCGTGCTGATCCATTCGTTCCCGTAGCATCCGAGGTGGTCCCGACGAAGCGTGTCCGAGATGATGACGATGAAGTTCACGTCTGCCCTCCTCCGTTGCAGGTATCCCGCAGGCCGGGCACAGAAGCGGCCGCCTCAAGCGGCGAGCCACTATACCGCCCCCGGAGCGGCCCTTCAACCCCGGCCGGTTGCCAGCCCTTGCAGCAGCAGCAACGCGCACAGCTTGACTGTCTCCAGCCCGTTGAGTACACTTTG
>CAZSET010000137.1:0-10604 GCA_964605915.1 uncultured candidatus Brocadiaceae bacterium | reverse complement strand
AACCGTAGTGCTCCACGCCGGCCCGGATGTAGGCCGCGAAGTCCTCCAATCGGTCCGGCTTGAAGGCCGTGGGCAGCCTCTCCCTCAGATAGCTGTTGCCTTCCGCAGCGGCATCCATCTTCTCCGGGGCGGGCGTGGCCGCCCAGACGGCCGAGGGGAAAGGAAACAGAACCAGCACACGGCCGCCGACGTCGAGCACACGATCGATCTGGGCGTCGGGCACGCGGAAGTCGAACCCGTCCGGCTTCGGCTGCACGGTCTGCCACTTGACGGACCAGTCGCGCCACCAGCGGATGCCGGCGGCGTGCGACAGCTCCAGCAGGAACTCCCAGGAGAAGGCGTGGTTCATCCCGAAGATGCTGTCGTCCTCGGCGGACGGCTCGATCACGGCGCAGCGCATCTCCTGGGCCAAGTCGCCCTCGGGCTCCCAGCGCACGCGGAAGAAACCGCGGTTCCGGGCCAGCACGCCGTCGCATTCGATGGCAGCGGAGCGCCCGGCGGGAAGCACCATCTCGGGCTCCGCCTCCCACACGGCTCTGCCCATGAAGTCCGTCACGGTGAGCGAGCCGCGGACCGTCTGCACGGACCCGCTCGCATTATGTGCCATGATGAGCAAGTCCATGCCCGCGTCGGGGTCCAGAAAGACGTTGCCCGTCCGCTCCGTGGCCAGCCGCGTTTCCAGGTCGAGCCGAGGCCGGTACGGCGAGGCGGTGGGGCCCGCCTCGAACTGGACGGCGTCGAGCCAGATGGTTCCTTCGGCCTGATCCGCCTCCCGGAAGTCCAGCCCCACGAACCCGCACGCGTACGGCGTGGCTGCCTCGAAACTTAGCTCCACCCGCTGCCAATCCTCTCCCACCGAGAAGAGCCGGTTACGGCTGGGGCCGTCGGCCTGAAGGATCGTGACGCGCACGGGCACGTCCGGCCGGTCCGCCATCACGTAAGCAGAGAAGACGTAGGGCTGCCCCCTCTGCACGCTGACCCATCCCTCGTGACCCAGGAGGACCGCGCGCATGGGCGCCTCGACCGGATCGTAGTAGTCGAAGTAGGCCACCGGCTGAGTGTCCGGCGTGAGCGAGAGTCGCCACGAGTGCCCGCCGTGGAAGGCGCGTCCCTCCTCCCAGTCTCCAAGCAGGCGGAAGATGTTGGCGCCCCACGAGTAGTGCTCGGGAGACCAGCACCCCCATCCGGACCCGCCGCATTCGAAGCTGCTGTTGGGCAGCGCGTTCCCAGTGCCGTCCAGCGGCAACACGGGACGCCATTCGCGACGCACTGCGGTCGTTTCTTCCAAAACAACCTCGTCCAACCAGAGCGTTCCCGTGCTGCCGTACCAGATCTGCAGCCGGCTGTCCTCCGGCGGCAGGTCCTGGGCGGCCTGGAAGACAAACTCGAACTGCTGCCACTGCGCCGGCGGCACAAAGGAGTCCGACAGACCCGTGTTGCTCCAGTTGCGCGTGTTGGACAGGCCGACGCGGACGATCCCGCCCTCAATGTCGGACCCCTTCGCCCACAGGCGCAGCCTGTACCACTGGCGGCCCCTGACGCCAACGTGATCCGTCTGAGCCAGCATGGCGTGGCTGGAGGGCGAGCCGGGCACGAAGCGCGTGCACACCAGCCGGGCCACGCGTCCGCGCTGCGGGTCGTCGGCGACACTGAGCGTCTGCTCTATCTCTGAGCGGCCGGATGCCTGCCAGCCTTCGGGTGCGCCGTCCTCGCCCACCTCCTCGAAGTCACCGTTATAGACCAGGGACTGCGCCCGGGACGGCGCAGACAGAACCGCAAGGAGCGCGAGAAAGATCACCGCCGTGCAATGCACGTTCATCGTGTATCCCCTCCCAGGCCAGCGCTACGTTTCGGATTCGGCGTCCTGGTCCTGCTCTTCACTGCGGATGAAGGCGTGGCAGATCTCGCAGTGGAACGTGCGCGTCAGGACCTCTTTCGCCGTGCCATCGGGCAACGCCACCTGCCTGCGGCAGACGGCGACGCAGACGTTCCTCAACTGTTTACACCTCGGACACAGTTCCATGACATCCCAACCATCCGTGGCCAGAACCGCGGCGTGTCACTTCCCGGCGGCTGCCGCCTTCACCACGTCCGCCAGGGCCCCCAGGAACAGCATGCGCCCGAGCAGAAAAAGGACGACCGACAGGATGGCTGCGGCCGGAACGGTGACGAGCCACGAGGTGAAGATGTTCCGCACCACCCTTCTGTTGACGGCGCCCAGGCCCCGGGCGAAACCAATGCCGAGAATGGCTCCCACCAGCGTATGGGTGGTCGAAACGGGCAGCTTCAGCCTGGTGCAGACCAGCACGGTGGTGGTCGCCGCGATGTCAGCAGCCACGCCGCGCGAGGGCGTGATCTGCGTTATCTTCTCCCCGACCGTGCGCATCACCCGGTAACCGTACGTAGCCAGGCCGAGCACGATCCCTGCACCTCCCAAACCGAGTACCCAGGCCGGAACGTAGACCTGCATCTTCACCGTGCCCGAACGGATGATATCTACGACGGCTGCCAGGGGGCCGACGGCATTCGCAACGTCGTTCGCCCCGTGGGCGAACGCAACGGAGCAAGAGGTGATCACCACGAGGGGCGCAAACACCCCCTCCACCAGCTCCAGTTGCTCGGGCAGGGGAAGCCTGTGCTTGCCGCGCAGATGCCGCTCGATGAGGATGCGGGCAACAATGGCAGCCACAAAGCCGACCCCCAGAGCCAGCAGGACGGCAACCTCGCCCGTCAGCCAGGCCGCCCTCTCCTTCACGAGGTGTGCCAGCCCCTTGTAGACGGTCGCCAGCGCGACCACCGTAAAAGCAATGAAAACAATGTATGGAGCAATCTTGACGGCCGCCCTCGCTGGCCTCTCCCTCCCCAGGATCAGCCAACTGATGAGCTTAAAGAGAACGAAGGCCAGGATCCCGCCCGCAACGGGAGAGACGACCCAACTGATTACAATGTGACCGATTTTGGCCCAGTGGACGGCGCCCCATCCGGCCGCAATGACGCCGAAGCCCGCAACCGCTCCGACGATCGAATGCGTGGTGGAAACGGGCATTCCCATCCACGTGGCGAGGTGCAGCCAGACTGCCGCCGCCAGAAGGGCGCTGGCCATCCCGAGCGCCAGCGTCTCCGGGCTAACCTGAAAATGGTCGGGGCTGACGATGCCCTTGCGGACCGTGTCCGTGACGTGCGCGCCCACCAGCACAGCGCCGGCGAACTCACACAAGCCGGCCGCGATGATCGCTCGCTTGATACTGATCGAGCGGGATCCGACGGCGGCAGCCATGGAATTGGCGACATCGTTGGCCCCGATGTTCCAAGCCATGTACAAGCCGAGCGCGACGGTAATGGCAACGACTATGACGGCCATTCAGATGGGTGGCGGCTGGAGGTGAACTCGGAAGCGCGCATCATCCCTTCACTATCATCTGCCTGATCAGCTCGCCGGTGTTCTCCGCGGCATTCGCCACGGCACTCAAGGTCCGCAGCATCTTCTCGTAGAAGAGGATCGTGACGGGCCCGAGCTGGTCCTCCAGTCGGTAGATGTGCTGGCTGAGCCTGCGTTGCAGTCGGTCCGCCTTCCACTCGCCTTCGCCCAGTCCGGCAATGCGCTCCAGAACGGCCCGGGCCTCTGCGCCGCCGAAAGAAACTTCCGCCAGGTTCTCCAGCTCCTCCGCCGCGTCCATCAGAACCGTGCAGACCACCAGCACCTGGTCCACAAACCCGTTGAACTCTCCCACCAGGTCCGGATGGACCTTCGTCTCGCGAATGGTCAGAACCACCGCGAAGTCCTCGACGCTGTCGGCTATCACGTCCTGGCAGTGGAGGAACGTCTCCAGGTCCTCGCGCGCCACCGGCAGGAAGTAGCGCCTGGGCAGGTGCTCGCGGATCGTGTGCTTTATCACGTCCGCCTCGTACTCCAGCTTCGACACCCTGTCCTGCAGGCGGTGCACCTCCTCGTAGTCCTCGGCGACCAGCGCCGCCATGAGCGGCTTGATGAGCTTCACGCACTCATGCGCCTTCTTCGTGTGCTCCAGCAGCGGCCCGAAGGGCGACCTGCCGAACAGCTCCTTGATCAATGCCATCCCCTTATCCCCCATCTGGGAATCCCTTGTGCATTCGGTCGTGCCCTTTCACATGCGAGGGTCAAGCGACTCAGCCTAACGAAGCCGAACCATGCGGTCAAATCCCGCCACTTCGCACGCCCCCCTGGAGCGGTCCGCTGCTCGGCAACCCGAAACAGCGAAGACCCCCCCGTCCCTGGCGATGTCAGATGCCGGCAGCAACCGGTCACTCCCGCAACCCTTGCCCTGAGCGCCGGCTGACGACGGCGCCGGGATGCCTGACCTGCACGCTGTAGATGGACGCCCGGGCGGTGATGTAGAGCGTCCGGCCGTCGGCGCCTCCGAAGGCTACGTTCGCGGCGGCCTCGGGCGTCTCAATGACCTCAATCGGTTCGCCGGCGGGGCTGATCACCCAGACGCCGCCCGGCCCCGTGCAGTACACGTTTCCCTCCGCGTCCACCTTCATGCCGTCGGGCCGGCCATGCCCCGGACCTTCGAGGCGAGCGAACACCCGCCCCTCAGTGAGGAGGCCGTCCTCCCCCACGTCGAAGGCGCGAATCCAGCTTTTTTCCGTGTCGTCCACGTAGAGCACCTTCTCGTCCGGCGAGAACGCCAGGCCATTCGGCTTGACGAAGTCGTCTGCTAGCAGCACCAACCCGCCGTCGAGCCCGATCCGGTAGACGCCCTGGAAGTCCAGCTCGCGATCCTCCGGCCGCACTCCGTACGGCGGGTCCGTGAAGCAAACGGAGCCGTCGGACTTCACCACGACGTCATTCGGGCTGTTCAGTCGCTTGCCCTGGTAGTGCGTGGCGACAGGCACGACCGTGCCGTCCTCCTGGGTCGCGGAGACGCGGCGGTTCCCGTGCTCGCAGGCGACAAGCCGTCCCTCCCGGTCGAAGGCCAGGCCGTTGGAGTTGCCGCTGGGGCGGCGGAACACGTCCCGCTCCCCGTCCTTCAGGCTGTAGATCGTGTCCGCCGGGATGTCGCTGAAGATGAGGTACCCGTCGGAGTGCCAGACTGGCCCTTCCGTGAACTGGAAGCCCGTGGCCAGACGCTCAAGCTCCGAAGTGCGGAGGCCGCCGCCTTCAAGCACCATCGCAAGGCCAGCAGTCCCAAACAACGCAACGCTCCAGACGATCAGGTTTTCCATCCCTCCTCCTCCGCACGTGCTTCGGGGGTCTCACGGCACCCGGAATCCGGGCGCCCTCAAGGCACCGATTATAGCAACTGGCACCGAGAGGCGAAACGCCGCGTCCCGGCGAGGCTTCCCCTCAGCCCTGCCCTGTCTGATCCGCGGGGCTCTCCGACGCACCTGCAAGGGCACGCAGAAGCTCGGCAGCATCCGCCGGCATCCCGGACCGGGCAGCCGCTTCCAGGAGGGGAAGCGCCTGCTCGGGCACGGCGGCGCGCAGCGCGTCGAGGAGCCCCGCCCTCTCGGCCGGCCTCAGCGAGCCGAACCGCTGGAGCCAGGGGACCATCGCGCCCAGATCGCGACGGGCGAGCGCCGCCAGCGCGTCCGCCGACTCTTGCGGACACGTCGTCTCCCGCAACAAGAACTCCACGGCCTGCTCATCCCCGACCCGCCCAAGCGATCGGATGGCCGCTCGCCTGACGCGTCCATCAAGCGTCCGCTTGTACGCATGCATCAACACCTGCGCCGCGTCCCGGACGCCTTCCCGCTCGGGAAGCGAGCCTAGATATCCTATCCGGCGACGGGTCCTTACCTCCCACGCTGCGGCCAGGGCGACTCCCGCGCATCCCGCTGCCACCGCAATCGGCACCTGGCTCCCAGCGGGCGCGCGGTTCGCCCAAACCAGGGCCAGGAAGGCGAGGAGCGGCGGCGCTACGGCCATCGCCGCCTTCACCAGGTTCCATTG
Organism: uncultured candidatus Brocadiaceae bacterium; assembly: GCA_964605915.1. Taxonomy (GTDB): domain Bacteria; phylum Planctomycetota; class Brocadiia; order SM23-32; family SM23-32; genus DAOVRD01. The sequence continues at coordinate 4,672 of CAZSET010000137.1, read as the reverse complement.
CTGGACGGCAGCCGCAATCGCGGCGGCCGCCGCCAGCGCGCTCGTCACCCCGAGTCCGACCACGAGGCTTCCTCCGCCCACAAACTGCAGGTAGCTTCGGAGCTCGAGAACCAACAGCACGGAGGTCGGCAACGCGACGAGCCAGATCATGAGCGTCAGGAAGAGGCCCACCAGCCCGTGCCGCGCGCACAGGTAGGCGCTCAGCACGCCCAGGACGATCCAGACACCCACGGGAAGGACGAAGTGAACGAAGCGATAAGACGGCGAGACGGCCGACTTGGCGCCGTAGATATCCAGCAGCCCCGCCCCCAGCAGGCCCGCCCGGTACAGCTCGTCGTCGATCGGGCGAGCCGTGCGCTGCACGATCCCCCAGGCCTCCGCCGGGGAGAGATTCGGATCGGCACGCATCAGGTAGGCGAGGGTCGCCGTCACGCGGGGCGCGGCAAACGAGGTGCCTCGGGCCTCCATCTCGCGCCGCAGTTGCTCGTACGGCAGGAACTCGTAATCGATGAACGTGATGTCACCGGATGCCGCGATGTCGACGTGCGACCCGAAGTTCGAGCTGAGAGCCTTGCCCTCCGCCGTGGCGCTGGCGACTGCAATGACCTCGGGATAGGCCGCGGGATACTCCGGCGCCTCGCTGCCGTCGTTGCCGGCAGCGGCCACGACGAGGGCCCCGGCGGCCGTCAGCCGTCCTATCAGGTCGCGTTCCTCGGAGTGGGGCTCGGCGGAGCCGAGGCTGACGTTCACCAACACCCTGGCCCGGGGGTGGTGCTCGGCGTAGCCCAGGGCCGTCCGCAGCCCTGCGAGGTAGGCCGACTTGTTCGGCACCTCCCCGGGGCCCTCGACCGACACGGAAATGACCGACGCACGGCAGTACCTGGTCAGGACCCGCCCCACCAGGCTGCCGTGCGTCACGTCGGAAGCGTCCAGACCGGCGACGCGGCCCTCGATGAAGTCGCGATTGACGGCTGAGTCAAGCAGGAAGATGACGACCGACTCGTCCTCCTGCCGCTCGGCAGGCGAGCATCCTGCCAGACATGCCAGCACCAGGATGGAGCACAGGCACACCGTCTTCACGCATTCGCCCCGTACGACGCGAAACTTGCGGCGCCAGGACTTCCCTCTTCGTCAAACGACAGGACTTCAGGCGTCAACCATGCAGCCGCGTAGGTAAGCGGCGAAACGGTCCACGCCGACCACGGGATCCTCACGTTCCTCGAACTCGATGGACAGATAGCGGGCGTAGCCGGCCTCGCGCATGATCCGCACGATCTTGCGATAGTCGACGCGCTCCCGCTCTTCGCCCTGACGCACGGTCACCTTCGCGTGCGTGGTCACGGCGTGGGCGGCGCAGCGGGCGTACTGGCCGTAGATGTCGCCGGTGAAGTTGCCGAAGTCCAGGTTCAGCCCCACCCATGGCTCATCGGCGAACGGATCGAGGAGGCGCAGCACGCCGTCGGCATCGGCCGTCACCCCGCCGTGGTTCTCCAGGCCGAGGACGACGCCGCATTCGGCCGCCACGGGCGCGCACTCAGCCAGGCCGTCCCGCACCCAGTCTTCGGCGGTCTCCAGATCCACGCCGTCCGGCTGGTAGCCGGCGAAGACGCGCAGAACGGGCGAGCCCAGCTTGGCGGACTTGACCAGCCAGTCCTTGACGTGATCGATCTGCTTGCGGCGCGCCTCGGCGTCTTCATTGATGAAGTTGCCGCCTATCGCGGTGCCGGCAACGCCGAGGCCGCGGGTGAAGACTTCCCGCTTCAGGTTAGCCAGGTACTCATCGTCCTCTTGCGGGAAGTAGTACTGGGTCAGCTCGACGCCGTCGAAGCCCAGCTCGGCGCACGTGTCCAGAAATCCCTCCAACGTCATCTTGTCTTTGGTCAGCAGTTCCCTGTACGAGTAAGCGCAACAGCTCAGCTTTCTCACGGTTTCCTCCTACCCCACGGGGGTGTGCTGGATCTCGCTGTCGCCCTGGACGCCGTGCGTCTTGGGGCGACGAGAAGTGGTTGATTGGGAACCTGGCCACCAGTCGGTCGGCCACGTCCGGCCTCCCCCGCGACGATGTGCGCGCCTTCGCGGGGGTCCTCGATCAGGTCATAGAGTTCGTCCTCCTCATCTCCGCCCCGGACGACGAAGCGGCAACGTTTGCCCCGAACGGCCCGGTCAGCGGATGGCCAAGATCGCGCAGGATGCAGATCGGCGCGTCGTCCATGTAGCCCAACCGACGCATGATGACGACTAGGTTCACGGCTCCGGTCCTCCTCGTGCAGGTCAGATGCCGGCACGCGACCAGAGGCGCGATAGTCTAGGGCTTGCGCAACGCGCAGTCAAACGCTTGACGCGGGCGCCCTGAAGCGATAGAGTCTGTGCCGTCGGGGAAAGGGGCCGAATGCTCGATTCGGCCCCCGGAGCGACTTGACTTTGGAGACGGGGGACCTATAATCTACGGGCTGTTGTAGATACCGGTAAGCATCCGGGAACGAAAAACGGGGCGAGGAGGGTCCACATGAGCGCTGTAGCCAAGGTTCTGGTCGTCTTGGTTCTTCTGTTGAGTGCGGGCTTCGCGGCGTCGCAGATCATCCTGTACGGCAAGCGGGAGGACTTCGGCAAGAAGTACCTGGATGCGGCCCAGCAGCTTCAGGACACCACCCAGAAGCTGAATGACACGCAGAAGGCCCTGGCCGACAAGACAACGGCGTTCGACACGCTGAAGGAGCAGACCAACACCGAGATCGAGTCGCTCAAGAGCGGCCTGGCCGACGAGAGAACCCGCGTGCAGGATTTGAACGCCCAGCTTGAGAGGATCACCACTGCCGTCCAGCAGCTCACGGCCGCCAACCAGGACCAGGAGCAGCGCTTGCAGGTCCGCGAGCAGACCGTCGAGCAACTGCGCACCACAGTGAGCGAGCGCGACCAGACCATCAAGGAGAATCTGGACAAGATCGACGAGCTTCAGAACACGATCGCTCAAAGGAATGCCACCATCGGCGAGCTGACCCACGACCTGAACCAGACGAAAACGACCAACGTCAAGCTGGCCGAAAGCGAGCAGCGCCTCCAGAACACGATAGCCGGCCTCGTCATCCGCGGGATCGAAGTCGAGCCCGCTCTGGCGCCGGCCATTAACGGCCGGGTGATCCAGGTCGACCAGGCGATCGGCGCAGCCGTCATTGACCGGGGAACCGCGGCGGGCGTCAAGCCCAACACCCAGTTCACCGTCTACAACGACGGGGGCTACGTCGCCAGCCTCATCACCCACCAGGTGCAGGACACGCTGTCCGTCGGCAAGGTGCAGATGCTGGCAACAGGCAAGCAGGTTCAGGTGGGCGACCGGGTCACCACCGAGGTGCGCTGAGGCCGGGCCTCCATCCGTCTGCCGCGCAAGGGGCACGAGGGGATTATGGACCAGAAGCTCATGCAAGGGATGCTTCTTGCCGCCGTTCTTTGCCTGATCTTCGCGGTGACGATGACGTGGGTGGACATAGCGGCCTACGGCCCGTACAGGACCGTGGCCGCGCCGCGTGCCGGAGCAGGTCCGCGCCAGGTGGGCCCGCCTTCTGCGGCCGCCCCTGGGCCTGGAGAGATGGACGTCCCGCCGGATACTGCACCGGGGACTGCGGAAGCCGTCGAACCGGGATCCGGCTGATCTGGAAAACACGGACATGAACGATAAGCTGGTTCAGATAGCGCTGATTGCGTCCTGTGTCTGTCTGCTGGCGGCAAACGTGCTGACGTGGACCGACATAATCCGTAGCAGCAGAGCCGCAGATGCCGCCGCCAAGATCGCCGTGCTCGCACCGGCCCGACCGGCTGGTACTCGCCCCGCGGCGGCCCCGGGGGCCGAAATGGCGGTTCCCGCAGAGGCGCCTGCCGCACCGGCCGAACCCGCCGGAGCGGGGTAGGCATCAGGACCCGGGCGAACGGCATCGTCGCAACTCGTAGCCGACGGGGAAGCCCAGATACGTGCGGAGCCAAACGGTCAGAGAGCCTTCCGAAGCAAGAAGGCTGCTCTGACCGCTTTTGTTTGGCACGCGCAAGGTTGAAGTTTCGGCCGCGCCCTCGCTATAATCGCGGCGGCCGGCAGGGCTCGCCAGCCATGCTCCACCCGGAGGTCGCACAGGGAAATGGCTGCCACGCTAGGGGCGTCGCTCAGAAGAGCGTTTAACTTCGTCATGAACCTGGGGGCGCAGGATCTGGGTATCGACCTGGGCACGGCCAACACGCTGGTCTGCGTGCCCGGCAAGGGGGTCGTGCTGATGGAGCCCTCCGTAGTGGCTATCAAGACCGGGACCAACCCGCCCGTCGTCCCTCTGAGAGGCCGCGCCGTGGGCTACGAAGCCAAGCGCATGATCGAGCGCACGCCGGAGAACATCAAGGCGATCCGGCCGCTCAAGGACGGCGTCATCGCCGACTTCGAGATCACCGAGATCATGCTGCGCTACTTCATCAACAAGGTCCAGCGGCGCTCGTGGGGCGTGCGACCCCGCGTGGTGGTCAGCGTGCCCAGCGGCATCACGTCCGTGGAGAAAAGGGCCGTCAAGAACAGCGCGATCCATGCCGGCGCCCGCAAGGTCTTCACGATAGCCGAGCCCAAAGCGGGCGCCATCGGAGCCGGCCTCCAGATCAGCGAACCCCGCGGCGTCATGGTCGTGGACATCGGCGGCGGCACGAC
>CAZSET010000136.1:0-10701 GCA_964605915.1 uncultured candidatus Brocadiaceae bacterium | reverse complement strand
CGCCATCCTGCAAGAGCCTTGAAGCCCAACCGGCCCGGCATGCTTCTCCACGCCGGAGCGGCGCTGGGCCAGCAGGCTCCCAGTGCGGCTCTCCTGACCGGTCCGCTGCCCGCCGTGTTTGTGCGCCTTGCGGCTCATTCCCAGCAGTCCATTCCTCTGGGGTAATCCCCCCATCCGCCGGCGGTTGACTGAACGCAGATATTTGGTATAATGGCCAAGTAAAGGGGAGGGCAGCAATGAGCGAAGAGAGCAGGAGCGTATTCGAGGAGCGGGCGGGAATCCTCAAGGCACTTGGGCATCCCAGCCGGCTGATCATGGTGGACGAGCTGTCGCGCGGCGAGAGATGCGTCTGCGAGCTGACGGAGCGCGTCCGGGCTGACATGTCGACCGTCTCCAAGCACCTCTCGCTGCTCAAGGACGCCGGGGTCGTGGACTGCGAGAAAAGGGGCGTGAAGGTCTTCTACCGCCTGCGCGTGCCCTGTGTCCTGAACTTCTTCAGTTGCATCGAGGCCGTCAGGGAGGAGAACGAGCGCCGCGCGGCGATGGCCGGCAAAGATCGCTGAACCTGCCCCCCCTTTTTTTGCGAGCTTACTTGGCAATATGGCCAATGAATGCCATGCTGGGAAGATGCTTCCGGGCTGGAGACGGGCGTCTGGCTGTCATCCTGAGGCGGCCTCAGGGACGCCGAAGGATCTCGCCGTGCCAGCTCACGAGTCAGCATAGGTACCCTCTGGGACAAGGGCGGCGAGATTCCCGCCACAGGCGGACATGCCTCGTTAGCCGTACGGCGAACTCAGAATGACAGAATGCACGACGCGACGCGCCCTCGTATCATCCTCCCAAGGGGGCAGCCAGATCACATGATGCGTGCGGGAGTTCCCGATGAATCTGAGAACTGAGTGGAAGAAACTGGCGCTGTTCGTGGCCGTGTTCCTGGTCCTGCTCTACCTGCCGGTCGGGACGCCGCGGTTCGACAACGCCGTCATGGAGTCCCTGCACCTGGCGAGCTGGTACGCGCGGGAACACGTGCTGCTCTGCCTGGTGCCGGCGTTCTTCATTGCGGGCGCCATCGCGGTCTTCGTAAGCCAGGCGTCGGTGATGAAGTACCTGGGGGCGGGCGCCAACAAGGTGCTGGCCTACGGCGTCGCGTCGGTTTCCGGCACGATCCTGGCCGTCTGCTCCTGCACGGTGCTGCCGCTGTTCGCCGGCATCTACCGGATGGGGGCCGGGCTGGGGCCGGCGACGGCGTTCCTCTACTCCGGCCCCGCCATCAACGTGCTGGCCATAATCCTGACGGCCCGGATCCTCGGGCTCGAGCTGGGCGCCGCACGGGCGATCGGCGCCGTGCTGTTCAGCATCGTCATCGGCCTGCTCATGCACCTGATCTTCCGCAAAGAAGAGGTCGAGAAAGCCAAGGCGCAGATGAGCATGCCCGAGCCGGAGGTGAGCCGTCCCCTCTGGCAGAACGTGCTCTACTTCGCTTCCATGGTCGGCGTGCTGGTCTTCGCCAACTGGGGCAGGCCGCAGGAGCCCACCGGTCTGTGGCACGCCGTCCACTCCGCCAAGTGGCTGGTCACCGGCGGCTTCGCGGTGGCGTTCGGCGTCATCCTGCTCCGGTGGTTCGGCTTGACGTGGTGGAAGCTCGCGCCCGCGGCGGTGCCGACGGCGCTCGTGGCGCTGCTCTTCCCGCACGAGCCGATGATCCCCTTCGCCGTGGGCGTGATCGGGCTGGTCGCCGTCACCGGCACGAGCGCAGGGGAAACGCGCGACTGGCTGGACCAGACCTGGGGCTTCGCCAGGCAGATACTGCCGCTACTGTTCGTCGGCGTGCTCATCGCGGGAGCCCTGCTGGGCCGCCCCGGGCACGAAGGATTGATCCCGTCCGGCTGGATCGAGGGCGCCGTCGGGGGTAACTCCCTGCAGGCGAACCTGTTCGCGTCCGTCGCCGGCGCGTTCATGTACTTCGCCACGCTCACGGAGGTGCCCATCTTGCAGGGCCTGCTCGGCGCGGGCATGGGCAAAGGGCCCGCGCTAGCGCTGCTGCTGGCCGGCCCGGCCCTCAGCCTGCCCAACATGCTGGTGATCCGTAGCGTCCTGGGGGCGAAGAAAACGATCGTCTACGTGTCGCTGGTGGTCGTCATGGCCGCCGCATCCGGCATGTTGTTCGGCCGACTGTTCGGCTGAGGAGAACGCGAACAGCTTGTGAATGGAATCCCGTCCACTCCTTCCGATTGGAGGACAAAGTCGTGAAGAAGCTACGAATCCTGGGCACGGGCTGCCCGAAGTGCAGGAAGCTGACGGCAAACGCCGAGGCTGCCGCGAAGGCGCTCGGCATCGAATACGAACTCGAGAAGGTCACCAAGGTCAGCGAAATCATGAAGTTCGGCGTGATGATGACGCCGGCGCTGGTCGTCGACGGCGGGGTCAAGGTCGCCGGCAAGGTGCCGGGCGTTGAGGAGATCAAGGGAATGCTCGTGCGGGAGGAAGCCTGATGCCAGAACGCCCAGAAGACCCCACAACGGGCGATGCTGCTGGCCGGAGCGTCGCCGATGACGCACGGGTTCCGGACGCAGAGGGCCGGGCGGCAAGACCGGCCTGCGGTCTTTGCGCCGTCTGGAAGGTGGCAGCGATCGTGGCTTTGACGGCTGCGCTCGGCGTGGTCTTCACGGCCAAGGCGCGGCCCGGCTCACCGCCCGAGCCATCGGCGGGAGCCGGCAGCAGCGTGCGATCCGAGACACCGGTGCCCGACAACCCGTTGGATGGGGCGCTGGCAACGGGGCGCCCCGTCGTCGCCGACTTCGGCCGGGGCATCTGCATCCCCTGCAAGATGATGAAGCCCATTCTGGACGAGCTCAAGGAGCATTACGCCGGCAGGGCGGAGGTCTTGATCATCGACATCGACGAGTACCCGGCCGTGACGCAGCGGGTGGGCATCCGCGCCATCCCGACGCAGATCTTCTACGGCGCCCAGGGCAGGGAGTTCCACCGGCACGAGGGCTTCATGCCGCGCGAGGACATCACTGCAAGGCTGGCCGAGATGGGAGCGGAGTGAGCATGGAGCAGGTCTTCACTGCTCTGACGCGTGCGGTCGAGGGCGCCCCCCTGGCGGCGCTGTCGGCGGCCTTCGCGTGGGGCGTGCTGAGCATCCTGCTCAGCCCCTGCCACCTGGCCAGCATCCCCCTCATCGTCGGCTTCATCGACGGGCAGGGACGCATGTCGACCAGGCGGGCGTTCCTGATCTCGACACTGTTCGCCGCGGGCATCCTGATCACCATCGCGGCCGTCGGGGCCGTCACGGCGGCTGCCGGGCGAATGATGGGAGACGTCGGCGCCTACGGGAACTACGTCGTGGCGGTGATCTTCTTCGCAGTGGGCCTGCACTTGCTCGGCGTGATCCCCATGCCCTGGTCCGGTCCGGGCCAGGTGGAGATGAAGCGCAAGGGCATGTTGGCCGCGTTGGTCCTGGGACTGATCTTCGGCGTCGCGCTGGGGCCCTGCACCTTCGCCTACATGGCGCCGATGCTGGGCGTGGCCTTCCGGGCGGCCCCTGCCAGCGTTCTCTTCGGCGTTCTTCTGCTGGTCATGTACGGCGTGGGCCACTGCTCGGTGATCGTCCTTGCCGGCACGTCCACCGAGCTGGTCCAGCGCTATTTGAACTGGACCGAGCGTTCGAAGGGCAGCCTGGTCGTCAAGCGTGTCTGCGGCGCCCTGGTGATCCTTGGCGGGCTGTACCTGCTCTGCAAAGCATGACGGGGCTGCGGCAGCGCAAGGGAGCAGGCGGCGCCCCCGTCGCGCGCGGAGCCACAATGATCCTGGGGCGTTTGCCGGCTCCACCGACCTTGCCCTCTCTGCCCGCCTCCTTGTAGAATCTGGCACCGAGGCGCGGCCCCCGAACGGCAGAGCGGCCGCAAGCCATCGTACTGCAAAGAGGGCGTCCGCTCCTGGAACGGGATCCAGAACGAGATACCGGATGACAGGCCGGAGGACGAGGCCCGCCCCGCAAGGAAACTGCGGGGCGCCCTCGAGTCGGAACAGCGAGCGCCGGCAAGGTTCTGCTCAACCAGCTCGAAGGCGGCCGGCTGTCGTATGCGCTTCGTGCCGGCTTAGCAGACGGCGAAACCGAACTCAATTCAGGCTGCCGCGGCCGGCGGGTCGCGGAAGCCGAACCATGACCAAGTGACTGTGCAAGCGGTGACTACCGCAGGAGGAAGCACGATGGCAGAAGGGGATGTTCGTTTCGGAATGATCGGTTGCGGTGAGATCGCGGTTCGGAGCTTCGAGGCCCTCATCGCCGCGAGCAACGCAACGCTGGCCGCCACATTCGACGTGAAGGCGGAGCTCGCCCAGGACCTGGCGGGACGAGTGGAGGGAGCCGTCGCATGTGAAAGCCAGGAGGAACTGCTGGCCCGCGACGACGTGGAAGCCGTCATCGTCTCGACGCCGCATTACCTGCACGCGCCCATCGCGATCGCGGCGGTCGAGGCCGGCAAGCACGCCCTGGTCGAGAAACCGATCGCCTGCACTGTCGCCCAGGGCCGGGACATGGTGGAGGCCGCCGACAGGGCGGACCGGCGGCTCGGCGTCTGCTTCGTGCGCCGCTACGTGCCCTCCACCGAGGGCCTCCGCGCGTTCATCGAAGCCGGGAACATGGGCACGATCATGGCCTGGCTGATCGTGGAGATGGGTTACAAGAAGGAGAGCTACTGGACGGGCGGCTACACCGACCGGGCCAAGACCGACTGGCGTCTGCGCCGCCAGACTGCGGGCGGAGGCTTCCTGGTCATGAACACCATCCACACGCTCGACGTGTTCCGCTACGTGAGCGGGCAGGAAGTGGTAAGCGCCAAGGCGATTGGCGGCACCTACAACAGCCCCGAGGGGGTCGAGGTGGAGGACCTGTTCAGCGCGTCCGTCACCCTTTCGGGCGGGGGCGTGGGCACCATCGTGGGGGGCTCCTCCGTGCCCGGCGGCCTCAAGGGAAGCTGCCAGCGGCTCATCGGCACGAAGGGGCAGCTCGACGTCGGCGCCTCGGGTGCGGAAGGCACCCCTCTGTTCCTGACGGAGGGCGGCGAGGTGAACGGCCAGGCGGTTCCCGCCGGCGAATGGACCAACGTGGACTTCAGCGGCGGCAAGGACGGCAATTCCAGGGCGCTGCTCATCGAAGCATTCGGGCGCTGGGTGAGGGGCGAGGGCGAGTTCCTGGCCCCGGGCGCTGACGCCCTGAAGACGCTCGAGGCCTGCAAGGTCATCTACCGCGACGCCGGGCTGTTCCAGGAGTGAGGCCGTCCCGGCTCGGGAAGGGCGAGACGAACCGGAACTTCCTTGACGCGTGCCGGCGCTCACGCGCGGCCGGCGCGGCGGTGCAATGCGGCCAGCGACCGGCTCAGGAGTCGGCGCTCGAAGTAGGGCCACAGCCGAAGCTCCTTGCCCAGCAGGTCCCGCATGTGGAAGCGCAACAGGGCGCTCATGGCGGTCGCTTGCTCCGTGGCCGGTGGCGCCGGGGGGGGCTCGTCGGGCCGCTGCATCCTCTCCCGGACGTAGGCGTCCAGCACGGAGAGGCCCCTCAGAAGATCGGCCCCTGCCGGCGTCGTGCGCTTGCGCAGGCTGGGGCGGAGTTCCTTCTCGCAGTTCCTGCAGAGAGGGCCGCCATCGGCCGGGCTGAAGAGCACCGCCCCCCTCGCCGGCAGGGCCCGGCCGCACGCCACGCAGGCATCGAATCTCGGAGACGAACCGTGTTCCCGCAGCACCGCCAGCTCGGCCACCAGCACGTTGGCGCCGAGCGCCTGGCCCGACGCCAGGCGGCGCAGCACCTGAAGCGTCAGTGCGTAGAGGCCCGGGCACGGCTCGCCCTCTGCAGTGAAGTTCAGGATGAGATCGGCGGCGTAGTAGCCGCACAGCGCCCTGTCCAGCGCTTCCTGAAACCCCCGGAAGCTTTCGCGAAGCCACCGTTGCGTCAGGTTCTGGAGCGCGCCGCTTGGACGTTCGGTGTAGATGAGCTCGTACCGCGCCAGGAGGTCGAACCCGGTGCGCACGCCCCTCTTCGGCGCGCGCGTGACGCCCTTGGCCATGACGGAGAGCTGGCCGGCGTCCGGCGTCAGGAAGCTGGCCACCTGGCTGGTGTTGCTGTAGTCGATCCTGCGCAGGCAGATGCCTTCGGTGTGGTGATACTTCGCCATGGGTGGGAGGCAAGATGGTCTCTGAGGCCGCATAGCCGCACGGCGGCGGCCGGGCGCCGCCCGTCACGCAGGGGGCGGCATCATGCGCTCGAGGAAAACGCGCCGCACCCGTCTCTTGTCGCTGTGGAGCACCCGGACGAGCATGCCGTCGACCTGGAACTCCTCCCCGGGCTCGGGCACGCGCGCCACGTGCGCCGTCACGTATCCGCCGATCGTATCGTAGTCCTCGTCCTCGGGAATGTCCAGCCCCAGGAGTTCGTTAACCTCGTCGATGTGCACTCGGGCGTCGAACTCGACGCCTCCGGAGGGCTGCCGCAGGACGCGGCTCTCATGGTCCTCCTCGTCGTACTCGTCCTCGATCTCGCCGACAATCTCCTCCAGGATGTCCTCGACGGTGACGACGCCGGAGACGCCACCGTACTCGTCCAGCACCACCGCGATCTGGACGTGCTGATCCTGGAACTGCTGCAGGAGGCTGCCGACGGTCTTGGTCTCAGGCACGAAGAGCGGCTCCCTCATCACGCCACGCAGCAGAACCCGCCCCTCGGCTTCCTCGGCGGCGGCCGACAGAAGGTCCCGGACGTAGACGATGCCGACCACCTTGTCCAGAACGTCCTCGTAGACCGGTATGCGACTGTGATGGAGCTCGTCGAGCGCCCTGACGGCTTCGTCCAGGGGCATGTCGGCATCCAGGCATTCCAGTTCCGTTCTGGGAGTCATGATCTCGGCCACGTCCACGTCCCGGAACTCCAGAATGCCCTCGATCATGTGCTTCTGTTCCGCTTCGAGGGCCCCCTCTGCCGTCCCATCCTCCAGAGCAACGCGGATCTCCTCCTTGGCGGCGTCGACCACCTCCGGTTCCGGCTCCTCGGTCTCACCGGCGACGGGGGGCTGGCCCAGCGCACTGACCGGGTGCAGCGGGAAGGAGAGCCAGTAGAGGGGCAGCAAAAGGACCAGCAAGATGGCCGTGGACCACTTGCGGCCGATTGCGCGGGCCCCCAGTTGAGCAATGCCCAGCAACCCGGCTGCGGCAAAGGCCGCGGGCAGAACGCGGCCCGTCTCCTGCGCGGCCCGCTGCGTGATCACGACTACGAAGGCAGCCCCACAGGCCACGCCGACCAGGACGCAGAAGACCGCGAGGGCCTTTTCCTGGTCCAGGTACCGGGCGAAACGCTCCCTGTCCTCGGGAGTGTTGAGTTCCTCTTCGATCTTCGCAAACGACGCAAAGCGCAGGGCCGATTCGGCCAGGGCGGCCAGGAACACGGCCGTCCAAAGGATGGGTAACTCGGCGCCACCGAACAAGGCTGCCACCTCCCAAGAAGGTTCAGAAATCCACGGCCCGGCCCGCCGCTTCCAGAATGGCCCGCTCGCGCTCGCGCATCCGCACGGCAGCCTCCGCCTCCCGATCATCGTAGCCCAGCAGGTGCAGCAGACCGTGGACAACGTAAAGCATCAGCTCATCATCGGGTCCGTGGGACCTGCCAGCGGCCTCACGCTCGGCCAGTTCCGCGTTGACGATGATCTCGCCGCTCAAGGAACGCTCGTCGCTCTCGTACGGGAAGGCCAGGACGTCCGTGACGCCTTCGCGGCCCAGGTAGCGCCGGTTCAGCCCAACCATCTCTTCGTCGCCGACCAGGGCAATGCTCAGTTCGGCGTCCTTGCCTTCGCCCTTGAGCACCGTGCGGACGAGGGCACGGATGGCCTCCGGATCGCACTCGATAGGGCCGTGTCTAATGGCCACTTCCACCCGCATCGCGTCCACCCCGGTCGGAGGGCTTTGCTGCCCGCGCGGCTGCCCTTTCCCTCCCCTTTTCCTTCCGCTCGACCTTCTCCTGATCGGGGTAGCTGACGCGACTGTGGAAGACGGCCGTCAGCCCCCGCACGAGTGTCTCCTCGAGCTGCTTGAGGTCGGTAATGGTCAGGCCGGATTCGTCGAGCTGTCCGTCGTGCAGCCGGTCGAGGATGATATCGTGGACCAGGTTGCGCAGTTGACTTACCGAGGGGGCGTCGAGGGACCGGGCCGCGCTCTCGACGGCGTCGCAGAACATGACTATGGCGGCCTCCTTGCTGCGCGGCTTGGGCAGCCGGTAACGGAAGGTCCGCTCCTGCATCTCGTCGCGCTCGTCCTCTTCGCTCTTGGCCTTGCCCCAGAAGTACTTGACGACGCTTGAGCCGTGCGACTGCAAGATAATGTCGCACACCTCTCTTGGCACGCCATAGTTCTCCGCCATCTCGGCGCCGTCCTTCGGGTGAGCCGTAATGATGAGGCTGCTCATTGTCGGGGAGAGCTCGTCATGGGGATTCCGGGCGCCTGCGGCCAGATTCTCGGCGAAGTACTCGGGCTTCTTCAGTTTCCCCACGTCATGGAAGTAGGCGCTGACGCGGGCCAGCAGCGGATTGGCGCCCACGGCCTCGGCGGCGTCCGCGGCCAGGCTGCCCACCACCATGCTGTGATGATAGGAACCCGGCGCATCGAGCAGCATGCGCTGCAGCAGAGGTTGATTGGGGTCGCTCCATTCCAGCAGCCGAATGTCCGTCGTGATGCCGAACAAACGCTCGATCGCAGGCAGTATGCCGCTGACGACGAAGCCACACAACACGCCGTTGGCCAGCGCCACCAGGGACCTCTCCACGAGGGGCGAGCGCCAGAACTGCAACGGCACCATTTCGCCGTTGATCGACCACATCAACCCCAGCCCCCAGACGCAGCAGAACTGGGCCAGACCCGTCACGATGCCGGCCTTGATGAGCGTCCCCCGCGTGCGCACCTTGCCGGTGACCAGCGCGGCGATCACGCCCCCGACGAACAGCACGAAGAACTCGAAGTCCGCCCCCGGGCTGGCCAGCCGCACCAGCAGCGCGTAGAACACCGCGACGACGGCGCCGAAACGCTGGTCGTAGACCAGGCACATCGTCATCACCATCAGGGGCAGCGGCACCCAGAGCGGGCTCAGCCCCTTGACCACGCAGATCCGGGCCGTCGCCACCAGCGCGAGCGTCAGAACCACGAATGACAGCGTCTGGGGCCGGCTGGCCAGCAGGTCGGGGCGATACCTCCTCGCGTAGGCCGTTGCCCCCGCGAGGATGATGAGCAGCAGCACGCCCAGGCCGACGAACTGCTGGATGCGAACGACCCGCCCCATGTGACTGGACCGGTACTGGTCCCGTTCGCTCTGGAGGTCGTGAACGTGCTGGCTGCGCGCCCTGCTGCCCTGGACCAGTATGGGAGAGCCCGCTTTGACCGGCTCGGTTATCGGCGGCTGTTGCTCGGCGGCAAGCTGGGCGGCCTGGTGGCTTCGCTCGACGTCCAAGACGGCGTTCGGCCTCAGAACCAGCGCGAACCCCTGCCGGACCAACGCGGCCTGCGCCGGCTGGAGGCCCTTGACCACGTCCTCAAACGCCTTGCGGAACTCAGCCGCTTCCCCGTCCAGCACGACCAGCCCCGACCGGGGCACGATCTCCTCCTCCCCGGAGGGCTTGAGCAACAGCACGTTCGAAGTCTGCTTGTCCTGGACCAGGGGCTGGTCGAGATCTTCACGGCTCACCAGGTGGTGCTGCGACAGGTCCTCGAGGGCCTGCTCGATCCGCTCCACCCTCTCCCTCAGGGCGGGCATGGCCTTCGCCAGGCCCGCAGCGTCGAAGTCCGCCGGCAAAGCCTGCCAGAGCATGGACTTCGGACCTTCGGGCACTCCCTTCAGCAGGCTGCTCACCCCCTCGTTCCATTCTTCCTCGGTCAGGCGGAAGACGGGCGGTTCGGCCAGTCGCGCCTGGTCCTGGGCCGCCCGCGTTCGCTCCAGGTTCGTGCGCACAAAGCTGACGCGCGCCCTGAAATCCCGCGGCGACGGTTCGCCGACCTCGACCTTCAGCGGCGCGCTGCCCGCCGTGAGGATCGCATAGGCAGCCGCTGCGAACAGGAGGAAGACGATCACCCGGCCCACCTTCATCCCCTGCAGCCCAAGGCGCGAGCGCCTGGCGGCCCGCATGAGCCGCTTCTCGCGCTTCGTGCCGGTCTCTTGTGGCTTATCCTCTCGCATCCGGGGGTTCCTCGTGGCCGCCCTCCGAACCGACCGAACTGGCCGGGTCCCGATGGTAGGCGTTGAGTATGAGCCGCACGAGCCGGTGGCGGACTATGTCCTTCTCCGTCAGCCACACGCAACGAATGCCGGGCACGTCCCTGAGCCGCTCCTGAGCATCCACCAGCCCGCTCTTCTCGCCGGGCGCCAAGTCCACCTGAGTGATGTCCCCTGTGACGACCAGTCTCGCACGAACGCCGAGCCGGGTCAAGAAGGTCTTCATCTGGCCGACGGTGCAGTTCTGGGCTTCGTCCAGGATGATGAAAGCGTTGTCGAGCGTACGGCCGCGCACGAAGGCCAGGGGCAGTATCTCGATGATGTCGTTGTCGATGTAGCGCTTGACCTGTCGCACGTCCATCAGGTCGTGCAGCGCATCGTAGAGGGGCCTCAGGTAAGGGTTGACCTTGTCGTATATGTCGCCCGGCAGGAAGCCGAGCCGCTCGCCCGCCTCG
>CAZSET010000135.1:0-10709 GCA_964605915.1 uncultured candidatus Brocadiaceae bacterium | reverse complement strand
GCAACCTCGGAGCTCCGCGCCCCCGTGCCATAAAGACGTGGCAGACAGCACTACTGGAGGCGCCCACTTTACGTAAGCCTTATCTTAGTAATCCTATAGGATAGAATGGGTTCGTTTCGCAATTTGGCGTTCAGGAACCCTCGGCCGCCTCCGCCATCTCGTCGTTACGGTCGGCCGCCAGGGCTTCGGCATCTAACACGGGCTCGGCTAGTACGTGCTCGGGGGGCGGGGCGCCGTGATGCACAGTCACGTCGGCTGCGAGCGGCGGGGGCACACGTTCGCCCAGACGGAGCCGCTGAAGACGCTCGATCTCGTGGATGAGCTTGATCATCTGGTTGGTGAGCGTCGTGTCGTAGCGTGCGAACAACTCCACGGAGCGCTGGAAGTCAGCGCGGGAGAAGTTGCTGACGTGCATTTTCAGCCTTCTACGGTCAGCCACCTGTTCCAGGTGGTCCCAGTCGTCCAGCGGCCGCTCCCACGTGCGGATGTGGTATTCCGCCTCGGCCCGGGCGCAGCGCTGAAGGCGCAGGTAGGTCTGCGCCAGCTTCTCGACCAGCATCCCTTCGACCGGTCCGGCCGGACGGTACCAGGCGCAGAGCTGTTCGTGGACGGTACCGAGTTCCTCGTCATCTTCGTGAGTTAGAGCGGAGGCGAAGATGCCGTGCTTACGCGCGTTAAGTCGGCTGACGGCTTTGCCCTCCTTGGTCTTGGGTCCACCTTCCTTCGCGTTCCGGCGATTGGCTTTGATCTGACGTTTGGTAGTCATGGGGACTCCTTTAGCTGACTATACATACTCCGAGTATAGTCGCTGGCCCGAGCTATTTCAACCCATAGACGCAAGCCATTGCAAAACAAGCGCTTACAGGAATCCAACTTCGCGCAGAGTGCTGCGTTGAGCTTGAGCCTAACACACCGGTCGCCCGTCAGCGACCCGGCGAAAGTGAACCTATGACGGGTGAGGAAAGACTCCGGACACTTGAGCAGCGGAGAGTGAAACCGACAGGAGGAGGCACTGAGGAAGATAATCGGAAGGCGGGGTTGCGGAGGTAAGCTGGGGCAGTTCATCTACGGAGCACGGGAGATGCTGAAGCGCAGCGACTATCCGGCGGAGATCGCCTTGCAGCTCTCAACCATGGGGGGTGGCCCGGAAGACAGGATCGAGTCAGCGAAGACGCGCCTGGCCCGACTGTTCATCAGCCGCGCCGTCGAGCAGGTGACGCCGCATCCGCGGTGGCCCCTGATTGAGACTCACCAATGGACGCCGAACCAGCGGCTGCAAAGACTGGATGTAGACGAGGATCGGCAGCAGGACCAGTAGGTCAACGCCGAAGAAGGAACCGGTACACTCCGGAATACTCCGGGCCGTTAGGAACACCAACACGGCACCGGCTTCCACGAGGTGGCTCCTATCCTTTGGCGACAGGGATCGCCAGCGCACTCGGGTCCTAATGAACTGAAGCCATGCCAGCAGCCAAGCGGCCAGGAACGGTCCGAGCCCCAAGAACCCAGCTTGGAGAAGCGCCTGCACATAGGCGTTGTGCAGATGCTTCCCCGCCAGGTAGATTCTGTCGGCGTGAAAACCGAACCCAAGCACCGGGGCTTCGCCTACCAGGCGGAAGCCCTGCCCCCATACCACAGTCCGACCGGACATGTGCAGCGTCTGCTCCAAGGTCCCGCCCCGTTGCAGGTAGGCCAGCGCTCGGGTCGGAAAAGACCGCACAGCAAGAAGCACCATTACTGCAAGCAGCACAGAGACCACGAGTCTCTTGCTGAAGCCCCGGAGCATCAGCAGCGCCACGACCCCAGCCGCCGTCGCCAAGGCAGCGCCGCGCGAATGCCCTACGTAGACCACTGCGACACACACGGCGAAGGGCAGCAGCCACGAAGCCTTGGCGATCCCGCGGGACTCGAAGAAACGGGCTAACGCCACCACAGCCACGATGCCCGCGAAACGCCCGGTGCCGGAACTCCGCACGCCGGGCATCCCGCCGATGTCTGTGACCACGTGAGAGAAGCCATAGTGCGGCAGCAGGTCACCGGTAGCATGACGTAAGAAGACCAGCAGCGTGGCTGTGATAGCGGCCGCGCAGACGTAACTGAGTTCAGACAGCCAATATGGGTTCTCGCGACGACGCCCAGAGACCATGCATAGCAGAACGGGGAACACTGACAGGTAAGTCACTCCCCAGTAGATTGCAGTAGCCGGTCGTCGTGATGCAAAGGACACTGTCAGCGCCAGAAAGCCGTAGAGGGCGAACAACCCGACGGGCCCTCGCAGTAGGCGGCTGGCCAGCGGGCCTCCTACTCCAAGGCGAGTAGCCACCAGTGCTGCAAGAAGCGGGAACAGAGCACGTGCCCCGTGCAGGTAATCAACGGGGCCTGAAGGGCTAAACAGATACCATGGCCCGCTGTTTACGCCTGCCCACACCAGCAGCCACAGGACCGAAGCCAGAGGAAGTGATCTAGCCCAGTTGAGTGATGCAGCAACGGGACTTGCGACTCCGGGCCGTGGAACTGCCCGGCGCCAGAGCCCACTAGCTTCGTAAGGCACGCTCATAGATCCCCGCCAGCCTCTCTCCCAGGCGATCCCAATGGTACTCGCGCTGTGCCCTTTCGCGAGACCTGCGCGCCATGGCCGCGCGCCGCCAGTCGTCCGCAGCAAGACTGCTCAGGGATTCGGCCAGTCCTGAAATCGTTATTCTTGGTATCTGCGGTGCGACCTTCAGTCCACATCCCGGGCCCACGTGTGCTCCAGGTCCGGCCACATCGATACATACGACCGGCAATCCAGCCGCCATGGCCTCAACCACCACGGCGCCTCCGCCGTCGCGTGTGCTCGTAAACAGGAAGATGTCCGACCACGCCATGCGTTCCAGCAGCTTCGGGCGCGCAAGGTGGCCAAGGAACCGCACGCGCTCGCGTACGCCTGTCTTGGCGGCCAGTCGCTGAAGGTGTTCCCTTTCCGGTCCGTCGCCGGCGACATTGAGGACAGCGTTGCCATGACTCGCAGCGAAACGCGCAAAGGCACAGATGGCGAGGTCAAAGCGCTTGAGGGGCAGGAGCGAACCGGCCGTCAAGATTCGTAGCGTGCCGTTCCGACTGTGCCGGGGGGCCACGCGGTCAATGATCCGGAGGTCCTCCTGCGAGATGCCGTTGACCGGGAACAGCTCGGCCTTGCGACGCCATTTGGGTGGCAGGTTATCCAGAGCTTCGCGGTTGCAGACCAGAATTGCACGTGCACGTTCGTGCCCCAGTCGGAAGAACGGGTCATGGCGGTACAGCCACTGTCCCTTCGACCGCAGCCACTCCCAGAACCGGCCCCTCAGTGGGTAGTCGACCATCAGTTCCTTCGGCATGCGGTGGGCGCCGCCGCCCGGACCGCGCACGTAAGGGACCGGGAGCAGAGCCCCCGTGTGACTGGCCATCCAGTCGTTTGCGTAGGTGGCGTGATGGAACAGATCGAAGCGGTGTTGTTGGTGCAGCCGGAGCGCCACCATGGCCGCCCACACTTGCCAGGCATAGGCGTAGAGCTGGATGGGCCCACGGTGATGCCTGACGCACCATTCGAACTGACCCGGGAGCGCGACGTAGTGGAAGGTGACGTCTGCCGCTTGCCCCTCTTTCTGAGCCGCCTCGATGCCACGGCGATTGCCGGCATGCGTGAGAACGTGCACGTCGTGGAAGCGCGCCGCCTGGCAAGCGATCCGCCAGCCAAGTATGTCCTCGCCGCTGCCCAGGCCTGACGTCCCGTCCGGATGGCAGGCGAAAGCGCAAACCAGGACTCTCATGCCTGGGACCTCACAGCCCATGCCGCTTAAGGAGGGCGGTGCGCCACGCCTTGCCCACCAGCCGGGCCAGTTGGATTCTCCAATAGGATGGGTAGTGCTTGTCGACAAGTTCGCCAAATTCCATTCCGTTGCGAACGTCGTGCAGAAGCGCCCGCCGCCCCCGCGGCACGCAGTAACGCTTGCCAATCACGAGCCTCGGGTTCTTTGCGGCCGCACGGCGGATATCATAGGGGATGAGTCGGAGTGCTCCGCCGTCAGCAGCACCCGCCAGGCGCGCCCTGGCCTTTTCCGTATTGGCGGCAACTAGAGACACTCCCCGAGCGTCGTAGAGCTCTGTTGGCACGCCCCAGCAATCACCCAGTGTGACATCCGCTAGCCTGGGAAGCCGCTGAAATGGGCAGCTATAACAAGTAGTGTTCAAGAACATGTCTTGTAGGAATCCTCTAAGAAAAGGGTCCTTCCATGAGGGCACGCTGTACTCGTGCCCCGATTCCGACCGTGCGAATGCCGAAATCCACCCGAAAACCTTGCTCCGGAAGGTAAACTCCACGACCGCATCGCCGTCGAAGAGCCACTCCAGGTAAGAATGGAAAACGCGCAAGGAGGGCACGCCATGGCATATCACTTCACAAGTCGTGATCCGTGCCAAATCCTCATCCTTGGCCAGGCGTTGGAGCGCAGCAATCTGGCAGGGGGTCCCGCTAAAGAGAAGCGGCTTGCCCGTCGAACGCACAAAGGCGAGAGCGTCCGCGTACGACGACCCCACGTAGCTTGGAACGTACTTTGAACCCCGCATGGGCAGGTTATCCTCGATGTTGTGAACCATACGGTGGCGGGGAATCCAGCCCTGATCCCAGACGCAGCCCACAACCGCTCCACCCTCGTCGATGACCTGTTCAGCCAGTATGGAAAAGACGCCTCCGGAGGAGCTAGAACGGCGCGTCGAACCATCGGAAGCCCAACCTGCGTAGACGATAGGCTTTATGCGGCTGGGGCGGTTGCCACCGATGGGCCCCGTACACAACGGACAAGCGGATACGCACTGACCGCAGCGTGAGCACCTAGCCTCGTCTATAATAGGTCTGTAAAAGCCGTCCGCATCAAGGACCATACTAATGGCTGAGTTTGGGCAGGCATTGAAACATGCAAAGCATCCGACGCATCCGTGTTTCTCGGGGGCGACCACCCGCATCAAGGACGCATTGGTTACGGACCGTGTGTTAGCCATGTGGCAGGTCGTGCAATGCGGATGTCAGAAAACCACGCGAGAATCGGATTGAGCTGTTGAGCGACTGATGCACGTCGTCATAGTTCACTGGGGCTAAGGATGGCATCGTACCGTCCCGCGCAAAACGGTCTTCCAATCCCACTTCCTTCAGAATCGTCTCGAGTCGACTGTTGCTGTAGGCCCTCGGATAGACAAGGAACTGCTTACGGAAAATCAGGGAAAACAAAACTCCGTGATACGAATTAGTGCACACGTATCGGGCGTTTGACAGCAACCATAGCCATTGGGCAGGACCGCTTCCGAAAGCCGGTATTGCGCCAGAAACCAGAGGGTACCCCGCCGCCACAATTGGCAGTCCGGTGGCGTCCGCCACCCTCCTTACCATACCAGCGAACCCGCGGGAGTTCTCGAGGTTGTACACGAATACGTACTCGTTGGTATCGACCACTCGTGCGGGAAGCATGACACGTCGGTACTCCGTAGCGTCCAGCAGCAACGTCGGATCAACAACGATAGGCACCTCTACCCCGAGTAGATCCTCTATGATGCGCCTGCCGCGCGTTTCGCGAGCCGAGATGTTGCTAAACCTCATGAGAAGGCGAACCAGCTCGGGCCTATGCTCAGGCACGATATCCAGTCGCGAGAAGCTAGGCCCGTACGCTATCAGAGCAGCCTGTCGGGGATCTGCGAAGTCCAAGAAGTATGCGGAGTTGAAATGCCTGCCCGGGAACGGATACCAGTTCCATATCCGGTCGCTGCCGCAGATGTAAGCATCCATCCTCGGGGGATCCCCCCGGAGCGAGGAAGCCGTGTAGTAGGTGCGGTCGGAAAGGGGCAGGTATTCGCGCGCAAACTTGCAGAACCGATAGCGGGCCTTCAGCAAGGCCAGAGGATGGCGCCAGCACTTTTCGCCCCAGAGCAAATAGCTCGTTTTGAGTTGCCAGGGCCGGTAGTCTACGATCCTGACATTGTGACCCTCTTCCTGCAAGAAACGACTGAGCCCGTACGCCTGCAAAACCGCTCCGTAATTGGCTGTATAGTGATATGTGACGATTGCGACATTCACGCAGTGCGTCCCCCTGGTCAGCAGGAAAGCGCCAGTTCCACGATGTTACCGGCGATCCTCTGCCGGAAGCGCCTTTCGAGAATACTCGGGGACAGAACGGTCAAGACCACCTTGGCAAATGCGGCGCCCCGACATTTGGAGACAGAGAGGCCATGCTTTCTCACGAAGAAGATCCGGTTTCGGATCTCTATCCTGCCGAAGTGCAGGAAATCGAATGTGTCTCCTCTCCCGGGGGGATGATGAGCATAGCCGGCCCCGGCGACGACGGCGAGCCGGTATCGCCGGCCCACCGTGTAGCTGAAATCCAGATCCTCCAGGTAACTGAAGCCGTCGAAAAACTCGTCGAAACCGACCTCTTCGACCACTTGCCGCCGCCAAGAAACGCTGGGGCCGACCTATCCATATCTCCGAGCACACGCACCGAGTAATGAGCCCTTGAGTTCCAAACCTGTGCCTTCCTCCAGCTCGGAAGCATACGCCCCAGCAGCCAGGCCTTAATGTGCGCCGCTATGTTCTCCGCCAGTGTCCCAAGAGCATGGGGCAGCTGAGGTTCCACCGCTACTTCGCGGCCTCCCGCAAGACACTGGACTGGACGTTTGCCCTTCTTGTCACCCGCGCTATGTCATCCCCGAAGGCTGCCGCCAGGGCACGCCAACCATACCGAGCCAATTCCGGCGCCCTATACTCACAGCCAGGAACCCCGACCTCGCTTTCCCTCTTGGCCACTTGCGCCAAGCACCGGGCAAAGCGCGCTCTGTTCTCGGCAAGCGTCACGCTACCGGCGCCAGCAAGGCAGAGCCCTTCGACTGCTTTCGGAGTAGCGACGACTGGTTTACCGGCTGCCAGATACTCCAACACCTTCAGGCGCGTACCGGAGCCCGAGAAGATGGGCGCGACGCAGACGTCACACGCCTTCAGGAAAGCAGGGAGTTCGGCATCAAGTATCACGCCGGGGTTCCGCAGCCAGGAGCGCGTATAGGGCACTTCACCGCCTATCACCGCCAGGGAAAGGGGGACCCCGCTGCGCCGCACACGAGGTACTATGTCCTGGACCAAAGCATCGATTGCCTCCCTGTTGGGCAGGTAAGGGTACCCACCCATGAAAAGCGCAGTGGGATAGGTCAATCCATACCGAGTGCGGGCCCGCGTGGCCTCTTCTGCCGTCGCGACTGCGAACCGTTCGGCGTCAACACCGTTGGGCAGCACACCCGGCCTTATCCCATAGAGGGCGCAGAAACGCCCCGCATCAATGTCCGACACGGCGTACGCCGCATCGCACGACCTCAAGAGAGCCCGCTCAGCCCATCGTGTCAGCCCAGTGACCAAGCGTCCGCTCCTCTCGCGACGGAGCAGGTACTCCACGTTGTGCCCGTGATATACCACGGGCGTACGCAGGCCAGCCCACCGCATGAGTCTGAGCAACGCCACGTAGTAGACCGTCCAGGACGCGCCCTCAAGGACTACGGCGTCAGGATGCAGGTCCCGGGTTCGCCGTGCAATCCGCGGCAGCAAGCGGGCCAGCGAGAGCAGTTTGGCGGCCCGGCTCGATTGACTCGCCCGAAAACTGATGATTGTCAGGTCGTCGACGACTTTCTCTTCTCCTTCGCCATCCGAAAGTTGCAGCACGTAACGCTCTCCCGGCATGAACTTCGCGAGGTTGTAGCTTACCGATGCGGCCCCAAATGTCGCCGGGTAGGAACGGTACAGAGAGATCAAGGCCGTCCTCATCGCGCCGTTACCTTCGCTTTGCGCTCGAGGAGTTCGCGAACAAGGGCGCGGGCCTCCGAGCGGAACCGAGCAGCGGAGAACTCCCCGGCCTTGTCTCTGAGATGCGAGCGCAGCCTGCGCTGTTGGCTGTCGTTCTGGAGGACGCGCCCGATCTTAGCGGCAGCCTCGACTTGATCGGCAAACAGCAGGTGTGAGCTGGCGAGGATCTCGGCCTGCCCTCCCTCTTCCGGGGCGAATACGATGCAACCAGCCTTTGTCATCTCCGCCACCGATATGCCGAAAGCTTCGCCCCGGCAGGCGTTGATGCCGTAGCGGTGCCCGCTTAGCAGCCGTCCCTTGGCATTGCCTGCAACTATGCCCTCCAGCCTGACCCATTCGCGGTAGTCGGCCGCAAGATGCCGGATGGTATGGCAGTAGCCCGATTCCGTGAGTGGACCGGCGACATGCAGGTGGACGTCGTAACCAGCCGAACGGACCTGCCTCAGGATGTCGATTGCCTCCTCGATGCGTTTCTCCGCAGAGATGCGACCGATGTAGACGAAGCCGTCTTCGCGTTGCTCCCAGGGGACGTAAAGCCCGCTGTTGAGCACGGGCGGATAGACCACCATGCACTCGGTACCGTATCGTTCGCGCCACAACCGGGCGGACCAGCTTGAGTTCGCGACCGTCAGATTGCGCCGAATGCCGCTGCCGTTACCCCCTGCCAAAGCCCGGAACGCGCGCCGGTAGACCGCCCTCAAAGGGGAATCCCTATGCAACCATCGATCAGGATCGGCTTGCGTCGAGTGGAACCGGCGACGGAGTCTCTCATCGAACGAGAAGTCGGCCAAGAACTGAATGCCGGGCACGCCGAAGTCCATGCAGTTGTAAGCGCTGATCATCAGGTCGAAGTGCCGGGCCACGCGCCGGCAATAGCGCTGGACGAAAGCACCCCGCAGGGCGTCAAGACGGCGGCTGACAGCCAAGGCCGAGGGCATCGGGGCGCGTAGAACGGCGAACTCACTTGGTAATAGGCTAGTCCCGTAATAGGCGTTCAACCGGCCAAGCCGCACTGCCCCGCCGGTAACAAGCGATACGTCGTACTCGTCCTTCAGGGCGGCGATCAGCTGGAGGGCGCGGGCCTCTGACCCGCCGTGGCCGAGCCTGGGGTGGACGACCGCGATCCGAGCCTTACGCCTGTTGTGATCTAGGTCAGTCATAGTGGGCGAGGCCGGCCATCTCCAGGCCGACGTGCCAGAGGAACTGCGGCCCGTCCACAAGGCACCGGCGCCAGCAGCGCTTCGGCTGCTGAATCAGGCGCCAGAGCCACTCCAGGCCGTGCTCGCCCATCCAGGACGGGGCCCTACTGAGCTGCCCGCTTATGAAGCGGAAGCCGGCGCCGACTCCCACCGCCACGGAAACGTTCAGCCGGCCCTTATGTTCGTAGATCCAGCGCTCCTGCTTGGGAAGCCCCAGCCCTACCCACAGCACGTCGGGACGCGCCTCGTTGATCATCCGGACCACCTCGTCGTCCTCTTCCGGCGTGAGCGGCCGGAATGGCGGCGAATACGCGCCGGCGATTCTCAAGCGCGGATAGTCGCGGGCGAGTGCCTCTCGCAGCAGGGCCAGAGTCTCGTCTGTATCACCGTACAAATACTGGGTCCAGCCTCGTTCCTCGGAGGCGCGGAATACGGCTTCCATGAGGTCCGCCGCGTTCACGCGTTTCTTGAGCGGGAAGCCTCTTAGGCGGCCGATGGCGATGACGGAGAAGCCGTCGGGGGTGAACAGGTCGACCGAGTCCAGGATGCGTCTGAACTCCGGGTCCTTGTGGGCGATGATGGTGCCGTGCATGCCGGTGTTGACAACGAAGTGGCAGCGCCCGTTCTCGCCCTCGATCCAGCCCCGCATGGTCCGCAGAACGTCCGGCATCTGGACGGCGTGGATCCGGGAGCCCAGAACGGGATAGGTGCGGATCGTCTCTACTGTCTCCGGGGAAACATGCGGATGTTCCTGGATCCTTGTCAAGACGCGTTCCCCTTCATGCCGATGCTCAGCCTTGCGCATCGCGGCTGAGCAACAGAGGCCTGCCGTTCATATGGACGCGTCGTTTCGCCTACTGAGCCCAGCGTGGCCACTGCATCGCGCCGGATGGATGTCCCGTAGTAATCTCTTGGGCCGTCCCAGTCCACGCTTCCGGTCGTTATGAGCGTCACGGCGCAGTCCCCTGTCCAGCGCCCCCATCGCGCACAGACAATCCACTCCGCGCTGGCGACGGGATACGCGCATGGGTCGCGCCAAATGAGAACAGCCTAACGCTCATTGGACCACCCCAAAGCAGAAGAAACTGGTCGGCCAGCTATTCGGCGCGCAAAGGTCCGTGTGGCAACTATCGCTCGCCGCGCTAGGCCAGCGCAGTCGCCCAAGGCCCCACGTACTCTGCAGTATATGGCACATGCCCGAATGCCGCCTATTCGCCATACCATTCGTTGCAGTGAGTTGAAGCCCCAAGGAACGTCTGCTCCGTACTTCTCAGCCAACTCCACGAACTGCGAATGAAGATCCGGGTACCCCCCATATGTTCCGAGGGCATGGGTCCACAGGTCATATGCAAGCCATCTCCGCCGAAACCTTCCGCTTGAGGGCTGGGAACGTAGGTCGTCCAGCATGTCCCGTAACAAACGCAGACGCGCCTGATAGTCTGCCTTGCTGTATCGCCAGTCGCTTATACGGAAGGCGGATTCGGCGCGCACGTGGGTCAAAACGCGGCGGACGGTCGCAATTGTGGGCCTTGGGGTCAGAGTGACCCAGTCGTTGAAGAACGCCTTATCCTGTGCGCACTTCAAATCCTCACGCCAGAGGGGCACGTGCAGCAAGAACCGGCGCCTGTAGGTCCACGCCACAGTAGCGGCCAGAAGTCTCT
>CAZSET010000134.1:0-10772 GCA_964605915.1 uncultured candidatus Brocadiaceae bacterium | reverse complement strand
CCTTTACTGGAAGGCCACTTACCGCGACCAAGAAAGTGTCACGTTGTAGTGTTAGGGGAGAAACATGCTGCCCAAAGAACGAATCCGCGCGACGTTTGACCACCAGTCCACCGACACGGTCCCCGTCCATCACATCGGCTTTTCGGCCCAGGTCGCCTCGATGGTGCTGGGGCGGGAGGCCTACGTGGGCGGAGGCATCCAGCAGTGGCGCGAGGCCCGCGCGCTCTGGGAGGGCGAGCAGGCCCATCAGGAGTACCTGGAGCGCTCGCGCCGTGACGCCTTCGAACTGGGCAAGGCGCTCGGCCACGACCTGATGCGCATGGAGTACTGGCGCATGCCGGCCCGGCCCTCGCGCAAGGTCGACGAGCACACGTTCCTCTACGGCGATCCGGACGGGGAATGGCGCATCTACCGGTTCGATCCGGAGACCGAGCTCTACCAACCCGTGGACCAGCACCCTCCGCCGGAGGGCAAAGACATGGATTGGGTGGAGGAGCGCGTCGCCGGCGCCGAACGCGCCGCGTCCGATTACGCCCCCACGGCGGAGAGCTTCGCCGAGTTCCGCGGCATGCTGGAACAGTACGGAAAGGAGCACGCGCTTCGCTACAACGGCGGCGGGCTGGGCATCCCCTACGACGCGATCTGGTTGGAAGCGATGCTCAGCCAGCCGGACCTGGTCGGCCGCTACCTGGACACGCAGGCCGAGCGCCTGGTCCGCGCCGCGCCATCGCTTGCGGAGATCGGCGTCGAATACGTCTTCGGCGGCGGCGACATGGCCTCGGATAGCGGCCCCTTCTACTCGCCCCACGTCTTCCACGATCTGCTGCTGCCCCGGCTCAAGCGCATGTGCGACGCCTGCCACCGGCACGGGCTGCGGTACCTCTTCGCCAGCGACGGCAACCTATGGCCCATCGCAGACGATCTGTTCGGCAGCTCGGGCGTGGACGGATACTACGAGATCGACCGCACCGCCGGGATGGACCTGGGCCGCCTGCGCGAGCGCTTCCCGCAACCCGTGCTGATAGGAAACATTAGCTCCAGGACGCTGCACAGGGGGTCTCGCGAGCAAGTCGTCGAGGAGGCCCGATCCTGCCTTGACGAGGCGAGGCGCAGCGGCGGGGTCATCGTGGGCCTGTCCAACTACGCCCTGCCCGGCACGCCGCGGGAGAACCTTGAGGCCATGATCGAGACGATCGAGCGCTGCCGGTAGCGCCGCACCGACCGCCCTGCCGATTTCGCCGCACCCCGATGCGGGCTATAATGCCGGGGTACCCCTGCGCAACGGACAATCCCCCAGGGAGCAACGCGATGAAAAGACGCCGCAAGCTGCACGGGATTCTGGTTGGCCTCGTCCTCGCGACGGCTATGCTCGCACCGGCCGCGCACGCCGCCGGGTCGGAGCTTGACGCACCGCTGCCCATCGATCCCAACGTCCGCATGGTCCGGCTTCCGAACGGGCTGGACTGCTGGATACGGCACAACGAGAGGCCGCCCGATCGGGTCGGCATCTGGTTACACGTCGGCAGCGGCTCCATCAACGAAGAGGACCCGCAGCGCGGCCTGGCCCATTTCCTGGAGCACATGGCGTTCCGGGGCAGCGAAAACTTCCCGCCCGGCACGCTCATCAAGTACTTCGAGTCCATCGGGCTGACCTTCGGACACCACCAGAACGCCTTCACCGGCTTCGACCAGACCACCTACGTCCTGACGCTGCCGGACACGGAGGAGGAGACGATACGCAAGGGCCTGCTGTGTATGTCCGACTTCGCGTGCCGCCTTACGCTGCCCCCCGACGAATTGGGCAGGGAACGCGGCGTGATCCTGGAGGAATTCCGCGCCCGCAAGGGCCCCCAACAGAGGATGATCGAGAAGCTGCTGCCCGTGCTGCTGCCGGGCTCGCGCGTGGCCGAGCGCCTGCCCATAGGCAAGGAAGAAGTCGTCCAAGGTGCCGAGAGCGGGGATCTGGAGCGTTACTACGATACCTGGTACAGGCCGGACGACTCCGTGCTGCTGGTCGTGGGCGACGTGGACCTGGAAGCGATGGAGGCCCTGGCGGCGGAGGCCTTCGCGGACTGGAAGCCCGTCCCCGATCCAAAGGAGAACGCGGACCCGGAGGTTAGGCCCTATGCGGAGACGCGGGCCGCCGTCGTGACCGATCCCGAGCTGACCACGGCCAGCGCAAGCGCGGTGTCCGTGCGCCCGCTGGAGAAGCTGCTGACGGTCGGCGACTTCCGCAGCCACCTGGTGGACAACCTGGGCATGTTGATCGTCAACCGCCGGCTGGACGAAATGGTCCAGAAGGGCACCGCTCCCTTCCAGGGCGCCAGCCTGATGAAAACCGCGCTGTGGAACGTCTGCACCTACATCGAAGCGGAGGCAACCGGCCGGCCCGATAAGTGGGAGCCGATGCTGGCCTCCGCACTGACCGAGCTGAAGCGCGCGCGTGAGCACGGCTTCCTGGAGCAGGAGTTCGAGGACGCCGTGAAGCTTACGCTCGCCTCCGCCGAGAAAGACGCGCAGGTCGAGCCCACAAGAAGCGCACAGAGCTTCCTGAGCTACATGAACAACTGCGTCTCGCGCGACCGCAAGCCGATGTCGGCCCAACAGAGGCTGGAGCTGACCAGAGAGCTGATCGACGGCATCTCGTTGGAAGAGGTCTACTCGGCCTACAGGCGCAACTTCGGCGCCCGCGCCCGCTTGCTGCTGGTCGTCATGCCCGAGAAGGAGGACCTGGACGTCCCCACCGACGGGGAGATACTGGCCGCCGGGGTGGAAGCCGAGTCCGCCGACGTCGAGCCGCGCCTGGCGGAAGAGCGCCCCGAAAGCCTGCTCGAACGCGAACCGGCCCCCGGCGCCGTCGCCGAACGGCAGGAGGAACCGGACCTGAAGGTACTGTCCGTCACGCTCGAGAACGGCGTCCGCGCCCACCTGCGCCACATGGACTACAAGAAGGACCTGGTGCTGGCGACGATCACACTGGCCGGCGGCACCATCCGGGAGACGGCGGATAGCCGCGCCGTGACCAGCGTCGCTTCCCTGGTGCTCGGCCAGCCCGCGTCGCGCGACCTCTCGTCCACCCAGATCCGCGATCTGATGACGGGCAAGAAGGTCATCCTCGGGGGCAGCGCCGGCGACGACGCGCTGGCCATCAGCATCGAAGGCACGCCGGAGGACATCGAGGAGGGCTTCCGCCTGGCCCACCTGCTGCTGACTGAACCCGCGGTCGAGGCTTCCGCCCTGAAGGTCTGGAAGGAGCAGATGGACCAGGAGATCGAGCGCCGCAAGACCAACGTCGAGGCGCACCTGCGGGAGGAGGCGAACGTGCTGCTGAGCGGCGGGGACGCGCGATTCAGGTTCCCCACGCGCGAGCAGGTGGACGCCCGATCGCTCGCGGAAGGCCAGCAGTGGCTGGACGGCATCGTCCGCTCGGCGCCGATAGAGGTCGCCGTCGTGGGCGATCTGGACAGGGACCGCGCGCTGGAGCTGGTCCTCAAGTACCTGGGATCGCTGCCTGAGCGGCAGCGCACGGACCCGGGCCTCGAGCCGCTGCGCCAGGTGGATGCACGCCCTGGCCCGCTGCTCTCGACCGTCGAAGTAGAGACGATCACGCCGAGGGCGGTCGTCCTGGTCGGCTGGCGCGGGGCCAATTGGCGCGACGTGAAGGACCGGCGCGTGCTCCAACTTGCCGCCCAGATCATGGAGACGCGCCTGCGCGAACAGATCCGCGAAGAGCGTGGGCTGACCTACTCCATCTTCTGCCGCGCCAGGTCGGCGACGGCCTACCCCGGAACGGGTTTGTTCTACGCTAACTTCACCGCCGATCCGGACAAGGCGCAGGAAGCGGCCGAGCTGACCCGCACCCTGATCCGGCAGTTCGCTCAGGAAGGTCCCACCGACGAGGAGATGGACGTCGTGCACCGGCAGTTCGCCAACCAGATCGAGACCTCGCAGAAGGAGCCGAGCTACTGGGCAAGCGTCCTTTCAGACCTGGACTACCACGGCACCAGGCTCGCGGACGTGAAGCAAGCCATGGAGATGTACACGTCCTACACGCGCGAGGACGTCATGGAGGTCATGGGCAAGTACCTGACCGAGGAAAGGCACATCCAGGTGATCGCCCTGCCGCTCGTGAAGGCGGGAGAGCAGGAAACTGAGGAAGAGCTCCCGGTCGGCGCGGCGGCCGATTGAGATCAAAAACGGGGAGGAGCGCAATGGACGAAGTGTACCCCGGCGAGGAGTGGGAATGCGCCGATCCGGTAGAAGCGGGCGTTGCGGCTGACGGGCTCGAAGAGACGCGCGAATGGCTGGCCGAACGGGCCGGCGAGACGCCCTACCGCGCCGTGATCGTGCGCGGCGGACGCCTCGTGGCCGAGTGGCAGCAGGGCATCGGCACCCACGACCGCCCCGACCTCGCCTCGGCCGCCAAGTCCGTCTACTCGTGCATGCTGGGCATAGCCGTCGCCGAGGGCAAAGTCGGTTCCGCCGCCGACAAGGTGGTCGACTATTACCCGCAGATGATGGACGTGCCGGAGGGCAAGGGCCCCAAGCCCGGCCGGTTCGCCAAGCCCGAAGACCGCGACATCACCTTCCGCCAGCTCATCAGCAACACGTCGGGCTACATGAAGCCGGGCGAGGCGCCGGGCTCCACGTTCCACTACCAGACGTTCGGCATGAACGTGCTCTGCCACGCCATAGCGTCGGCTTACGGGCGCTACGACAGCGCCGACCCGGAGGGCTCGCGCGGCCTGGGCAGCCTGATCGAGGAGAAGATCCGCGACCCCATCGGCAGCTCGTGGGAGCACGGCTACACCAACTTCGACCTGCCGGCCGAGAGCCTGCTCGGCATCTTCGGCTACTACAACCAGCTCTACGCCAGCGCGCGCGACATGGCGCGACTGGGGCTGCTCTGGCTGCGGGGCGGGCGTTGGGGGGACGCTCAGGTCGCGCCGGAGGACTGGCTGGCGGAAGCCGTCCGCACCGCGCCCGACATCCGGGCGAACTGCCCCGAGGACGAGTGGTGTTACGGCTACGGCTTCTGGACGAACGACCACGGCAAGCTCTGGCCGGCGCTGCCGCGCGACTCCTTCGCGGCCAACGGTGCGGGGCGCCGGCACATCTGGGTCTGCCCAAGCCTGGATCTCATAGTAACCCAGAGCCCCGGCCTCTACGAAACCCAGAGCGACGAAGTCAACCGGCAGCTCCTGGAGCGCCTCACCGCCGCCTGCACGTAGGGCGGGGGCGGAGTGCGGAAGGCAGGCGAAGGGAACCGGTCGAGGGTCCGCCTCAGGGACGTTTCAGCTCTCGGCACATCCGCGCTTGGACGCCAACCCGCTGATGCCCTACTCGTGCAGGCGGCGATCCCACTGTGGCCGCTCGGGATGCAATGACTTCACATCGGTAGTCAGCGATATGCCGCTTTCCTGCAGCACCTTCTTGAAGCTCAGGCCCGGCAACCGATCGAAGCAGTCGACCGTGACACGGTACCGAGCGTTCCGGATGGTGTCAGCGTCGCCTGCCTCCGCGGCCTCTCGCAACGGTCGCTCCTGTGCTCGGATCTCGCGGAAGAAGTCCTTCCAGAAGCCGGCGCCGTATTCCTCAGCGCACTGCCACAGGATCCACGCGTGGATGCGGTCGCACTTGTCGGCCGGCACGTCGCCTGGCAGCACGCATCCATTCCGAACGTACCGGTCGTACGTCTCCCGCTGCACCTTTCGCGTGTTCGCAATCTGCTCCTGGAGAATTGGGTTCCCCGCGATCTTCTGCGACACTTCCGCGCCCAACGACCAGCCGATCATCTCCCAGCCGAACTGGGCGTTGGTTGCGTGGACGAAGCTGTGAGCCATCTCCTCTATGTAGCCGGACACATGGGGCACGCCGTGCTTCAGCCATTCCGGCTGGCTATCGAGTTGAAGATTGGCCTCGTCGTACTCGATGCTGCAGTAGGACGTCCCACCCCACCCGTGCGGATTCCCCTTGGGAAAGGCGTAGACGGCGATCTTGTAATCCGTGTGCCTTCCAACGATCTCGTGCAGCTCATCGTATGCCGCCACCAGGTAAGGGAAGACAACGGCTGCTTCCTTCAGGCGCCTCATGGGTGCGAAGAGGCAGACGTGTCGGCTGTCCAGGAGGACCGCGCGTTCTCCGATCTCCTTCTCGAATGCTCCCAGCGTTCCGAACTCGAGCGAGGGCTTGAGAGCCGGCCCCTGCTCCGCGGCCCCTGCCGCTCCGCCCGTGAGCGCGCCCCTGTCGCGCAGGAAGCCGGCCAACCGCGAATGCCCGGCGGCTTCCGCCTCATCCAGGGGTGTCCGTCCTGCGCTGTCCACGGCGTTGATGTCCGCGCCGCCATCGAGCAGGGCCTGAGCTGTCAATTGGTGCCCATGCGCGGCGGCTTCATGAAGTGGCGTCCGGAGGCGGCTGTCCCTGACATTGGCATCGGCCGCGCTCTCGAGAAGCGCCCGCACTCGCTGGACGTGACCATCGCGTGCCGCGCGAAACAACTGGTCATTCTGGCTGTTTTCCGCTTGGCCGTTGGCCCACCCCGCAGGAGCGAACAGCGCTATCAGAAATCCGACGACCATCGTGCACTTGAGCTTCGCCATCTGGGGGCTCCTCCCCTGCCGGCTTTGAGCACTGACTACAGGGCTATCAAGTAAGAAATTGTAGGCGCGCGCTCGTTCCGAGTCAACGACATGCTCCGCAGACGGTTGCGCTGCGCGTGACAAGGGGCCTCCTGAGCCAGAGCCCGCGCGGGCGTGGAGAGCAGCACGCCCAGGGGCGAACTCGTCGCCCAGGACGGCTCTCCCAGCCATCCATCGCCGGCGGCGACATCCGCTTGAGGCGGACCTCGTCAAACCGCGCACTGACGTCCCCGGGCGTCACGGACAGGCTGATACGTATCCTGGCCGCCTCCAGTAGACGATGACGCGTTGGCGCACGGGGCGGCTCTTGCGGTAGCTGCCAAAACCCAGGTCCTTGTGCGTCCCCCAGCGCACCGCAAGATCATAGAGCAGCCCACAGTACTTCTCGGAGCTGAAGTTCACCATCAGCCCCACCCGGATGATGTAGCCCACGCCCAGCTCCTGGAGGGTCCGGGCCAGCTCGGCCCGCCCGAAGCCGCAGTCGGCAAGCACCACAAGCTCCACATCATCGGGCGTGATCGCCGCAAGCAGGCGGGAAAACCCCTCCTCAAAGGCGTTTTGGCTCTTGTGAAGCTCCCACTTGCGGTAGGCCGCAAACAGGATCGGCACGCTCCTTCCCGCAAGCGGCACGGCACC
Source organism: uncultured candidatus Brocadiaceae bacterium (assembly GCA_964605915.1). Lineage (GTDB taxonomy): Bacteria > Planctomycetota > Brocadiia > SM23-32 > SM23-32 > DAOVRD01. The sequence goes on along the minus strand of CAZSET010000134.1, from coordinate 3,498 downwards.
CCGCAGCAGCTTATACTGACCGACATCCACCCAATCTACCGCCACAAAAAGGCGGCCAGCGCCAGCTCTTGCGGCCAGGCACATCAGGGCCCCACAGGCATCGGCCGCCTCGATGCGATGATTCTTAACAAACCGGTAAACCCTTTTTACATTATGCTTTACGGTGGTCTTTGTGCGCATCGAACGGCCGATATCGGCCAGACTCACGCGTCGGCAACGCATGGCGCCAAAGACCAATTCCCCGAGCGTCTTTCGCTGGGAAAGCCGAAGTGAAGTGCAGACGCCAACGATGCAGCGTACAATGCTGCTGTGTGACATGGGCTTCTCCTGGCTGTGGTTATCATGACAGCAGCCTACGCAAACCGAGCAGCCCATTTCATTTCTGCCCCTCCAAAACTGGGGATGACCCAGCGCAGGTCCTCCTTGACAGGGCTGGCCGGCGTGCTATGCTGGCCGGGCGCAACCAGGGGAGGCAGGTCAGGGAGGGCCGCATAGATGGAGCCAAGGGAGCTGGTCGAGGTCGCGTTGCGCGGGGGCCACGGGGACCGCGTCCCCTTCACCATGTACGAGTGCATGATCCCCCAGTGCCGCGCCGAGCGCGACATGCGCAACCGGGGCATGTGCATCGTCGAGCGCCGCGTGCCCGTCGTCCACACCCACCGCCCCAACGTCAAGGTGACCCAGACCGTCTACTGGGAGGACGGCAGGAAGTTCACGCGGACCGTCTACGAGACGCCGGCCGGCACACTGTCCACACTCGGCGAACACGCCGACTTCACCACGTGGTGGCACGAGAAGATGTTCAAGTCGCCGGACGACTACAAGGCCATCCTCTTCATGATCCAGGACGAGCGCTACGAGCCGAGCTACAAGGAGTTCGCCCGGCGGGAGAGGGAGTACGGCCGCGACGCCATCTTCCGCCCAGGCATCGGCCTGGAGCCGCTCCAGTCCCTCATTACCGGCACGTTCATGAAGATGGAGGACTTCTGCACCGAGTGGATGGACCGCCGCGACGACGTGCTCAAGCTCTACCACGCCCTGGTGGAAAATCGGCGCCGGATGTATCCGCTGGTAGCGAAGTCGCCCGCGCTGCACGCCAACTATGGCGGCAACGTCGTGCCCGAGGTCATCGGGCCCGAGGTATTCGAGCGCTATTACGTGCCGCATTACAACGAGGCGGCCGAGGTGATGCACCGGCGGGGGAAGCTCATCGGTTGCCACTTCGACGCGAACTCGGGCCTCATCGCGGACGCCATCGCGGGCACCGGGCTGGACTACATCGAGGCGTTCACGCCGGCGCCCGATACGGACATGTCGCTGGGCGAGGCGCGCGCGGCCTGGCCCGACAAGGTGCTCTGGCTCAACTTCCCCTCATCGGTGCACATCAAGCCCGACGAGGAGGTGGAGCGGTTCACGGTGGAGATGCTGAACGAGGTCGAGACGATGGATGGCCTGCTGATCGGCATCACGGAGGACATCCCGGCGGCCCGCTGGCGCGGAAGCTGCCGGGCCATCATGGACGGCATCGACCGTCACGCGCGGGAAAGGCCGGAGCTCTACCTGTGAGCGCGGACTGGCGGCGGGGGGCGTTCGGGTCTATGATGACTGGAGCAGGGGCGCGCCGGGGCTTCCCTGTTGTCGGTTAACGATTAACGGTTAAGTGAGACTGGGGTTCTCCCCGATGTTCGAGCTGGAACGTTACAAGCCGGAACGCGGCATCATCGTCATCTTCGGTGCCAGCGGCGATCTGACCCACCGCAAGCTCGCGCCGGCCCTGTGCAGCCTGGCGCGCCAGGATCTGCTGCCGGCCGGCACGGTCATCGTCGGCTGCGGCCGCACCGAGATGAGCGACGAGGCGTTCCGGCACCGCTTCCGCGACGGCGTGGAGAAGTTCGCCCGCGGAGGACAGATCGACGCCGCGGCGTGGGACTCGCTGGCGCGCCGCATCTTCTACCAGCAGGGGGGCTACGACGAGCCGGAAGCTTACGGCCGGCTCCACCGTCGGCTGGAGGCGCTGGACGGGCAGTTCGACACGGGAGGCAACCGCGTGTTCTACCTGTCCGTTCCGCCGGGCGTCGTGGCGCCGATCCTGGAGAACCTGTCCGCCGCCGGGAGCCTGGAGCGCCGTCGCCCCTGCGACGAAGGGCAGGCCTGCTACCTGCGCGTCGTGTTCGAGAAGCCGTTCGGCCAGGACCTCGAATCCGCCCGCCGGCTGAACAACCAGATCGACCGCCTGCTCGGCGAGCCGCAGATATTCCGCATGGACCATTACCTGGGCAAGGAGACGGTGCAGAACATCAGCGTGCTGCGGTTCGCGAACTCCGTGTTCGAGCACGTCTGGCGCTCCGAGTCGGTGCACCACATCCGCGTGACCGTGGCCGAGACGCTCGGCCTGGAGGGAAGGGGCGGTTACTTCGACTCGACCGGCATCCTGCGGGACATCCTCCAGAACCACGTGCTGCAACTGCTCACGCTGATCACCATGGAGCCGCCGGCGGCGCTGACGGCCGACGCCATCCGCGACGAGAAGGTGAAGGTCCTGCGCTGCCTGCGCCCCTGGACGCCGGAGGAGGTGGCGCGCTCGGTCGTGCGCGGCCAGTACGGCGCGGGGACCGTCGACGGCGAGGACGTCCCCGCGTACCGCGACGAGGAGGGCGTGGATCCGAACTCGAACACCGAGACGTTCGTCGGCCTGCGCACGTACGTCGACAACTGGCGATGGGCTGGCGTGCCCGTCTACCTCTGCGCGGGCAAGCGGCTGGCCCGGTCGCTCACCGAGGTCTCGGTCGAGTTCAAGGAGCCGCCGCGGGTGCTGTTCGGCGCGATGGAAGGCGTTGAGCTGAAGCCGAACCGGCTGACGCTTCGCATCCAGCCGGACGAGGGCGTCTCGCTGCGCTTTGCCAGCAAGGTGCCGGGGTTGAAGCTGGCGCTGAAGAACGTAGAGATGGACTTCCCGTATGGCAGCGAGTTCCCGGCAGCGTCACCCGAGGCCTACGAGCGCCTGCTGCTGGACGTGATGGGGGGCAACTCGGCGCTCTTCGCGAGGCGGGACGAGGTGGAGCTGGCCTGGGAGTTCGCCACGGGGATTCTGGAGGCATGGGAGGCGCAAGAACCGCCGGACTTCCCGAACTACAAGGCGGGCACGTGGGGCCCGATCTCCGCCGAGCGCTTCTTCAGTGAGGACGTGCGCTACGACACCGCGCTGTCCAAGGATGCCGCCCCCGGTTATTGAGTCCGGTAAAGGTAGTGTTGCGGCTGGACAGCCCCCGGCCACATGCATGACGCCCCTTCCAGGGGCTTAGCGACACAGCCCAGGCCTATTGGCTTTGCTCATGCAGGACTCAGTAATGCCGTAAGTTCAGCGCTGCTCTCCCCAACCGGCGCCAAGCCACTGATCTATACAGACCAGCACTGATTCAAGGGTGTTCCGCACCACCGAATGGCGCCGGCCCTTCTGCCAGCGGACACGGATGGACACAGCATGCGTGCGACGCCAAG
>CAZSET010000133.1:0-10778 GCA_964605915.1 uncultured candidatus Brocadiaceae bacterium | reverse complement strand
GAGCTTCTGGGCGAAGCGATCGAGGACGATCGGGTCTTCACGGTCCTGCAGAACGCTCGCCGGGGCCGGCCCTACGGGAGCATCCTGGAGTTCTACTTCCGCAGCGGCATGACGTTGAAGGAGTTCACCCAGATCGCAGACCGTCTCACGAGCGTCGACGACGAGGAACTGGTCGGCCTGGTCAACGTGAAGACTGCCCCGCGCGAGGTGCTCCTGTGTCTGCCCGAACTGGACGAGAGCGACGTGGACGCGCTGCTGAGCCGACGCTTGGACACCGCAACGGACCTGAGCAACATCGCCTGGGTGGCGGATGCCCTGCCGGAGGAGAAGGCAACGGCCATCGGGCCGTACATCACCACCCGTTCCTACCAGTTCAGCGTGGACATAGTGGCCGTAAGCGGCGACGGCCGTGCCTACCGGCGTTGCCGGGCCGTCCTTGACGCACGGACGAGCCCGCCCCGCGTTCTGCGCTGGCAGGACCTCACTCACCTTGGCTGGCCGCTTGATCGCGAGATACTGGCGGACTTGCGGTCGGGCGAGTTCGCCGGCAGCACGAGAATAACCGCGAGCTACCGATGATGAGAAAGCGACGATCACTGGGACTGGCCTTGGGCGAACGGCGCATCGTTGCCGCCGAGGTCAGGGCGGCGCGCGGCCGTCACGAAGTCGTTCGCGTGGCGGAGCTCGCCTTCCCCGAGGGCGTGACGTGGGACGACCCGGTGGCCGTCGGCGGCTGCCTGGGCCGATTCCTGCGGGAGCAGCGCCTGCCGCGCACCGGCACCATCGGCATTCCCGCGCGGTGGCTGATGACGGTCACGCGGGAAGTGCCTCCCGCCGGGCTGCGCGTCCTGGCCGGCATACTTCGGATGGAAGCCGAGCGGGCCTTCTCGCAGGATTCGGGCCAGATGGTCTGCGACTGGGCTTCCGCACCGGCCGAGGGCAAGGCAGGCAAGGCTCTGCTGGTGGCGACTACCTCCGGGCGGCTCAGCGCGGTGGTGGCCGCAACCCGCGCCGCGCGGTTCAAGGCCCGCGCGGTCACTTCTACGGCTGCCGCTCTGGCACTCGCCGGCACGGCGGATTCGGACGGCCTCACGGCCCTCATTACGTCGGATGGAATCGAGATCGCTTTCAGGCGGAACGGCCGCCTGACGGACATTCGCCATGCTCCGCTGGCGGGGAGCGGCACGGCATCAAGTGCAGTGGCCGCTGCCCTGCGTCTGGCCATCGGCTCGAGACTGGCCAGCGGCGAGGACGGCGTCGGCCAGGTCGCGCTGTGGGACGGCGTGGGACTGAGCGGCGGCGCCCGTGAGGCGTGCGCAGGGCTGGGCGTCGAGCTCAACGTGGCTCCTGAGCTCCCGCTGGCGGGGCTGCCGGAAGCGGCCTCCGGAGCGGGCATCCCGGACGGGCGCGCGGCGTCCGCCGCAGCCCTTGCGGCGGCCGGCCTGCAGCCAGGCCTGGCGCCGTTCGACCTGCTGCATTCTCGACTCGCCGTTCGCCCCACCAGACACTGGGCACGGTGGGCGGCATGGGCCGGGTTCCTGCTGCTAGCCTTCGCAGTGGGCGGCGCGGCCCTGGTTATGGACCGGAGCGAACGGAAACGGGAGATCGCCGCCATGCAGACCAGGCTGGACGAGATGGAGCCCTCGATCGCAGAGGCCGAGAGGGTCGTCGAAAGCGTCAACCAGGCGCGCGGCTGGTACGACCGCAGGCCCCCGTTCCTGGACTGCCTGGTCGCGCTCACGCGGGCCTTCCCCGAGAGGGGCAACATATGGGCCACCAGCCTCGCGCTGCGAGACGACATGCGCGGCGTTCTGGCCGGCAAGGCGACCGACGAGCAGGCTGTGCTCGGGGTCCTCGACGCCCTCCAGCAATCCGGAGCGTTCGCCGAGGTGAAGCTGCTCTACATTCAGGAAACGCGGGGAGCCGGGGGCGAGAGCTCCTTCGACATATCCTTTGCGCACGTTGCAGCGGAGTAACCGATGAAGCTTTCGAAACGCGAGACGCACCTGGCCCTGGCCACGGCGGCAGCGGTGGCGCTGCTCGTGCTCGATCACTACGTGATAAAGCCGGTCCTGGAGAGCGGGGCGGCGCTCGAGGCCGAAGAGGCGCGGCTGGTGCAGAAACTCGAAGACGCCCGGCGGCTTTTCGAACGGCGGCGGCTGATCGCCCACAGGTGGCGAGAGCAGACGGCCGGGGGCCTGGCATCCGATCCGGCCGAGGCGGAGAGCCGCCTGCTGCACGCCATGCGCGACTGGGCTGAGGAGGGGCGTCTGGCCCTCTCCTCCCTGAAGCCCGAACGGAGCCCGCAGGACGGGACGATGCGCGAGATCACGGTCCTGGCTTCCGGCACGGGCTCGATGCAGGCCGTGGCCCGTTTCCTCTGGAAAGTCGAGACATCCCCTCTGCCGCTCCGCGTTCTCGAACTGCAGCTCGGGGCCCGAAAGGAAGGCACGGACGAGCTGTCCCTTCAACTGAAGGCCTCAACCCTCTACCTGGCAAAAGTCGCGGCAAGCGAAGAGGATGTTCCGGCCAAAGGTGGCGGCGCATGATGCACGCGAAAGCAACATCCGTGGCGTTGGCGCTGGCCCTGACGCTGGCCCTGAGCATCGGCGGATTGCACGGAACGGCCGCGGCAGGCGAGACCAACCCGTGGGAGCATTACCAGATTCTGATCGAGCGGAACATGTTCTCGCGCAGTCGGGGACAGCGGAGCCAGCCCGAAGAGACAGAGATCGTCCGTGTCGCGCCCAGCCCAGAGCGGTACGTGCTGCTGCGGGGCGTGCTCAGGCAGGACGATGAGTTTATCGCCGTCCTGGAGGACATGCGCTCGGGCGGGCTCATCCGAGCGCGGGTCGGCGATGAAGTGGTGCGCGGTCACGTGGACCGGATCACGCTGGACGGCATCCGCTATGTGCGGGACGAGGCGCAGGTCGACGTCGGCATAGGCGAGAACCTGGAGGCGTCCGGGACGGCCGCGTCTGCAGTGGCTGGCGAGGGCGCGGCGGGCGGAGAACTGGAAACCACGACGCTGCCGGCGGGCAGCGCGGCGGGCATAGTGGAGCAAATGAGGCAGAGACGACAGAGGGAGCAGGGACAATGAACGGCTCTATCGACAACAGCTATTACCGGTCAAACCGGGAAGGATTGGCTCGGGCGGCTCTCGCCCTATGCGCTCTGATGGCGCTTGCCCTGTTGGCCGGCGCATCGAACGTCGATGCCGGCGAGGGGCCTGCAGAGGTAGCCGAACCGGCGCCGGAGGCGGCGGAAGCCCCCGCAGAGGCGGTGGAAGCGGCCCCGGAGGTGGTCGAGACGCCGGACGCCATCCTCCTGAACTTCCGGGAAGCGCCGCTCTCGGCCGTCTTGGAGCATCTATCTGAGGTCGGCGGCCTGATCATCGTCGAGGAGGCGACCGTGGACGGGCGCGTTACCGTGATGAGCCGCCAGCCCCTGAACGCACAAGAAGCGGTCGATCTTCTTAACACGGTCCTGGTCGAGCAGGGCTTTGCCGCTGTGCGCAAAGGTCGCGTGCTGAAGATCGTCACGCTTGAAGACGCCAAGAAGATGAACGTGCCCGTCCGGTCCGGGACCGATCCTGACAGAATCGAGCCGAACGATGAGATCATCACACAGGTGATCCCGCTCAAGTTCGCCGACGCCGTCCAGGTGAGGAACGACCTGGCCCAGTTGATTCCCTCCTACGCGGACCTGTCCGCCAACGCCAGCAGCAACACCCTGATCCTGACGGATACAGGCGCGAACGTGCGCCGCATCGTTGAGATCGTCACGGCCCTGGACACGCATATGGCCACCATCGCGGAAGTGCGCGTCTTCCAGCTTGTGTATGCGGACGCTTCGGATGCGGCGGACTTGATCAACCGGGTATTCGAGCAGGAACAGCGCAGCTCCACCCAGCAGCGCAGGGGAGGCTTTGGGGGCGGGCGGTTCTTCCGCGGCCCGGCTGGAGGGCAGGGCGAACAAGCCGAGGAAGGCGTCAGCCGAGCGCCCGAGGTCACGGCCGCCGCCGATGAGCGCACCAACACCGTCGTGGTCAGCGGCCCGGCGGACACGCTGGAAGTAGTCGCCCACGTCATCGAGCAGCTCGATGCTAATCCCGCCGAGGAAGAATCCGTCCTCGTTTACAGCATGAAGAACGCCCAGGCGGCGAACGTGGCGGAATTACTGAACGACCTGTTCCGCGAGGCCCAGGCGAGCACCGGAGGGCGGGGAACCACGGGTGGACGGGGAGGCCAGACTCAGGGGCGCGCCGCCCGCTTTGCCGCCGCCATGCGCGGAACCACCGCGCAGGCGGCCGCCGGTGCCGGCTCCCTGGCCGGCCAGGTCTACTGCGTGGCGGACGAGGACTCCAACACGCTGCTTATCCTGACCGCACCCAGCAACTTCGAACGCCTGCGCGGCATCATTGACGACCTGGATCGTTCCATCCCGCAGGTGCTCATCAAGGTCCTCATCGCAGAGGTCACCTGGAGCGACAGCCTGGACCTCGGCGCGGAGTTCTCCATCCTGGACGTAGAGCCGGACGGTGACGAAAACTCGCTGTTCACGGACTTCGGCGTCGCGGGAGAGAGCGACGGGATCATATACAGGATGGTCGGGGGCGAGGTGTCGGCCACCTTGCGCGCACTGGAGAAGCTGGGCAAGCTCGACATCCTGTCCCGTCCCCACATCCTGACCAGCGACAACCAGACGGCCACTATCACCGTCGGCCAGGAGGTCCCCTTCATCCAGAACACGCGCACCACCGAGACGGGACAGACCATCAACACCATCCAATACGAGGATATCGGCATCATCCTGGAGGTCACCCCTCACATCAACCCGGAGGGGCTGGTCATCATGGACGTCGCCCCGGAGATCTCGACCACCACGGCCGATACAGTGCCCATCTCCGAGACGGTGGACGCCGCCGTCTTCGCCAAGCGGTCGGCCCAGACGCGCATCGCCATCCGGGACAACCACACCATCGTCATCGGCGGCCTGATGCAGGACTCCAAAACCGAGAGCATCAGGAAGGTCCCGATCCTGGGCGACATCCCCCTGCTGGGGGCACTCTTCCGACGCACGGTCGACAACAAGGAGAAGACCGAGCTGCTCATCTTCCTCACCCCGCACGTCGCCCGTGAGGCCAACGAACTGGAGGGCATGTCGGCTGAGGAGCTGACGGGCGTGCGCCAGATGAAGGACGCCGTGGCGCCCGGCGTGTTCGACGAGCACATGCAGGGCCTTCAGCTCGGAGGGGGCGCGGCAGCCAGCGAGTAAACGGTGCGCTCGGCCGGTCCGGCGGCGGCCCGCCCTCCCCTGTCGGCCGCGTTTCTGGCGCCCCACGACCCGCGCACCATGCCGCCCGAGTACCTGGAGATGTACGACCCGGAGGCAGTCGAGCTGCCGCCCAACTTCATGGGCGGCCATCCGTTCGACAACGGGAACCTGCGTGGCAGGGACGAGAGCCTGGCGGGCTTCCCCCGCACGCCGGAGGAGACGCGCCGCCACCTGGCGGAGTACTACGCAATGATCACGCACCTGGACGCGCAGATCGGCCGGATCCTGGATGCGGTGCGCGACGCGGGCCTGCTCGACTTCACGGTGATCGTCCTGGCGGGCGACAACGGGCTGGCAGTCGGCCAGCACGGCCTGTTCGGCAAACAGAACCTCTACGAGCACAGCGTGCGCGTGCCGCTGATCTTCGCCGGGCCGGGCGTACCCGAGGGCCGCCGGTCCGACGCGCTGGTCTACCTTTTCGACATCTTTCCCACCCTCTGTGAGCTGACCGGCCTCGAAACACCGCAAACCGTCGAGGGCCGCAACCTGGTGCCGGCCCTGCACGACCCGCAGGGGACGGTGCGCGAAACCCTCTATCTCGCCTACGTCGGGCTGCAACGGGGCGTCAGCGAGGATCGCTTCAAGCTGCTCGAATACGTCGTCAACGGGCGCCACAACATGACGCAGCTCTTCGACACCCAGGACGATCCCTGGGAGCTGAGCAACCTGGCGCAGGAGCCGGCCTACGCGGACGAGCTGGCGCGGCTGCGCGGGGAGCTGGTCCGCCTGCGTGACGAGTCAGGGGACGCGGATACCGAGTGGGGGCAGACGTTCTGGTCGGACTACGACGCGGGCTGAAGGCTCCCGCTTCCCGCATCATGCGGGCAGGCAATCCCGCCAGCCCGCTTCGAGCAGGCCGGCCATCTCGGCGAGCACGTCCGCGTTGTCGGGCAGCTCGGAGATGTTGCGGTTCTCGTCCGCGTCGAGCTCGTGGTCGTAGAGCATCCGGGCGGTGACCGCCCGCTCGTCGTCCGTCCACTGCGTGTAGAGATACCGGTCCGTCCGCACCGAGTCGCCCCGCACGTAGCGGCTGAACACGGCGCGCTTCCAGGGGCGGTCGGGCGAACTGAGCAGCGGCACGAAGCTGGCGCCTTCCAGATGGTCAGGCAGGGGCAGTCCGGCCAGCTCGCAGAGCGTGGGATAGACGTCGGCGAACTCGACGAGGGCCGGCGATTCGGCACCCGCGCCGGCGCCCGCAAAGCGCACGATCAGCGGGGCGTTCAGGGACGTGTTGAAGTTGCAGTGCTTGCACCACAGCCCGTGCTCCCCGAGCTGCCAGCCGTGGTCGCCCCACAGGACCACGATCGTGTTTCCGCTCAGGTCCAGCCGTTCCAGCTCCGCCAGGACGCGGCCGACCTGGGCGTCGGTGTAGCTGGTGGCGGCGTAGTAGCCGCGGACCATGTCCCGCGCCTGCTCGTCGGACAGGGATCCTTCCGCGGGGATGCCCAGGTACTTGCGCAGCTCGCCCCAGTTGTGCAGGGACTGGCCGGGGGCGTCTTCGGGAGGAAACGGGTTGTCGGCCAGGTCCACGTCATCGGGACGGTAGTAGTCCCAATAACATTTGGGGGCGTTGAACGGCAGGTGGGGCTTGAGGAACCCGGCGGCCAGAAACCAGGGCCGCTCCTCACCCTTCAGGCGGTTCAGGTCGCGGATGGCGCGGTCGGCGATCTGTCCGTCGAAGTAGGCGTTGTCCGGCACGTCGGCACACTCGAAGGGCTTGCCCGGGGCGCCGGCGTCCACTCCCTCACGGCTCTCTGCCATCAGGTAGTTGCGCCAGTCGCCGCCAGGTATCCGGGGGTACCACGGCTCTTCGCTCCAGCTTCGCTCGGCGCAGTCGGTCCGGTGGTGAAAGACCTTCCCGTTGGAGAGCGTAACGTAGCCGTGCTTGCGGAAGTGCTCGGGAAGCGTGAGCGCGCCGGGCAGGTCTTCGTCCGCCCAGGTCTTGAAGTCGACGAATCGCTGCCTGGTGGGCCGAACGCCCGTCAGCAGGCTGGCGCGCGTGGCGCCGCAGACGGGAACCTGGCAGTAGGCGCGCTTGAACACGACGCCCTCCTGCGCGAGTCGGTCCATGTTCGGGGTCACCATCTGACGGTGTCCGTAGCAGCCCAGTTGCGGGCGCAGATCGTCAATGGGGATGAACAAGACGTTCGGTCTCTCGGCGGGCATGTAACGCTCCTTCGGTGCAAGCGGACCTGAAACGCCGTGCGCATCGCCCATCATGGCAGCAGCGGCCGGCGTCGTCAAGCCGACCGGTCAGTGCCCGCCGCTCTGAAGGGGGGGCGGCTGTGCTATAATCGTGCCATTGCGTTGCAGCTCTGTGACATCTGGGGAAAGCTTTCTCCCATGGCCGACAAGGATTACTACGGGATGACGGTCCAGGAGGTCCTGGACGAGCTGGGCACGAGCGAGGAGGGCCTCTCGGCGCAGGAGGCCGAGACGCGGCTCCGGCGCTACGGGCGGAACGAGCTGATCACCGCTGCCCGTGTGCCCAAGTGGCTGCTGTTCTTGTCCCAGTTCAAGGACGTGCTGGTGCTGGTCCTGATCGTGGCCGGCATCCTGTCCTTCGGCGTCGGATTCGTGGAAGGCTCCCGGCCGAACATCCACACCGGCATAGCCATGTTCATCATCGTGGCGATCAACGCCGTCATCGGCTTCGTCCAGGAATACAAGGCCGGCAGAATCCTGGAGCAGCTCCGGAAGCTGATCCGCTCCCCCGCCCAGGTGATGCGCGACGGCAGCATGACGGAGGTCGGCCAAGACAGGCTGGTGCCGGGCGACATCGTGGCCATCAACGAGGGCGACAAGATCCCGGCCGACATGCGCATCATCGAGTCGTTCAACCTGCGCACCAACGACTTCTCCCTCACCGGCGAGTCCATGCCCCAGGGCAAGCAGACGAACGCCATCCGGGAGGAGTGCGTGCTGGCCGACAGGGACAACATGGCCTACGTGGGCACGACCGTCGCCAGCGGCAACGCGACCGCCGTGGTCGTGCGGACCGGCATGGACACCGAGCTGGGCAAGATCGCGGCCATGACGGAGGAGACGGTCGAGAGCAAGTCGCCTCTGCAGCAGGAGCTGGAGGTGCTGGCGTGGCGGCTGACCAGCGTGGTTGTGGTCATCAGCGCCCTGCTGTTCGTGGCCGCGCTGTGGCTGGATTTCGACTGGATAGTCAGCATGACCTACGCGCTGGGCGTCGCCGTGGCCTGCGTGCCCCAGGCGCTGCCCGCCCAGGTGACCGTCGCACTCTCGACCGCCAGCCGGCGGCTGGCCGAGAAGAACGCCGTGGTTAAGAACCTGCCCTCCGTCGAGACCCTCGGATCGACCAACGTGATCTGCACGGACAAGACCGGCACGCTGACCAAGAACGAGATGACGGTGAGGGCGGTCTGGTTCAACGGGCGCCACTACGAGATGACGGGCATCGGCTACGAGCCGAAGGGCGACATCCAGGACGAGAACGAGCAGAAGCTGGGCCAGGAGCAGGTCGACGAGATCGAGGTCCTGATGGACGCCGCCACCATGGCCTCCAACGCCGAGATACATGCGCCGGACGACGAGCATCCCGGCTGGTATCCGGTGGGTGATCCGACCGAGGCGGCGCTGGTCACCATGTCGACCAAGCTCGGCACGCGCTCCCCTGAGGAGGATGAGGAGAACCCGGAGCTGCATGAGTTCCCCTTCGATGCGGAGCGCAAGCGCATGAGCTCCGTGCGCCAGTTCGGCGAGCGCGAAGTCCTGACCATGAAAGGGGCGGCGGACAGCGTGCTGTCCATCAGCAAGTCCATCTACCGCGGCGGCAAGGCCGTCCCCATCACCGAGGAGGACAAGGAGGCCGCACGGGCAGTCGCCGAGGAGTACTCCGAGGACGCCATGCGCGTACTGGCCATCGCGCATCGCCCGCTGGAGGCAGACGGGCGGGACTACGTGCTCAAGGAGGTGGAGAAGGACGTGGTCTTCCTGGGGCTGGTGGGCATGATCGACCCGCCCAAGGAAGGGGTGCGGGAGGCCGTCGAAAGCGCCCACCGGGCCCACATCCGCACCTTTATCGTCACCGGCGACCACGCCGTCACTGCCCAGGCCGTCGGCCGGGAGATCGGACTCTCGGAGTCAGGCCAGCCTTCACCCGTGATCACCGGCCAGGAGATGGCCCGCATCACCGATGCCAGGCTCGTCGACACGATGGAGCACCACGACTCGCTGATCTTCTCCCGGGTGGATCCCGCCGACAAGCTGCGGGTCGTGCGATTGCTCGAAGAGCACGGCGAGGTGGTGGCCGTCACGGGCGACGGGGTCAACGACGCGCCCGCCCTCAAGCGGGCCCACATCGGCGTGGCCATGGGGCGCACCGGCACCGACGTGGCGAAGGAAGCATCCGAGGTGGTGCTGCTGGACGATAGCTTCCCCACGCTGGTGCACGCCGTGGAGGAAGGGCGCACCATCTACAACAACCTGAGGAAGGTCGTGCTGGCCAGCCTGACGACGAACACGGCCGAGCTGGTGGCGGTGCTGCTGGGCCTGCTGGGCGTGGCGCTGCACAACCTGGCCATACCGATCCTGGCCATCCAGATACTGGCCATCGACCTGCTCGCGGAGATCATGCCGCTGACGTTCCTGTGCTTCGATCGTCCGTCCGAAGAGTTGATGCGCCAGCGTCCGCGCAGCCGAAAGGACCATATCCTGAGCGTGGCGTCGGGGGCCGAAGTGATCTTCCTGGGCAGCCTGATCGGCGCACTGGCCGTAGCCAACTACCTGCTCTACCAGTGGCGCCACGGCCCCTTCCCGGAGATCGGGCAATGGCTGGCCGTGGGCACGGAAGGCACCATACACTACGCGCGCGCGACCACCATGGCCTACCTGACCATCGCCTACTGCCAGTTCGTCAACATCCTCTCGCGCCGTTACGATCTCCAGTCGCTCTTCAACCGGAACATCCTCACCAACAAGGTGCTGCTGTGGTCGATCGCAGCCTCGATCGGGCTAGTCTTCGTGGGCGTCTACGGGCCCTATGTGAGCGACTTCCTTTCGTTCGCCGGTCCCGGACCCGTGGACTGGCTCTACGTGCTGGCCGCGGCGGGCGTCTACCTTGGTGTCTTCGAGGCGATCAAGCTCTGGAAGCGCCGGCGGCGGGCATAGACTTGACGCCCCTGAGCGGGTCGTCTACATTTCACGCGGTGCTTCCGGTCGTCGCCTTTCGCCTGCCCGTGGAGCGTCGCTAGCAGAGGTAAGCCGCAAGTGGAAATCCCTGGCCAACAGGAGCAGCATGTCGAGGGCGGCACGGTCGGGGCCACGCGCCTGAGTGCTGCCCTGCAGAAGGGGCGCGGCAGCCGGACGCTCATGACGGCCGTCCTGGTCGCCCTGTTCGTCGGGCTGGTGTCCTACTGGCGCGTAGTGCGGGGGACTGCGATCATATGGACGCACCTCGCCTACGTGCCCATAGC
>CAZSET010000132.1:0-10878 GCA_964605915.1 uncultured candidatus Brocadiaceae bacterium | reverse complement strand
CTTCCATTCCACATGCGCCGGCGGAACTCTCTTCGATGGACACGGTTCAGCGCCGCCCACGAGACCCGACAAGCAAGCATCAGTGCCAGTACCTTGTAGCCTTGCCACCGGCAATTCCACACGTTTCGGCAGCATGAGATCGTCGCTGTCGTGCCAGATGATGAATTCGCCCTTGCTATGCGCAGCACCAAGGTTGCGGGCGGCGGGGGCGCCGCGGTTCTTCTGGCAGAAGCAGCGCAGCTCGAACTGCGGATCATCGGAATGCTGCTTGCCCCACTCTTCAAGGACCTGGGGCGTGTTGTCCGCCGAGCCGTCGTCGACGACGATGAGTTCTATGGGGCGGTAGGTCTGGGCCCAGACGCTGTCCATGGCCTCCGTCAGGAAGTGGGCGCGGTTGAACGTGGGCATGATGACGGAGACGAGGCCTTCTTCGTATTCAGGACTCATCCACCGGCCGTGGCACGTCTCCGGCCAGAGGCTCTTATCGATCTCAGTCATGGCTGGCCTTGCGAAAGACGCGTTACGAACATGCGGTGGTAAACGTTCTCCCAGACGCGGTAAGTCTTGATTACCTGAAGACCCGATTCTTCAAGACACTCCCTGACAGTCTTGAGGGGGTAACCGTTGCGGCCGATCTCCCAGTAATGCTGGCCGTCGAATTCGTGCTCCGAAGGGCGGAGGAAGCGGAGGCCGAAGGAGAAGCGGCGGCGTCCGAGCTTCGGCAGGCGGGCTTCGAGCTTGTAGATGCGCGTGCAATCGGGCAGAGTCAGGACAACGTGTTTGCACGAAGCCCGGCGGAGTTCGCGGAGCGCTTTAGGGAATCGGTCGAAGGGCAGATGCTCAAGCACCTCGAAGCAGGCCACGACGTCGAAGCTGCGATGTGGGACAGGCATGTCGGTGACTGAGGCAACGATTTCAGGCTCGAGGGAAGGGTCGAAGTCCAGGGTCGTCACGTCGAGGCCAGCTTTGCGCAGCATGTAGGACACCAATCCGTTCCCGATACCGACCTCGAGGACGCGACGCGGCTGCAACTCCAGCACTTCCTTGATCTGGTACGCGTAGGAGGCGAACCGTGCAGGGCTGATGTAAGCCTGACCCCTGTAGTAGAGGTCCGTGGCGACCTGCGGCTTCAGGACACCATCTACCTTGTCAAGCACGCTGGGCGAACCGCTTTCCATGCCCGAAGGATGGGGAGGGAGGGGCCAGAGCGGAGTAGAAGGTGGTTTGCGAGGACCCATCCGGCCACTAAGGTGCCTGCGGCCGCGACCTGCGAGACCAGGACGGCAATGAGCGGGAGCCCGGCCATTGCGATCCGGGCAAACCAGATCGCAACGGCTGTTAGGGCGCCCAGGGCCAGGGCGTGGCGGCAGCGCCCGAGGACGTCGCGCCACTGCACGCCTGTAATGCGAACGACAGATGCCCAAACCGGCAAGGTGCCGGCAAGTCCGAGCACAATGGCAGCAGATGTGCCCGCCACTCCCCAGAACACGGTCAGCGGGTAGATAGCAAGGGCTATGATGCTGACCCGGCCGAGATTCATCCAGAAGTCCATGTGCGGACGCCCGCTGCCGACAAAGAGCGGTCCGCCCGTTGCTGCCACTGCGCGTATGAACCCGGCCAGTGCGAGGATCTGCGCCGGCAGAATAGCGTCCGCCCACTTCGGGCCGAGCAACCCGAGCACGATCTGCGGTGCGGCAAAGATGATGAACGCTGTGAGAGGCAGCGCAAGAGTGACAACGACCTCGAACACGTCGAGAAACGCGCGGCCCAGGCGCCGACGGTCGCTCTGCAGCTTCGCGTACGCGGGCATCATGACTGCGTTGGCCAGGTGCGTTACCTCCGTGGCCGGGGCGTTGGAGATGCGGTAGGCGATCTGGTAGAGGCCAAGGGCAACAGCGCCCGCAATCTTGCCGAGGAAGGCGTCGTCCCCGTGGGTGGCAAGGAAAACAACTACTGATGTGCCCAGCACCCACTTGCCGAATGCGAAGAGTTGGCCCGCCTGTGCATAGTCCAACCCCGGCCGCGGCCGGTAGGGGTGGATGGCATAGCTGAGGATTACGCGCACGGGGGCGGCGGCGAGGCCGGCCCATACCAGCGCCCAGACGCTGCGGAGCTGATAGGCCAGGACAACTCCGACCACGAGGCCGACGAAGGACGATGCCGTGTCCCAGAGGACCTGTTTGTGGAACTGGAGTTCTTTGCGGAAGTAGATGGTGCCGATGTTGACGAAGCCACTGACGGCAACCGCGGCGCACATGACCCGGAGCAGGGGCACGGCACGCGGTTCCTCGAAGAACCAGCCGACCAGGGGGGCGGAGGCATAGAGCAGACCCGCCAGCACAAGTCCCCGTATGATCTGCACCGTCCAGGCCGTGTCGAGGTAGTCCTCGGTGTTGTCCTTCCGCTGGATGAGGGCCGTGTTGAAGCCGGTCTGGGTGAACGTCTGGAGCGCAGCGATGGCGAGCATGACGATGCCGAAGAGGCCGAAGTCCTCCGGGCTGAGGAGGCGCGCGAGGACGACGAGCTTAACCAGCGACATGCCGCGTCCGGCAAGCTTGCCGGCGAAGACCCACGCCGCTCCCTTGACGACACGGCCGGTCAGCGACGGTTCGGGCCCAGCCTGGCCGCCCGCGTCAACCTGGGGCGCTTTCTCTTCTATTGTCTGACTCATGTTTCCCGGTGGTTGACCGGCGCTACCGCTGGGTGAGCAGCAGGCCGAGGTTCTCGGCGACTTTCTCTTCCGTATGGGTGCTCGTGTACCAGTCGATGGTCTGGCGCAGCCCCTGCTCGAAGGTGTAAGAGGGGCGCCAGCCGGTGCGCTGCAGGGCGAACGAGGCGTCCGCCGCGCGGTGCTTGACCCCCACGGGCTTGTCGGTCTGGTACTTGATGCCGTCCGGGGGCCGCCAGTCCATCTGACCGAAGACCTCCTCGCATGCCTCGTTGATGCTGATGAAGTCCTCGATGCCGGCGTTGACGGCCGTGCCGTCCTCGATGTGCTCGCACGCGGCGATTAGCCCCGCCACGGTGTCCTGCACGTAGGTGAAGTTGCGCGTCTGCTCGCCATCGCCCCACACCTCGAACGGGGACTGCCTGATGAATGCCTTTGCGATGAGGGCGACGATGGCGTGGGTCTCGTTCTCACGCGGGCCATAGGCGGTGAAGATGCGCACCGACGCCGTCTTGACGCCGTATTGCCTGTGGATGGCCTTCAGGGACATCTCGCCCATCAACTTGGCCCAGCCGTAGCACTCGTCGGCGAATGCCTTGCCCGGCTCGTCGAACGAGACCATGTCCTCGCGGAGGCGGATCTTGTCCTTCTGCTGCAAGTGGGTGGGGTAGACGCAGGCCGAGCTGGCGAAGGTGATGCGCTCGACGGCGTTGCGCCGGGCCGTCTCGAAGATGATGTTATCGAGGGCCATGTTGGTCGCGCAGTCCGCGGGGTGGGAGGCGATGTAGCCGCGCCCGCCGTGGTCGGCGGCCAGGTGGAAGACGACGTTGCAGCCGGACGAGGCGTCCGTGGCGAAGTCGAAGTGCTTCAGGTCGCCCTGCATGAACTCGATCCGGTCGCGCACGGCGTCGAGGTTCTCGAGCTTGCCGCTGGAGAGGTTATCGGCGACGCGGACGTCCGCGCCGCGCTCTACGAGCTTCTCGACCAGGTGGCTGCCGATGAAGCTGGCGCCGCCGGTCACGAGCACCTTGCCGCAGGAAGTCCATTCCATCACGTCACCTCCTAAGGCACTATTGCGGAACCCCATTCTGGCTTCGGCCGGCTGCGCGCGCCGAAGGGCTGTGTCGGCGGCCTGCATCGGCGATTCTGGCCTTTGAATCGCCTGCTTCGGCCTCCTTGCGCTCGACGCCCTCGCTCGGCCTCGGGCCGACGGAGCGGGTTCTGCAACAGGGCCTAATGGATTGCCATAGGGCCCGGTTGCGTGTCCGTACCGGTGGACTCGGCGTGGTCCAGGCGGTATGTGTTGAGCGCGACTGCCTTGGTGAGTAGCTGGAGCGTGTCGGGCACGTCGCCTTCGAGCGGGCGGCCGTTGGTGGCCTTGTGCACCCAGAGGCGGCCGAGCCAGGAGCCGTTCACCTGCATGGGGAAGACGGCCGTCCAGAGGATGTCGTCCCGGGCCTGGCCATTGAGGCCGTTCCGCCAGTGGAAGTGGCGACCGTTCCGGTCACGGCGCCCGCCCCGGGCCTGGCCGCCCCCTTCGTTCCGGTCGCCGTTGCCGCCGGAGGGGACGTCGGCCAATGCCAGGTCCATGCCGTCCAGGCCCATGGCCTCTGCGGCTCCCGTCAGCGCCGTCCAGAGGTCCTGGACCGAACGCGCGTTACGCATGCTGGCGGAGGCCACGTTCGCTGCGCCGCGCACCTCGCTGCGCCGATGCCGCCGCTCGACGTAGCCGCCGACCCTTTCCTTGAGCATCGCGTATTCGTGCCGCCCGATCGTCCGCACGGCGAGGTACGTCAGCAGCCCGAGCACCAGCAGCAGGGCGGCCGCCTGCCTGCTGTTGGTCGCCGTCATCAGCAGCGCGATCTCGGCCAGGATCAGGCAGGCGCCGTACATGACGAGCACGGCGGCCCGGTAGCTGAGGCCCATCTCCAGCAGCTTGTGATGGATGTGCTGGCGGTCACTGCAGAAGAACGGCACCGCCTTTAGCCAGCGCCTCAGGATGGCCAGGGACGTATCCATGATCGGCAGGCCGA
Source organism: uncultured candidatus Brocadiaceae bacterium (assembly GCA_964605915.1). Lineage (GTDB taxonomy): Bacteria > Planctomycetota > Brocadiia > SM23-32 > SM23-32 > DAOVRD01. The sequence goes on along the minus strand of CAZSET010000132.1, from coordinate 6,177 downwards.
GCGCGATCAGCGGGATGAGCAGCGCGACGACCATCTGGCTCTTCTGGGCGCCGCGCAGCCCGACGCAGGCCAGCAGGAATCCGAGGAGCAGGCTGCCGCAATCGCCGAGGTAGATGGACGCCGGATGGAAGTTCAGCACCAAGAAGCCGACACACGCCCCGGCCAGCGCGGCCGCCATCAACGAAGCGGGGGCGTTGCCCAACGCCATGCCGGCCAGCAGCACGGTGCCCGAGGCGAAGAACGCCACGCCGGCGGCCAGCCCGTCGAGCCCGTCCATGAGGTTGATGGCGTTCATGCAGCCCAGGAACCAGAACACCGTGACGACGGGCGCCAGCCATCCCAACTGGATCGCCGGGCCGAACGGGTTGCTGACGGCGGTGATTCGGAAGCCGGCCGCATACATGCCGATGCTCACCAGCAGCATGCCGAGGAGTCTCCAACGCGCCCGGAGGCCCCACACGTCGTCCAGCACCCCGAGCAGCATCACGACGGCGGCCCCGGCGAAGACAAGCCGGACGTCCCGCCTGGCCATGAAGTCGGTCAGTTGCGGCGCCTGGGCGAGCGCCCGCACGATGAGGATCGAGCCGCAGAACGCCACGAACACGCCGATGCCGCCCAGGAGCGGCACGCCCTGGTCCTGCGTCTTGCGGAAGCCGTCCGGCCTGTCCACCACCCCGGCGCGCCGCGCGCAGGAACGCACGACGAGCGTGGCCGCGAAGGCCATGGCGGCAGCAAGGGCAAAAACGGCACCGTACGGCATCACAGGCTCGTGATTCCTCCTGCGCAAAGGTTCGGATTGGCGGCAAGCAACTGCACCACGGGACCAACCCAAAGAGCGGACAATGCCCCCAGGACGGCGTGTCCGGCGTGGGAGCTTCCTGGCATGACGTTCGTCAGCAACTCCATTTGTCTCTCCAGTCTCGTCTCTGACCTCCAGCAGTCATGCATCCGCGGCCGCAAAGCCCAGGCGGATCCGGGAGTTGCCGGCCTGGATCAGGTCTCCGGGGCCGATCGCGGCATCCGACACGCGACTTCCGTTCACGTAGGTGCCGTTCCAACTGCTCAGATCCTTGAGCCAGCCATTGCCGCCGTTAACGGCGATCCGGAAGTGCACGTTGGACATGGCAGAGTCGGCGATGACGATCTCGCTGCCCAATCCCCGGCCGACGGTCACGGGCCGCCCGGCGGGCAGTTCCGTCTGCACGATGCTCTCGTCCGGCAGCTCGGCAATCAGCAACATGGTGCCCTTCGGCGGGCCCGCACGGCGCTATCTGCCGTGCAAGGTACGGGCACGGCGCGCCCCGCCATAGGGCGGGCAAGCGGTGCCCCTACGAGAACCCGTTTGAAATCGGACAGTGGATGCGAAAACGCAACTTCACTTCCTTGACAGCGCATCAAACCGCGCTCCCCGCTGGTGCAGCGTCTTCGGACTCCGCTTCTTCGGCGGCGTACTGCCAATCGTATGCCTGCTGGTGGTAGTAATAGCCGTCGTGCCCGTAGGCCCGGAGCATGCGCGGCGACACGTCATTGAGCACCACGCCCGTGACGTGGGCGCCCGCATCCAGGAGCAGCTTGAGCGTGCGCGCCGCCACGTTCCGCCGGCATCTGGCTGCCCTCATCACGAGCAGCACGCCGTCGCATCGGTTGGCGAGGGGGGCCGTGTCCGCCACGAAAGCGGCGGGCGGCCCGTCGTAGATGACGATCTCGTACTCCTTGTGGAGCGTTTCCATGACGGCGCCGGCCCAGCCGCTGCCGAGCAGTTCCGACGGATTGGGCACATGGGACCCCACGGTCAGGACGTGGAGTCCTGCAAGCCCGTCCTGGCCCTCCGGAACGAACTCCTGCACGGCCTTCTCCACGGGCAGCGCGTTGACGATCATATCCGCGAGGCCCGGCTTCCGGCGGAGACCAAGAGCCTTATGCACCATCGCCCGGCGCATGTCGGCGTCCACGAGGAGCACCTTGCGGCCGGCCAGGGCAAAGCTGCTGGCCAGATTCGCGGCGACGACGGTCTTGCCCTCCTGCGGCGCCGTCGAAGTTACGGCCAGCGACCTCAGGCCGCCCTTGGGGACACTGAAGTGGATGCTGGTGCGGATCGACCGGAACGCCTCGGCGATGTGGTTCTCCGGGTGCTCCAGCGCATAGCGGGACCGTTCCGCAAGGCCCGCTGCGTCGGTCGCCCGGGCCTTGATGCGCGGCACATAGCCGAGCCAGGGAGCGCCCAGACGCTGCTCCACGTCGTGGGGGGCCTTCACCGTGTCGTCCAGGTATTCCAGACCGTAGGCGAATCCTACGCCGAGCATCAGCCCGAGGAGCAGTCCCAGCAGGAGGGTGCGCCTGCGGTTCGGCGAAATCGGCATCCGGGGCGGCACCGCGTCCTGCTCTATGCTGACGTTGGTGACTTCGAAGTCGTCGGTCAGGTTCACCTCGCTCATGCGGCCGACGATCGCGTCGAACACGCTGCCCTGGCGCTCCACCTCTCGGCGGAGGCGATCGTACTTGTGCGACTCCTTCTCCACCTCGACCACGCGCTCCTGCTGTTGCGCCAGCGCCTCGCCAAGTTCTTTCTCGCGCTCGACCAGCATCTCGTGCTCGAGGCGTACGGATTCGGCGGCATAGCTGATGGCCTCGTCGAAGCGATCGATCACGCCCTGCCTCTGCACCTCCAGGACTGCAATCTCCGGGTGTTTCTCCCCGTAGGTCTCCATGGCCACCTGGCGGCGCTGATCAAGCTGCACGATCTGCTCGAAGAGCCCGCTGACGACCGGATCCTCGCGGAGCACCTTGACCTTCATCAGGGCGTGGGGGTCTTTGACCTCGCCGACCGCCGCATCGAGGGCCTGGACGGCCGCGCTCAACCCGATCCGCTGCATCTGGACCGCTGTGTGTTCTGCCTGCAGGGCCTGCAAACGCTCCAGGACAAAGCTCCCGCTGTCCGCCCCGCCGAGTTGCGGAACAGGAGTCTCCTGGCGGAACTCGGACAGGGCGTCCTCGGCCTTGTTGAGCACATCCTCCTGCTCCCTCCGCACGGTGCGCAGCGTGACCAGGGTCTCGCTGGCATCCTCCTGGTGCCGCTCGATGGTCCGTGCCACGAAGGCCCGGGCGACGGCATTGGCAATGAGGGCGCAAACCGTGGGCTCCGAGCTCTTCACGCACACATCGACCATGTTCGCGTCCCGCACCTGCTCGACCGTCACGGCCCCGCCCAGTTGCTCCCAGGGGCTGATCTGCCGAGCTGGCTCGCCGTACATCAGCAGTCTCGTCTCGTGCCGAACGGTGTCCAAGAGCCCGGTCGGGATCGTGTCCGGCTCGCCGCCGGGGAAGAGCGCGGCGAGGCGGTCGTCGTCCTCGAGGGCCTTCTCGAGCACTGACCGGCTCCTGATCAGCTGCGTCTCCGTGCCGAGGTAGCCCTGCTCGCGCACGTCGTAAACCGGATCGAAGGGAGTCAACTGGGGCAGCCGCGTCTCGATCCGCAGCCTCGCCCGCCCTTCGTAGATGGGAGTGGCCATGAACGCGTGCAGGGCCGCGAGCGAGACCACGACTACGACAACGACAAGGATGGCCGGCCAGCGGCGGCGCAAAATGCCGACGTGGCGGCGCAGGTCGAGCCCTTCCGGCTCGGCGGGGTATGCCGGCCCCGACGGAACGACCCAGCCGGCCATTTCCGCGTGTGCAGCAGCGTCATTCACTGATCTAGTACCCGTAGAAGAACTGACGGAACCTGAACGCGGAGAGGAAACCGTCAAGGACGCGGATCGGCCACGTCGTGGTCACGATGATCGTGTCGTTCGGCAACACCTGAAGGTCGGGATCCTCGGCATTGGCGACCCGCGTAAGGTCGATCTTGAAGACCTCGGGGCCCGCGCTCGTATCGCGCAGGAGGATGGTGTGCTCGGTGCGCGCGTCACCCGTCGGGCCCCCGGCGAGCGCCACGGCGTCCATGATCCCGAGCTTTCGATCCCTCGGAACGGGGTAGAGGCCGGGGCCACGGACGTAGCCCACGACGGTGAACGTCTTCTCCACTTCGAGCGGCACATGGACGATATCGCCAGCGTTGACCCAGATGTTCTGCTCGGGCTCGGTGCCTTCCATAAGGCCCGTTATGCTGACGCGGACCGACTCAACGCGCGGCGCCTCCGCCGCACCGGATTCTGGCTGGCCGATCGCCTCGACCTCCGCCTCTTCGGACCTGGACTCCCGTGTCACGAGCACTTCGTCCGCTGCGCCCAACTGCGTGGCCCCCGCCATCAAGAGCGCTTCCAAAATGGGAATCCTGTTTTTCGAGATCATCTGCATGCCGGGATGTCCGACGGCCCCGGTCACGTAGACAGGCTTGCTGCGGAACTGCGACACCGCGATGCTGACCACTGGGTCACGGTAATAGGCCGGCCCGTACAGCTCCGTGACCTCGTCCTCGATCTCCGCCAGCGTGCGGCCTTCAGCAGTCAGACGACCGATGAAGGGCAGTGCGATGGCACCGTCCTCATCCACGATCACGTCCAGCACCTGCGCGGCCGTGTGCCCGCCCGGGAAGACCCGCACCTGGAGAACGTCGCCGGCCCCGACCTCGTAGGGCTCCTCCTCGTAGCGCCATTCTGCCCGCCAGCGCGCAAGTGCCGCTGCCATTTCCGCCTGCCGCTTCTCGATGTCCTTCATCGGATCGGGCGGGAACTCCGACTCTGGCACGTAGATGCTCGCGTAGGCCCTCCGGAAGTCGGTGTAGCTGCAACCCAACGAACCCACGATCAGCAGGCACGTCAGCAAGACCAGCAAAGCCCTCTTCACGTTCGCCCCTTCGGTCATGGTGTGATGGCTCCGACCTCGAGCGGCTCGATGTCGCCAACGGCCACCTCGGTAGCCACAGACCTCCCGAGCATGTGGATCGAAACGACGAGCTTCGCCTGGTTCTTGCGCTGCACGAAGAAGCCCTCGAGCCCGATGAGCGGCCCCGACTTGACCAGCACGCGGTCACCCTCCTGCATGTAGGGCCACGGATCGACTGGCACGGACCTGTCGATCAGTCGGCGCACTGGCTCAAGCTGCTCCTCGGGGACGGGTACCGGCCCCTGGCCGTCGCTCACTACGTGCACGACGCCGTTCTCCATCCAGACGAAGCCCAGACGATCCGGGGGCGTCCGCACGAAAAGGTAGCCGGGGAAGAGCGGCTTCCTCACCCAGCGCTTGCGGTCCTTCCACTGGCTGAGTACATCGTGCAAGGGGAGGAATACCTCGAAGCGCTTTGCCACCAGCGATTCCTCGACCGCCTTCTCGTGGCGCGACCGCGTGTAGACCGCATACCACGACAGGTCGTCCTGTGCGCGCTTTCCGGTTGGCTCGCCCATGGTTCGGTACGTACCCGTTCCCTCTCAGTTACAGCCTTCCGAAAGCCGTAAACCACTTTGATCCAATGACTTACGGCGCCATTTCAGCCCGTTTCCTCGACTGACGGGCACCTCTGTCCGGGGCCATCCCGCTCAAGCGGAGGCGAGGGACAGCAGCTCTGAGGCATCCGTGCTGTCCTCGGGATAGACGGCGTACCCGACCCTCACGTCCTGCTCGGCGGCGAGCAGGCTCAGTATCCGCTTGAGGGCGACCTTAGCGCCTTCCCCGTCGGTCTCCGGCAACAGAACCCCGACCGCCCCCAAAAGGCCTGCCGAGTCGACCGGCAGGTGCACGGGACGGCTGGCGCGTCGTTGCCGGATGTACCTGCCCCCAGGCAACATAATGCCAACAATGTCGCTGCCGCGGACATGGGACCTAACGTTCCGCAGCAGTTCGCCCATCTCCATCTTGTCGGCACGGAGCAGAACGACGCAGAAGTAGTGGTTGTAGCGCTCGGACCGCGCCCGCTCGTCCTCGACGACGTTCAGGAAGAGCCCCTCCGGCGTAAGCTGATCGCCTTCCCACGGCTGTTCGTACACCGTATGCCTCCATGCATCGTGAAAAGGGTACCCTTCCCCCTCCAAGGCGCTGACGCTTTAAGCAAGCCGTATGCCAAGCGCTCGCCGGGCCTCCCGACCCTCAGAAGGGGCCCTGCGGGCCGCCCTTAGGCGCTCGCAAAGCCACCGCGCAGCCGAGGCCGGAGGGGACAAGCCGGGTTCGTCACGTGACTGACACAAGTGTCATCCTTCTGACACCACTTCCAGAAGGGGCGCGCCTTACTGCAGGCTACCATTT
>CAZSET010000131.1:0-10948 GCA_964605915.1 uncultured candidatus Brocadiaceae bacterium | reverse complement strand
TGGGCGGCGACGGGACCGTCCGGTTCCGGGTCCAGGACAACGGCATGGGGCTCTCACGGCGGGCGGTCCGCAAGATCTTCGAGCCTTTCCATCAGGTCGACCAGAGCCTGTCCCGCCGGGCCGAAGGATGCGGGCTTGGCCTGAGCATCGTCAAGTTCATCGTCGACGCGCATGGCGGCTCGATCGACGTGGACAGCCGGCCGGGCAAAGGAAGCACGTTCACCGTGACGCTGCCCGCCGCTGGCTCGGCAGAAGCCCATCCGACGCCCTAGTTCGAGGCGCAGCAATGGCCGAAACGGTCCTCATCATCGAAGACGACCCCACCATGCTCAGGGGCCTGAAGGATAACTTCGCGTACACGGGCTACATCGTCCAGACGGCAGCGGACGGGGAGGAAGGTCTGAACGCCGCGCTGGAGTCCAGGCCCGACCTCATCATCCTGGACATCATGCTGCCGAAGATCAACGGGTACGAGGTGTGCCGCCTGGTCCGGGAGCAGGGGGTCGACGTGCCCATCATCATGCTGACGGCGAAGGGCCAGGAATCCGACATCGTCCTGGGCCTGAACCTGGGGGCCGACGACTACGTCACGAAGCCGTTCAGCGTCCGCGAGCTGCTTGCTCGGGCCCACGCCTTGCTCAGGCGGCGGCAGGCCGAGGAGACCGACCGCCTCCGCTTCGGCGACTGCGAGCTGGATCTGGTCCAGCACAGGCTGCTGCGCAACGGCGAGGAGGTCTCGCTGACGCCCAAGGAGTTCGGCCTGCTGGCCTTCATGGCTACGCGCGCGGGCAGGGCCCTAACGCGGGACGAAATGCTCAACAAAGTCTGGGGATACAACGTGTTCGTGACCGGTCGGAGCGTGGACAGGTGCGTCAACACCCTCCGCAGCAAGATCGAGCCCGACCCCCAGCGCCCCACTTTCCTCCAGACGGTGCGCCAGATTGGCTATCGCTTCGACCTGCCCGAGGAGACCCACTGACTTCGTCCGCGCCGAGGCAGCCTTCCCCTTGCGTCCGCCCCCCGTCGTGAGCCACAATCCCCGCATCCCGACACCATGGCCCCGAGCCGGCGATGATCCGCAAAGGTCGCCTCATCATCTGCGTCGCCGTACTGTTCGTGCTTCAGGCGACGCTCGCCCACAGGTTCTCCCAACGCTTCCTGCGGGTGGACCTGCTCTACGTGGTGGTCGTCTACCTGGCGCTCGAGGCTGACTTCAAGGGCGCGCTCTGGAGCGCATTCCTTGTGGGACTGCTGCGGGACCTGGGCTCGTGTGGCCGGCTCGGCGCGAGCGCCCTGCTCTTCGTCCCCGCCACCTGGGGGACGCTCTGGCTGAGGAGCTACCTGGTGCGCGAATCCATCTGGACGGACCTGGTGCTCGTGTTCGCCTACGTGTTGCTCTGCGAGCTCGCCTACGGCCTGGGCACGGCCGCGCTGATCCCCGCGGCGCAGGCTGCAGACCTGCTGCCCCGCGCGCTCGGGCAGGCGATCTTCACGACGGCCATCAGCCCCCTGCTCTTCGCGGGATTCATCAAGGGCCGGGTAGTCGACAAGTCGCTGGAGGCCCTGGACGCCGCAGCCTGACGGCCCGCCGCCCCCTCATTCATCGCTCTCCACGGTCATCCTCCTCGGCAGCGTCCGCGTCCGGCCGGTAGTAGGCGTGGATGGCCCTGGCCAGGACGTCGGAGATGCCGGGGACCCCCTTCAGCTCCTCAACAGTTGCGCGCTTGACCTTGTTCAGCCCGCCGAAGTGCTCCAACAAGCGGCGGGCCGTCTTTCTCCCGACGCCTCGGATATCAACCAGGGGGGATCGCACGGCCGCCTTTCGCCTGACCTTCCGGTGATGGCTGATGGCGAACCGATGCGCTTCATCGCGCGCGCGCGTGATCAGCCGGAACCCGTAGCTGTCTTCGGGCACCTCGACGGGTTCTTCACTGCCGGGCAGGTAGACGCGCTCGGCCTTCAGCCTGCGCCCTCCGGCGGAGCGGGCCTTGGCCAGCGCAGCGACGTCACACGCGTTGATCCCCAACTGATCCAGCACGCTCAGGGCCACGTTGAGCTGCGCCTTCCCCCCGTCGATCAGGACCAGCTCGGGCGGCCCGCTCCCCTCGCCCTCTTCCCCGGCCAGTCTGCTGTAGCGCCTGGTCAGGACCTCGTGGAGCATGGCGTAATCGTCCTGTCCCTCGACCTGCCGGATCGTGTAGTGGCGGTAGGACCCCTTGTCGGGCTCGCCGTCGCGGAAAACCACCATCGACCCGACCGCCTCCCGCCCCTGGAGGGTCGAGACGTCGAAGCACTCGATGTTCCGGGGCAGCTCGCTCAGGCCGAGGACGCGCTGGAGGGATTCCATCTCCAGTCGGCGTTTCTCCTCCTCGGTTGTGGCGGCTCGCTCGGCCTGGCGCGCGTTGCCGCTGGCCAGTTCGACCAGGCGGCGCTTGGGGCCGCGCTGCGGGCGGAGGAGGCGCACGCGGCGCCCCTTCTTCTCGCTGAGCCAGGACTCCAGCAGCTCTGCGTCCTCCGTTGCCACCGGCACCAGCACCTCCTCGGGCACGAAGCGGTTGGCGCTGTAGAACTGGCTCAGGAAAGAGCCGAAGATCGCCTCCTCGCTGTCCAGCTCCGCGGGGAAGCGATACGTGGCGACGTCCTGTATGTTGCCGTTGCGCACGAAGAGCACGGCCACGGACACGTATCTGTCCAGCGTGCAGAGGCCGAAGACGTCGCGCTCCACGTCCGAGGCCGAGGAGGCCACGCGCTGCCCTTCCAGGGTCGTCTCAATGGCACGGACGCGGTCCCGGATGCGGGCGGCCCGCTCGTATTCCAGCGCCCCGGCCGCGTGTTCCATCTCTTCGCGCAGCCTTGCGAGGAGGTCATCGCCCTTGCCCTTCAGGAACATGACGACCTGCTCGATGAGCCGCCCGTATTCCTCCTCGGAAACCTCCGAGCAGCACGGCGCCGCGCACTTGCCCATCTCGCCGTACAGGCACGGGCGGCGGCGCTCCATGCACTCGCGGATAGAGCACTTGCGCAGCGGGAAGACGTCGTGCAAGACGCGCAGCGTCCTTCGGGCGGCCTTGGCGCTGGCGTAGGGGCCGAAGTACATGGCCTTGGGATCGTCGAGCCTGCGCGTCACGATCGGGCGCGGCCAGGGCTCGAAGGGATCGATCTTGATGCTTACGAAGCTCTTGTCATCGCGGAAGTAGACGTTGTACTTCGGCCGGAACTGCTTGATGAAGTTGTTCTCAAGCAGCAGCGCCTCCTTCTCAGAGGCCGTTACGACGGCGGCCACGACGGCCACCTGATGGATGCGTTTGCAGATGAGGCGCCAGTCGTCCCCTCCTTCCTGAAAGTAGCTGCGCACGCGGGCGCGCAGGTCCTTCGCCTTGCCGACGTAGATCACCTCCTGCCGGGCGTCCTTCATCAGGTACACGCCCGGCCTGCGGGGCAGGGAGTCGATCTTCTTGCTGAGCTCTTCGGGCATCTTGAGTGCCATGGACAAGCCATCCGGCCCAGACTGCGGGACAGTCACCATGATAGGGTAAGCTGCGGAATCTGTCGAGAAGCAGGGCTTGCCATCGGCGGCCGCGCCCTGTACAATCCCCGTGGACCGGCTCGGCGCCACGCACTGCAAGCGCGCGTGTATGCAAGGCCGGGCCTGGCAGTCATGGGACCCAGCTGCAAGGAAGTGAGCGGACGATGCAGAAGATCAAATGCGAGTGCGGACGGTTCTTAGAGGTCGAGGAAGGCGTCGAAAGCGTCAAGTGCCCGGCCTGCGGCCGGGACGTGAAGGTCGAAGCGGCCGAGGACTGGCTCTCCTCCGTGTCCATCGAGGAGATGTCCCTGGAGGGCGGGGACGTCGCCGCGGAGCCGAAGGAGGCCGAGACGCCCGAGGCCCCAAAGGCGGAGGAGCCCACGCCGCCACCGACCGGCGACATCCAGCTCGAGACGCCAGCCCGGGCGGTGCCGAGCGCGCGGCCGACTCCCGGGCGCCAGCCCACGCAGCCCGACGCCGGCCCGGCAGTTGCAGAACGGCCCGCTGAGGCCGCCGAGCGCCAAATAGGGCTGATCGACCTGGCCAGGATGGCGAGCAAAGAACCCAGGGACACGCTTCCTTACTTCGAAGCAGGGATCAAGGACCACACCCTCATCGCCACTATGGCGGGCCTGTTTGTGGGACTGGCGCTCGTCGCCGGTGCGGCACAGACGTTCGCCGCCGGCCCGCGATGGTTCGCAGTCGGCAGGGCCCTCGGCATCTGGTTCAGCATCATCTGCGAACTGGCGACGGCCGGCATCATGCTGGGCCTCCTGTGCGTCGCGCTCAAGAAGGACCGCAGCCCTCTGGGCCTCGTTGAGGGACTGACTTTCGTGCGCATTGCCGCCCTGGCCGTGATGACGCCCCTCTACTTGATCGCCGGCGTCGTGGTGTTGATCGCCACGAGCGGGGAGGGCACCGGCACGGAAGTCCTCTGGTTGGCCAGGCAATTGCCCTGGGGCTATTTCGCCGTCCTCCTGTTCGCCCAGACCGCCCTCATCACAGGCCTGTTCAGGTTGGGCTGTCTGCCGAGCCTGATCTTGAGCGCCGTCGTGACCTTCGCCGGCTACTCAATGGCCGCCAGGCTACCGGAGTACCTGGCCGGCATCTTTTGAGGGTCTTCCCCGATCACCATTCCCCGTCGGCGTCGGGGACGGAGAACCGCACCGAGTCCCGCCGCACGTACTCGTCCAACGACCTGTGGTCGACCCGCCATTGGCCTCCGAAACGCACGCCCTCGATCTCGCCGCGTTTGATCATCCGGCGGACGCGCTTGGGATCGCACTTGAACTGCGCCGCCACCGTGCTGACGCGCAGCCACCTCACCTCGGGACACCCGCATATCTTGCACGCCACGAGATGCTCCTGGCACAGAATGGGGAAGGACGGGCTTACTCTACGGGCAGGTGCGCCCGGTAGCTCATTTCGGCCAGACGGCCGGGCCGCTCGGCCATGGGGTAGTACGCCGCGGCCGAGGCATCGCCGGACGAGGCCCGTTCCGCCGCAGCGTTGCAGATGCGGGCGTTGAACCAGTCCGCCAGCCGATCCGGCACCTCGATGAAACCGTTGCAGATCGGACACGGCTCGAGCGCGCGACGGTCCAGCCAGCCCGATCCCCCGCACGCCGGACACCGCACTTCGACCACACCCAGCGTCTCGGCCATCGCCGCCAGCATGAGCTTCCCGCGCAGGTCGGCCAGGTGAGCCGGCATCTGCGCGGCGATCCGACGGATGGCGGCCTTCGACACGCGACGTTCTGGCGCAGGCACCGTCAGGCCCTCCCCGCCTGGACCAGGGCATCGTATCGGAGCTTGCAGTGGAACCTGGGTGGCGCTTCGACCAGGTCCAGGCCGCAACGGCGGATGCCTTCGAGCGTCACCTCGTCGGCGGCCAGCGCTCTGCGGACCGCCACCTTGTCCGGCTGTTCCCTGGTGCGGACCAGGTCATCTAACTCCGCAGTGCGAAGCAAACGGCAGACCTCGGCCTCAGCCAGCCCGTCCCGCAGGCAGACGGCCGCCTCCCCCTTGCGGAAGCCCACCTCTCCGTGGGGCGTGGTGAGGCTCTTGCGACCGGGCGGCAGAATGGCGTCCCGGCGCGCCCGGCAGTATGCCTCGAGGTCGGCGCGCAGCTCACTGGTGCGGCTCTGAAGCGCGGCGATGCGGCGATCATGCCGCCGGCGCACGCCCTCCAACTGCGCGTTCAATTCGCTCTGGAGCGTCTCCAGGCGTAACTGAACGCGGCCGAGCCGGCGCAGCTTCTCGGCCACGGCCGCGCGGGCCCCGGCGGCATTGCAGGTCTTGGCAGGCATTACACCCTCCTTTTCGGGGGAGTTCCCATTGCATCGGGGAGCGTTACCGGGTAACATGTAGCCTATTCATCAGTAGTGCCTATTCTACTCGTTTAAGGTCAGCAAGGCAAGCGCCATATCTGTTTCGCGTCCTTTAGACTTGCAAAAGCCCTTTGGCGATCATATAATATTGTTTACCAATACTTGCGCCCGGCAATGTGCAGGCCCGTTCGGAGCGCTTCCGGTCGCCCCAGGCGGCTTTCTCGGTGCGCGACCGGCCACCCGGGCCACAGAGGAGGGGGAAAAGAACGCGATGGCAGCCAAGGAAGAAGGAAGACCGCACAAGACGCTAGGCGAAAGACTGCGCGCGGTTCGCGCCGAACTCCGGCTGAGCCAGTCCGAACTGGCCGAGGCGATCGGCATCACTCAGAGCAGCATTGCGGCTTACGAGGCCGACAGCCGCCGCCCTCCCCTGCCCGTGCTGCTCGCGCTGGAGCACGAGCTGCGGATCAACCACCAATGGCTGCTGACGGGCACCGGCGACCCGCTCGTGGGCGCGCGTCCCGCCCGGCCCGTCATCGTGACCAGCCCCGAGGAGCTGCGAAGCCTCCGCCGGCTCGAAGGTGAGGACGAGTACTACGCCGTGCCCTACCTGCGCGATCCTGCCGCCGCCGGCACCGGGCTCATCATGGAGGAGCAGGTCGAGGGCTACTGCGTCATCCACCGGCGCGTCGCGCCGCACCCCGAGACGATCCGCTGCGTGCGCATCTCCGGCGACAGCATGGCTCCCACGCTGACCGACGGCAGCATCGTCGCCGTGGACATCACCCCGGTGCCCTTGCGCAACCTGGAGGGCCGCATCGTCTGCTCGCGCACCCACGACGGGGGCGTGGTCATCAAGCGACTGCGCGTGCGCAACCACTTCGCCCTCCTCTTCTCGGACAACGAGGACCAGCGCACGTTCCCGCCCATCGTGCTGGACCTGCGCGAGCTTTCCGATCCCACAATCGGGCAGGTCATCTGGGCCTGGGTGGACCTGCGCTAGCCCCGTGGCGGACAATGGGATAAAGTGAGCGCGGCAAGTGGTGCATGATCGGAAGGCAAGACATGAGCGACCAAGCCGAAGAACACGAACAACTTGAGGCCGTGTACAGGTCGCTGCGGCCAGACGACGCCATAGAACTCACGGACGAAGTAGTCAAGTTGGCCGTCCGGGAGGAATGGTTGAGGGGACGTGGTCGACTATCACTTTCTTTCCTACCCTATCCTCGGATCCTATGCCAGATAGAGCTTGAAGAGCATCGTCTTCTGTTGCTATTGGAAGACGTCTCAGAGCTCTTCCTGGTGGAGAGCGAAGTGCGTGTTCCTGCGCGTGGCGCCGCCTTCTGTGGGGGCTGTGTTTCGGGCGGCAAGGCGAAGCTGACCGTCGTCCCCAGCGCAGCGCTCACGCTTGGCGAGAGCAGCGCACCGGAGATCAGCCGCCTCATCTTCCACTTGCTGAATTTCTACGACTTCTCCGGGTCCCCCCGCGTGTTGCACAAGACCAACGATGGGTCGGAAGCGCTTGGGCGCGTTTGCTTGTGCGCGGAAGGCTGGAGTGTCGTCATCCATCTGATGCCAAATGCCCGTGGCATCATGACGTCCTTGAAGGAAGCCCGCGGACATGCCATAACGCATGTAGGATCGATTGCGAGGGGTGACGGCAGCCTCTTTACTGGGCACCAGGCATGCGAGATGCTGGAAGTCCTGCAGTACTTTCTGTCGTTTGCCAGAGGCCTGTGGTCGCCGGCGGTTCTGCCAGTCGGATACGACAGGGCGGGCAATGTGATATGGCGCCAATGGGCCATGCCACTGAGTGACCCGTGGCGAAGCGTCCTCTCTTGGTTTGATCCGCGTCATAGTGATTTGCTGGAAGCAGTCTTCCCAGGCTTTATAGCCAAGTGGACCGACGCCATCTGGAAGCAGCCGCTGCGGCACGCGATCTACTGGTACCTGACCAGCAATACTATGCGCAGCGTTGACGGCGCAGTGGTCCTGCTACAGGCGGCTCTCGAGGCACTCTCATGGACTTACGCCGTTCAGGAACGGAAGCTCGTGACCCCACAGGGCTTCGGCAAGCTATGGGCCTCGGACAGACTCCGGGTCCTGCTTTCGTCGCTGGGCATACCTCTGGGCCTCCCAGATGACTTGCCGAACCTGCAGAAGGAAGCCGCGGCCGCAAGTTGGCTCGATGGCCCACACGCCTTCACAGAGATGCGCAATTCGGTAGTGCACCCGTCTGCCAAGGAGCATGAGGGAGCACGAGAGATGTTGCCCGAGACCTGGCAGCTCGGGCTATGGTATGTGGAGCTTGTCCTCCTGCGCCTGTTCGGACACTGCGGTAAGTACCACAACCGCCTTAAGAAGGGGTGGGTGGGTGAAGTAGAGGAAGTGCCATGGATGAATCCGGAGCAAGACAGTGCTGGTGACCCGTTCAATCGGCAACACGAAGATCAGCCAAGCACCTGGGGGCCAGGGACCCAGCAATCGTAAGGAACGGTTCCCCGGGAAGCGACCGAACCAAGCTCAGTTCCCGTTGACATCGGAGGCAGCCACATGGCGGATTACGTGAAGGTCAGCACGATCGGCGCCCGGCCCTTGCAGGTGGAACGGGACCTCGAGCCGCAGGCGGTCGTGGGCCGGATGATCGAGCATTGGCGCGGCCGGCTGGACCAGGTCCTGCCCGACCGGCCGGACCTTATCCTCGTGCCCGAGGCATGTGACAGACCGCTGAACTGGCCAGCCGATAGGGCCAAAGAGTACTACGCCGTGCGCAAAGACCAGGTACTCGACTTCTTCAGCGAGGCCGCCCGCCAGAACCGCTGCTACGTGGCCTACTCGGCCAAGCATCAGGTGGAGGACGGCACGTGGCGGAACTCGACCCGCATCATCGACCGCTCCGGCCAGGTCGTCGGCACCTACAATAAGAACCACGTGGTGATCGGCGAGTACGAGGACGGCGGCGTCCTTTACGGCAGGGAGGCGCGCTTCATTGAATGCGACTTCGGGCGCGTCGCGTGCGCGATCTGCTTCGACCTGAACTTCGACGAGCTCCGGCTGAAGTACGTCGAGGCGAAGCCGGACCTGATCCTCTTCTCCTCGATGTATCACGGCGGGCTGATGCAGGCCTACTGGGCCTACTCGTGCCGGTGCCACTTCGTTGGGGCCATCGCCGGCCCGCCCAGCGCCATCATCTCGCCGATCGGGCAGGTGATCGCCACCAGCACGAACTACTTCGACTTCGTCACGGCCATCGTCAACCTGGACTGCGCGGTGGCGCACCTGGACGAAAACCGGGATCGATTCCGCAGGATGAAGGCGAAGTACGGCCCCGACGTCACGATCACCGATCCCGGCTACCTGGGCCCCGTGCTTCTGGCGAGTGAATCGGAGGAGGTCAGCATCCGGCAGATGGTCGAGGAGTTCGAAGTGGAGCTACTGGACGACTACTTCGCGCGCTCCCTCGCCCATCGCCACACCCCCGGCCACATCGAGCCGTAGCCCGGCGCCCGCTCAAGGCCCTGCGCAGCAACACCGAAAGGCCAATAACACGGATGTACAGGATGTACAGGGTAAAGACGCTACGGAAAGAAGCTATGCTGACCGCAGCAAAGACCCGTCAAGCAGTCGCGTTCATACCCATCTTCGCCTTTGTCGTCATCCTGTTCATCCTGCACATCCCTGTGAGTTAGCCGTTTGCTGTTTGCCGTTTGCCGTTCGCCAATCCTGTGCGAGGGCACATAGGACAGAGACACACGGAGAAAAGCCTTGCTAACGGCAACTACTGAGCCCCGCGTAACAGGGCGACGGAATCGATAAGCCCGCAGGCTACGTACTGCAAGCACTTATGTGGAACGAATTCTGTCATTCAGATCTCCGATGCTCGGCAGGCGTCGTGTGGCCATGCAAGCGCCGTCCGAAGCCGTGCTCCCAGCCGAGGTTTTACCATGCCTTGCCTGCTCGCCGCTTCGCAGCTTGACTGGGTGCCCGGCCTCACCTAACATCAGTTCCCGTGCGGGGCGGCTGTTGTAGGGCCGGGGACTCGGGCGTGGGCGACTACACGATGCGCAAGGTTGTGGGCATCATAGGCGGCATGGGTCCGCTGGCAACGGTGGATCTGTTCCGCCGAATCATCGCCGCAACGCCCGCCCGCACGGAGCAGGACCATCTGCACATTCTGATCGACAATGACCCGAGCATCGCAGACCGCACGCTCGCCATCGAGGGCACAGGACCGTCGCCGCTGCCGGGAATGGTGGCCGCCGCACGCAGGCTGGTCGGAGCCGGCGCCGAGGTGCTGGCCATGCCCTGCAACACGGCACATTACTGGTATGACGACCTCTGCGACGCGGCGGGCGTCCCCGTGCTTCACATGATCCGTCTTACGGCGCGGGCGGCGACCGCACGCCTGCCGCGCGTGACACGATTCGGGCTGCTGGCCACGACCGGCACCGTGAAGACCGGCCTGTATGAAGCGTTCTTCAGGGAGCGGGGGCGGGAGATACTGGTTCCCACGCTTCAGCAGCAGCGCGATCTGGTGATGGCCGCCGTCTACGGAGAGGACGGGATCAAGGCAGGACGACTGGACGGGCCGCCCAGGGAGCGGGCCGACCTGGCCATCGCTGCCCTTGTCGCCCGGGGCGCGGAGGCAATCATCCTTGGCTGCACAGAGCTCCCGCTGCTCTATCCGGGCACAGAGCATAACGGAGTGGCCCTGCTGAACCCGACACAGGTGTTGGCAGAGGCCTGCGTGCAGTGGGCATTGGGCAACGTTCCGGCAGAATCATCGGACCCCAAGCCTTTGGGCCCCGGCACTCGCTGACTCCGGCGGGCGCGTGATCGTGAACCCGTCGGGCCAGGACGTGACCGTCCGGTTGACGGAAACGCGGAAGGACCCAGACCTCAGGGAGACACCGCGCAGGCCGCCATGCCACTGCTGCCCATCGTCCTGATCCTCATCTCGTGCTTCACGCACGCGGGCTGGAACCTGCTGGCGAGGCGCAAGCGGCGAGAGCTCATCTTCTTCCGCCACATGCTGATCCTCACGGTGCCGGTGAGCCTCGTGGCCATCGGGATCAGCCTGCGCTTCCCGCATT
>CAZSET010000130.1:0-11168 GCA_964605915.1 uncultured candidatus Brocadiaceae bacterium | reverse complement strand
TGCAAGACAGACGGCCGCGCGAGGCGCCGTGGCCAGGGGGGCCAAGGCGCAGCGGCTCGACAGTGCCGGCGGCGGACATGCCCTGCCCCAGCGGTCGTCGCATCTGATTATTTGCACGAGGCTTGCGTCACCTACCGGACCGCCTTCGCACCCGCTGGCGTTGACAGATATGGCCCGACCGGGTATAGTATATGTGCTGGAAACGGGGGCGAAAGGGTCTCGACCAGGCCTCCGAAGTTGAAGTGGCGCACCGAGGTTGTCAGGCGGCCTCGTAAAACACCTGGCAAAACCAAATATGCCGAACACACACCGGCATACGCGATGGCTGCGTAAACCGCAGCCCCGCCTGCGCGGGCTTGACCTGTGGGCTCGCGTAAGGTGACAAACACGCAGGTGTACCCGCCGGGGCGCAGCCAGGTCGCAGGCGGGGAACCCGGTGATCCCGGGAGAACGGGCTGGCCGGTTCTCGGATCCCGCCAACCGGAGCCGGGCCGGCAAGACCGAATAGGTTGGCTATGTGCGTAGAGGCTTCAACGGACGGGCCTTGGGACGCGGGTTCGATTCCCGCCGCCTCCACCACCCTACCCCATTGTCCGGCAAGGGCTTAGGATTGCCGATCCCTACCTGTACCGCCGGCTTTGTGCTCGGTGCAGGCCTCAGGTGCGGCAGCGAGGCGGAAGTGCGGTTCGCCCTGCAATTTGCCTGCAGATGCATCAAGCCAACGGACGTGGTCCTCGTGGGCATGTGGCAGAAAGAAAAGGACCAACTGGCTCAGAACGTCCGATGGGTCACCGGGTTCCTGACATAGCCAAAGGAGGGTACGGGTGAGTACGGTCATCGGAGTCGCCGGGAGCGCAAGGAAGAACGGCAATTCGGCAACACTGATGCGGGGACTGCTGAGAGGAGCTGCCCGGGCCGGAGCCGACACGGACGAGGTCTATCTGAATGGACTTGTTCTGCGGGGATGTCAGGGGTGCGACACGTGTTCACCCACAGGCAAGTGCATTCTGAATGACGAGCTGACGCCCGTCCTGGAGGAACTCCGCAAGGCCGATGGCTGGGTGCTTGCGTCCCCGATCTACTATGACAGCGTCAGCGGGCAGATGAAAACCTTCTTCGACCGTTGCCGCACGTTCACAAGAGACCCCGAAACGCATGGGTTGAAGCCGCAGCTCGAGGGAAGAAGGACAGGCGTTGTGATCGTCTCATACGAGGATAAACCAAGGGAAGATTACCATCATGAGGCGGAGAAGCTCGCGAACTATCTGGCCTGGATGGGTGACTTTGGCAAAGTCGAAATGATCTGTGAAGGTAACCTGGGGCCCAGGGATGCCGCGGCTGGCAGGCCGGACCTTCTGGCCAGAGCGGAGGAACTGGGGGAGCGCCTGTTCAGCTGACTGTCGCCGAGGTCAGCGCCAGATCAGGCAACACCGCCAAGGCGAGCGCCATGTCGAGCAAGGCGGGGTCGGGGGAGACGTTCAGTGTCAGGTCGAGGGGCGAGCGTTGCATGGCCCGCTGAACAGTGCGCGGGGCTTATGCCTTCTTCCATAGCGATGGCGCCATCAGGGGAATACTGCCGGAGGTGGTTCAGTGTAGCATAGACATACTGAATCCCTTACAGTAGCGATGCAAGAACATGGATATGGCAGGAGGCAGACTCCGGAATCTGCCGCATCGGTTCAGAGCGGAGGTGAAGCCGATCACTCTTGTGGGAAGGGCACATGATGAGCTCAGAGAGTACACAGAAGACCGCTTTGTTCATTGGCGCACATCACGACGAGATTGAAGTGGAGTGCCCCATCCTTCCGTGCAAGCTCGCCTCCAATGGGCTCCGCGTTGTTATTGTCAATCCCATGGGCGGGTGGAACTGGCACGTCATCAGGCTGAAGGGAAAGGGCGCGAAGGAGAAGATACGGGATGAAGCTCTGAGAGCGGCAGAGGTCCTCGGCTGCGAGAAGATCATCTGGGACTATCCGGCATCGGTGGCGTCAAGCGATCACCGGCCGGAAATCACGCGCCGGCTGGCAGAGCTCCTCATGGAGATTAATCCCGCCTTTGTCTTCATACACTGGCCCTATGATTCTCACCCCGACCATCGTCTCATTTCCCAGATAAGCTACCACGTATTGCAGAGCGCGCGGAACATTGTTGACGACCCGCAGCCCGAGCTCCTGACTGAGGAAGTGTTCGCCTTTCAGGCGGCGATATACCAGACGCGCGATTTCTGGCCTGACTTCTGCGTTCTGGCCAATGAGGAGGAAATGAACAAGGCCCGGGAGGCCCTTCAGTGCTTTGAGACGTATGGAGAAGAGTGGAAGAGATGGTGGCGTGGCCTCCAGGCAAAGACCTCCTACTGGACACACTTGGTCGGCGACGGGCCTGCCGAGGCGTACAAGTTCATTGGCCCGCATCTGCCCATAAAGGGCCTGGCCCTTGCCGAGTACCTCGGCGATGACATCAGGGCCGTTACCAACGAACATTGGTGCTTCGGAAGCGATTTCTACAGCACGTCGGTCCCGTGAGCGGACCGGCCCGTTGTCTGCCCCGCGCGGACAGGGGAAGTAGGCGTGGCGACGTGCCGAGGCCAGCCAAGGCCGTCGCGAGGGCGCGGGCTGCAGGCACTTTCCTCCGAGCGAAGCGACCGACCGCTGGCAAAGGCTTCTTCGCCAAGCTCCGGCGCGCAGAATCAGGCGTTCTCGCCGATCCAGGAAACATGCTTTGCGAGCGGGCCATCCGCCATAGCGTTCGCCAGCCGCTGGTCGCCCGTGACCATGACAGCCTTCTCCTGCACCGCCAGCGCAAGATACAGGCAGTCGTAGACGGTCCGTTCGGTTTGCAGCGCCAGTTGGAGCGCCGCGTCAACGAGCGGGCCCGAAGCGGTGATGCGAAGCGGCAGGCGCAGGATGTCGGTGAGCAATGCCGCGGCTTCCTGCTCGTCGATTTCCCCGCGGCGTCGGCGCTTCCAGATGACGTTGGCGGTCTCGGGGTAGATCAGGTCCGGCGCGTGCAGCCTGTGTTTGGAAACGAGCAGCGACCGGCAGGCACCGGCGTGCTCATCCTGAAATAAAGCGCCGGCCACCACGCTGGCGTCCACCACGTAGGACACGCTTCGGGCGGCGGGCCTCATCGCTCGCGATCCTCACGTATCAGGTCCGCGCTGTCGGCGAACCGCCGTCCGGCGAACCGCTTCTTCCAGCCGTCCAGCACGGCCGCGACCTCCTCGGCATTCATGCCGGCCGCCTGTTCGAGGACGCGCTTGGCTTCGCCCTGCAAGGACCTGCCATTCCGCTTGGCGCGGGCCTTCAGGCGCTTGACCGTTTCGTCGTCCAGTCCACGGACCAGTATATCGGGCATGGGTGGCCCTCCATCAGACGGAGTTCGGATAGCTATCATAATGATAGCGTACGATCCGCCGCGAAACAAGGGGATACGGGCCGAGGAAGAACCCCCGGTCCCGTCCCGCGAATGCGGGAGGATCGGGGCTGGGGAGACGCGATGATGCTACTTGGCCAGAGCGAACGTGCCGCGCTCGACCTCGCGGAAGCGGGCGCCCTCGCCCTTCGAGGCAGGCCAGGGCGGTGACATCACCGCCGGCCTGCCACCTGCTCACTACATCTTGCATTCCCACGTCGAGTGGTTCAGCGAGGAGAACGGGCTCGTCGTTCTGAAACTCGAGCCCGAACAGGTCGAGGTGATCCGCGAAGCCTTGCCGCCCGGCAGCCAGGAGCCGGTTTGCCGCCAGAGACAGGCCGAGAACATGGGGCGCTCTCTCGCCGGCCTGTGCGGACACCTGGCTCGCGCCGGCACAGAACAGGAAGCGCCATAGTCGGCAAACCGTCGCCGACAGCGTCTCCGCGCTGCCAAGCGTTGACAGTCTAACGGGCAGTTCATAAGATGCGTCCATTGCCGACAGGGGTCCATGAATCCCTACGGGGCAGTTCCCAAGGAGCGTTGACGAGAGGTCTGAGAGGGTGCCCAAACGACTGCGAGTCTGGACTGCGCCGCGTACGGTCTACTGGGCCAGCGACAGAGTGCGACCCCGGTGGGCTTTCGTCGTTCGTGTTGATAACCTTGGCAGGGAACCTCTCTATGTGGAGAGGATCAGTGCCAGTCTCAATGCTCAATCCGGCCGAGTCCGGCGCGTCGTTGCCGGGAAAAGGCTCTGCCGCTCGCGCCGGCTCGGTATCAGGCGGATGGACGAGTTCGCAGTTCGTGTGACGGACCGCGGTCTTACGGCTGAGCCACCGACATCCGTATCGGTGCAGATCAGGCTTTCTGAGGCAACGAGCCGAGTCTACAGCGCTCGCTGTCGGGTCAAGCTCGAGCCTTCTCAGACAACGTATGTCCGGTTTCCGTTCTGCGGCAAGTGGTTCACGGCCAACGCACGAGCGCAACACCACTGCCTTGGCGGCCAGTTCGGCTTCGACTTCATGCACGAGCAGGACGTGGCCCTTCACGACGGGCCACCAAACAGGGAGCTGGCATGTCGGGAGTTCGCTTCCTTCGGGCAGCCATTGCTGGCGCCCGCCGACGGGATCGTGGTTGGCTGCGAGAGTGCCCAGCCCGACCTTGTTGGCACGCCAGGAAGGCCGTCGTTCTCGGAGAAGAGGCCTGACAACTCGGCGCATCTGCTGGGCAACTACGTGATCGTTCCCACGGCTCGGGATCGCTACGTGCTTATGGCTCATCTCCGGCAGGGAAGCGTGCGTGTCAAGCCCGGAGAAACCGTGCAGGCTGGCCAGCAGCTGGCGGAGGTCGGAAACTCAGGCAACACGTCCGGCCCTCACTGCCACATTGAGATACTTGACGGCCTTCCAGACCTGTCTCTCTTGGGCACGCAGGCCTTCAGTTCCTCAGGCATGCCCTTCGGCTTCAGGGACGTCAACCGAAGACGAGGCGGCCAACACAAGTCTCTGCGTCGGACAGTCCCACGACAGGGCGATGTGCTCAGCTCCGCGGGATGAACATCCGCCCTCGACGTGCACAGGCTGTCCCCTCCAGAGCCCTTTCGAAGCCACCAACAGCGTCCATCTTCGGCTGACTGAACGCTGAGCTCCGGCGCTCGTCAGCTCAATCTTCGTTGACCACCGGGCCCGGTTCGTCACCCGGGCCATCCCCATGTACCGGAAGGAGGGACACAGGGACGTCTACCGCGGATTGCGTGGAGAGAGGTCGCGTTAGCTCTTCGGGCACTTCTGCGAGGTGCGCGAGATGGTTCCCGACAGATACCGGCAGCACTGCCCCGGAGCACCCAGCGCGTCCGGCCCCGGCTAGTGTGAGGGAATCTTCGCCGCAGCTGAAGGGCGTATCGGTGGCGCCAGCCTGCCTGCATGGCCCTTCCGATAGCGCGGCCCGTTGGGCACGAACTCATAGACCCCGATGTCCGGCCCATCCCCCTGGGGGACCGCGGTGCCCGCGATGTCCTCCGCGTCCGTTGCCTCGGTGCCGGCGTCGATGGCCGGGCTGCCCGGCTTCAGGCGGTAGTCGTGGTTGTCGGGATCCACGAAGATCTTCCGCAGGTCGGACTCGAAGACATCGCCCGGTTTCTCCCCCTGGAAGTCCCTGCCCCTCGAAGTCCAGAGGTTATGGCTCATCTCCCCTCGAATGCCGTCCCTGCTGCAAGACAGCCCGTCGATGATGTTGTTCTTGATGATGCAGCCGTCTATCCCGGCGTCTTCGTAGATGCCGCCCTTCCAGCCTTCTCCGGCGTGGAGCAGCACGTTGTTCACGATGGTTACGTTCTTCATCGGGCGGCCCGTCCACGCGGCGATGCACGCCTCCACACCGTGCGCGTCCAGGATGTTGCGGCGGACCATGATGTTGCTGCTGCTGCTCAGGGTCAGGCAGTCGTTGGAATTGTAGACCTCGTTGCCCTCCACCAGCATGTCGTTGGAGCCGAGGTAGACGGTCAACCCGTTGGCATGGATGCCCAGGTTGTCCCAGACGATGTTGTACTGGAGCTTGGAGCGTTGACACGTGTGAAAGGACGCCGCCGTCGAGCCGTTCCTGCACAGGAAGTTGTACCGGCACACAGAGTCGTCGAAGGCAGCGCCGAGAACCCCCATGCGACGGTTCTCGTAGATGGAATTATTCTCCACGAGGCAGTGGGATACTCCGCGCAGGGTGATGGCGCCCTGTATCCCTCGTAGCCTGGTGATGTTGACGTTCGGAGTGGGCCAGCCGCGGCAGATCTCGTTGTTGCGAATGACAAGGCCCCTGTTCTGCGGACCGGAGAACTTCATGACGGCCGCGGCCCTCGGTTCCCCGCCTTGCTGGCAGATCCTGAAGCCGTCGATCACGATGTGATTGGCGTCAGGGATCAGGAAGCCGTGTGCGCGCGTGCTGATGGTCACGTTCTCCGGCCCCTTGGGGCCTGGCTCATGCGGCCACAGCACCAGGCGCGCCCTGCCGTCCGCGGTGTCCTTCTCCTTGAGGCAGTACTCCCCCGGTCTGTCCAGGACCTTCAGGCTGTTCAGCAGGGCGTAGCGATGACCGCGCCGACCCCCGTAGAGGCGTTGTCCGTGCGGCATGAAGGTCACCTTGTGCTCGGCGGGCACGTAGCCCGTGATCCGCTGGTAGCAGATGAGGTTGGGCTGGACGTGGAGCGCCATGTAGGCCCCTTCGTAGTAATCCGGGTCCGGCGAAGTGAAGTAATCGGGATCCGTCAGCGACGCACCGTCGGCGATCGTGGCGTTTCGGTACGAGCCCACCCGGTCGTGGAAGAAGGGATCCCGGGGCTTGGGCTCCTGGGCGGCGTTCAGGTAGGTGTCCCCCTCGTAGAGGCTGAAGTTAAAGAAGGTTCGGTCTCCGTCCAGATAAACGCAGTAGAGCCTCTCCCAGTTGGGGTTTCCCTCCACTTCGTTCGCAGAGGCAACCTTCTGCCAGCCGGTGACCGGTTCGCCGCCCTCGATGATCGCCCTGCCCTCGCCGAACGTCCCGTCGGTGTTCCCATCGTAGACGATGGGTCTGCCCTCTGCGCCGGACAGGGCCACGGTGACCGTGCTCCGGTAGTGGACGCCACCTCTGAAAACGACTTTGTCTCCGGGGGAGAGCTCGACGCTGCCGGCGCGTCCGACGGCTTCGGTGTCACCGGGACAGTATTTGAAGGCCGAGTCACCCGTGCGGCCGTCGTTGTCGTCGCGACCGCCATCAAAATCGACGTAGTAAACCGTCCCAGTCGGCGGCATCTTCGCGGATCCCTCCTGCGCCAGGATTCCCTGGAGGCCAATGGCTGCACCGGCGACCAGCGCCACGATCATCGCGCAAGCCATCGGCATCGGTTTCAGTGTCGTCCGGAATCGTACGATGATGGGCTCCTCCGTTAGCGGCGCTGCCGTTGTCTGCTGCTCCCCACCGATCATACGAGCAGGTACCGGTCTTTTCAAAGGGGTGCCCAGGTTGAGGGACGCGCGTGCGGGAATCGCGACCAGGCGCGCCATCGCTTGACGGGGCCGCGGGGCGTGTCTATGCTACCCCGCACTTGGAGCGTCGTGGTCCGGCGCCGGCGCGGCTGCGGAAAGGGAGGAGGGCGACATGGAGTTGAAAGACGTTATTGCCAAGCGACGGTCCATCAGGAAGTACAGCAAGCGCAAGGTCGGCCAGGCGAAGGTGCGCCGGCTGCAGAAGGCCCTGCAGATGGCACCTTCGGGGGGCAACCGTCAGGACTACCAGTTCATCTTCGTCACGGACCAGGAGAAGCGGCGACAGATCGCCGCGAAGGCCGGACACCAGCAATTCCTATTCGATGCGCCCCTCATCGTCGCCGCCGTCTGCAAGCCGGGCACGGAGTTCAACGTCGCCATCGCCATGGACCACATGATCCTGGTGGCCACGGACGAGGGGCTCGGCAGTTGCTGGATCGGTTGGTTCGAGCGCGGTCCCGTGCGCCGGATACTCGGCATCCCGAGGTCGCAGGCTGTGCCCATCCTCGTCACCATCGGGTACCCTGCTGAGACGCCGAAGGCGCGTCCGCGCAAGCCGCTTGCCGAACTGATCGCCACCGACGCCTACCGCAAGTCCCCACCGAAGCGAAGCGGCAGGGCGAAAGCGAAGTAGGCGGCACGGCTTCGCGCCGCACGTGGGTCAATCGCCCGGCGGGCTCGTTCATGGGCCCCACGGATTTGCACTTTGGGAGAGATGCTGTGACGGATCAGGAATTCGTCGAGAGTCGCGTTGAGATGGAAGAGATACTCCGGAGCACGCTGTGGGGATGCCTCGGCCTCTGTGCGGACGGGCAGCCATACGTGGTACCGATCAACTATGCGTACGTAGAGGGGAGGATCCTGTTCCACTGCGCGCTGGAGGGCGAGAAACTCGACTGCATCCGGGGCAACCCGAACGTCTGCTTCACGGTGGCTTTCCAGTCGGGAGAGGTCAGCGACCATCCCGACGGCAAGCACTGCCATATCGACTGCGATAGCGTCATCTGCCGCGGCCAGGCGAGGATCGTCGAGGACCTGGCCGAGCGCGCCGAGGTCCTCAACGCCTTTAGCCGCGCATTCAACCCGGATGCAGAGGACCTGTCGGCGGAGAGGGTAGCCGGATGCGGGGCGGTCGAGATCACGATCCGGGAGATGACCGGCCGTCGCGAAAGGGGCGGAGAGCCCATCCTCTGGCGCTACGTTCCTGAATCCTAGATCGCCCTCGCTGCCCGGCCGGTTTGTCCGCTCGCGGGCCGGCGGGGCGGGGACATACCGATTCGCACGGCACGCTACGGCGCGCTACGGCACGCCCGTGCCGGTGAGCCACTTGAGAACGTCGCAGCGGCGCTGAACGGTGCACTGGACCGTGAACTCGTCCACGCGCTCGACGTTCGGCTTCTCGGCCGCCTTCTCCGCATTCTCGGCCTCGAACATGCGGATGGACACCGTCATGGGCAGGTCCGGCTTGAAGGGCCGGCACTTCCCGTCGCGCAGCGCCTGGACGGCTTCGGCCACCTTCCGGGCCGTCAGAAGGCGCGCGTCCGCAGGGCTGGGGCCGGCGCAGGTGTCGCGGGCGATGGGCTTCTTCACGCAGGCCGTCACGATGCCCGCGAACATCTGCTCGGCCTCACGGCAGGCGGCCTCGTCGCCCTGGGCGAAGCAAACGGGGATGTCCCAGTGCCCCGCGAAGCATGCCTCCAGACCCATCTCGCCGACGCTCCGGCCGTTGATCCGGAAGTCGGCCCACGCGCCCGTGTTCGTATGCGGCAGGAACGAGCATGGCGTGCCGACCATGGCATGGTGACCGGGCAGCATGAAGCCGTCCACCGTCTCGTTGAGCCCGGGCATCCAGCGCAGCTTGCCGTTCTCTTCGCCCCTTGAGCGGGGCAGCCACGTAATGCGCGGGTCGTCAAGCATGCGATCCAGGATGAAGTTGCCGCCGCCGTGGTGGGTGTCGCAGACGATCAGTTCGTCCACGCCGGCGTCGAGGGCCGCCTGGGCGGCGGAGTTGGCGTCGGCGATCAGGAGGTCGCGTCCCTCCGCAGCGACCTCGGGGCGTACCAGGTTCTCCCAGTACCAGACCTGCTCGCGCGAGTAGATGCCGCTCGCGCCTTCCATGTCCCAGTGCATGAAGACCTTCATGGAGCACCTCCGTAATCGGTCGTGCCGGCTGGCCCTCGCACGCAAGGGCGATCCGTCGCCGCCCCGTGCGGATGCTCGGCCGGGCCCTGCCGTTCCATCTGTCTCGCCAGGAGTTGGCCGCCGCGCTCTGTGACCGGGGCCGGGCCGCCCCGCGCCGTCAGCCTCCTTTGCAGAGCGGACCACAGGTGCGGATCTGCTCGATCATCGCCTTGCGGTTGCCGGGCCGGCACGGTCGCCACGCCGTCAGGACGATCCCCGTGCCGCCGTAGCGCAAAAGGGCGTCCCGCCACTGGCGGACCAGTTCGGGATTGCCTCCCGTCGCTCCCCAGACCTCGAATTTCCTGCGGCGCAGGTGGCGCACCAGGTCCGGATATGCCTCCCGGTAGCCCCACGGCATCTGCACGACGTCTTTGGGGGTGGTCTTCTCGGCCGCGCGGCTCTTCTCCCCCGGCGACTCCCAGATCCCGGGGCAACTGATGGGGATGTCCTTCCACATGGCCGCCCGGAGGCCCCGCGCCTTCAATCCCTCCGCCAGCGTGCGGACGGCGAGGGCGTACTGCCTGTGCGAGCGATCCATGTCCTCGTCCATGCCGACGTGGAAGAACCGCTCGGGCTCGCAGACACCGATCACCTCGTCGATCAGCTCGAAGGCCACCTTGTAGTACTCCTCACTGTCGAACCGCCGGTCGTGGGGGCGGAGCCACTCGTGATGGAACTGGCGCGCGCTCTGGGCGAAGTTGAGCTTCGGCACCACCTCGATCTCGCTCTTGCGTGCGTGCTGGACCAGGCGCTTGAGCTGTCCCATGGGCACGCTGTAGTGCCGCTTGAGCTCGGTGTGGGACTTGTACTTGACTCCATCGGCGATGTCGACGATCAGGAGGTTCATGTCCACCTCGGCCATGGCGTCGACGATGTCGCGGGCCACGTTTAAGTCAAACGGCTTCTCGCGGGCCTTCTTTTTGTACCAGCCCGGATCGTAGTGCGTGACGTGAACCAGGAACCCACGAATGGGCAGGACTTTCTCTGGCATTTCCGGCATCCTCCTTCCCGAGGAATCAGAGTCCGGGACAAGCGGCAGCACGGCGCTCCATCCCCGACGCTACCGCTCGAACAGCACCACCGCGTCCTCCCAGCCATCGGGTGTCTTGACGGACTGCCCGTGAGGTTTGGCCGTGGTGCGCTCGCCGGTTGTCGGGTCCACCCATTGCGCCGGCAGTGCGGCGACGGCGGCATCCAGCACAACCTTACACGGCCTCGCCAGGTAGACAACCGTCCAGTCTCCGGACGCGGAACGTGCACAGACGCTCTGCTGCTCGCCCTCCCCTTCGCCGGTGAGGATCATACTCTGATCGGGCACCAGGCTCCACCATTCCGGAAGTGACTCCAGAATCTGCCGGCAGATGCCCATCTGCAGTGCGCCCGGGGAGTCGATCCAGTCCCGCCACGTCGCCGGGGCCGTCCAGTTGCCGTGGTGGCCGTAACTATGGTGCCCGCCGCTCAGGTAGGACCACCACGCCTGCTTGCGGCAGTTGAGCGGCGTCCAGGGAAGGCCGGTATGCGGAGCGGCCTCATAGCCGCCCTCGGCCATCACGACCGGCTTCGCCG
>CAZSET010000129.1:0-11206 GCA_964605915.1 uncultured candidatus Brocadiaceae bacterium | reverse complement strand
GTTCGAGCCGTCGTTCACGGCCGTCACCCGCCCGATGCTTGCCCGCCTCGTATCTGGCGGGTCATCGTGCGAGTACGAGAGCGTCAGCCCGCTCGGATATGCCAGCGTCTTAATCCTGCCCGGGAGGTCGTAGGTGACCGTCACCGTCCGGTCCGTGTAGGTGCCGTACTCCTGCGCAATTCCTTTCCTGGCAGTGCTCCGTGCTGTCGCAGGAGTTGCTTCACCTCCTGCCCTGTGGCACGGTCCAAGACTGAGTTTTCCCTGGCATCGAGCGCGTTCACGTCCGCGCCATGGGCAATCAGCAACTGGACGAACGTTGGTTCGCCACCGGAAGCCGCCGTGTGCAGGGGCGTTCGTCCCCAGACATCCCTGGCGCTAAGGTCGACCCCCTGTTCGAGAAGCAGCGCGCCGACTTCTCTGGCATTATCCCCTACGATAATCAGATGCAGAGGTGTCGCTCTGTCCCGGTCACGTACGTTCACGTCGGCCCCGTAAGCCAGAAGCAGAGCCGGCACACCTACGGAATTGCCGACCGTCGCCCAATGTAAGGGGGTGCGGTCCATCCAATCACGGGCGTTCACGTGAGCGCCATGCCCCAGCAGTACTGCCGCCGCGCCCACGTTCCCGTGTTCTGCGGCCCAGTGCAAGGGGGTGCGACAGTCACCGTCAGTCGCATTGACGTCAGCGCCCGCCGCGAGGAGCAACCGGCTGATGACTGCGCACTTACGAAGCCCTTCCGCCGCGTAGTGAAGCGGCCTCATCCCGCCGGTGGTCTCTGCATCAGCGTCAGCGCCTCTGGCAATGAGGAGCTTCACCACTTCTGTGGTGTCGGCAAGCCTGGCTTCAGAAGCGAAATGCAGGGGCGTCTTTCCCCCATCGTCCGGATCATCTACCTCGGCACCGGCGTCGAGGAGCAACTCCGCAATGTCCCCATGTCCGTAAACACAGCCTTTGTGTAACGGAGTATCGCCATGGAAAGTCTGCGCGTCCGCGCGCGTACCCAATCGCAGAAGCAATCTTACCGTGGACTGGTGCCCGCGCTGCGAAGCCAAGTGCAGTGCGGTCCAACCGTCAACGTCAGCCGAGTCCACATCTGTGCCGAGCGCCGATAGCACCGCGACGCAAGCTGTGCAGCCCGTCCTTGCAGACAAGCGGATGAGAGGTCCCCGGGCCAAAGCGCCCAGTCCCGCGATGACGGTAGTGAGCAACAACACGAGAAGCAGCCATTTCGAGCAAGCTACACAAAGGCGGCTCGCCCGCAGCTGGCTGCTGCACACAGCAAGCTCCTTGGGTGAAGAACGCTCGCATACTGGATCCTCACTGCGGCCTGGCACACGCATTTGGCATCCTCCCGCTGCCTGAGCATCCGAAAGCGCCGCAATTCAACGCCACCCTTACCCTCGGACCGGGCAGATGCTTCCGCAATGCTCTGGCGCTTACGCCAGCTTCAGTTGCCAGAGTGCGAGGCGTGGTCGTAGCCGCCTTCGCAGATGGGGAATGCAGGGCGATCGGGAATCGAGTTCCACGGGTCGAAGAAGTGACTGAAATCCGGTATCTGACCTTTGAAGACACTTCCTTTGCAGCCGTACACCGTCCCGACGCGATCACAGCCATTTGCCTCCTTCTGTAAGTAAGCCCTATCCGAACCTACGAAACAACCGTAAAGCCAAACATCCGCCTTATGCCACCAGCCCTCACAGAACAATTCGCAAAAACTAGACGTATGGAAGGTCCCCTCTCCCAGTTCTTGTACCCACTCTGCATCTTCTTCATCGAAGTCGTCCCAGTCGAAGTCAGACGAGGCCCCGCTTAGCTTCCCGTGGTCATAGATACTCAAGCGTTCGATGCAGTTGTTCTTCCCATTAACTCCGTGTGCCCGCAACAATTCCAATACGGAGTCAGTCGAGTAGTTGCGCACATTCAGCACGATGTCAGCCCCGGAATTGCGGGCCATCGTCCCGAGGTCATGTCCGTTCATCAGGGGGTGGTTGTAGCCAGGCTCCTCTCCGCCTTTCTCCCGTCCGTCGTAAAGGGCCACCCTAACACGCGCGTGACCCACACCAACATGTCCACTGCTGGAGCCATCATGCGTTACGTACCCCGACAAGCCGTACCACGCGGTCCCTTGGCCCTTGCGCAGATCCTCCAGAATCTCGGCCTTTCGCTCCTCGGGCACTTCGGCCGCTGCCCTGACATCTTCGAAGTCCTTCGCGGTTGGACCGGTCGGAACGGAGAAGAGGTACGGCCCGATTCGTGTGCTTCCCGTGGGGATCAGGCCCTTAGGATCCGCTGAGAAGGTGGGCCGATCCGCGACATATGCGTACAACCCGTAGCTATCGTAGTATACCGCCGGATCTCGGCCGGTAAACGGCCCCAAACCGGTATGGTAATAGCGGGAGCGGTATTGCATCAGGCCGGTCTCGACGTCCAGACGCCGACCAGTGAAGGTGTAGGGGTCTTCCACGTCCGAGAGGCCGTCGGCATCGGCCGAGCCGTCGGCGTCCAGCACAGTGCAGGCGCCGTAGGCGTCATAGCGGTAGCGTTCGATCACCGACTCGTTCCCGTCCGACAGTGCATACACCGTGAACAGCGTGTTCGAGTGGTAGTAGACGACCTCATTGGCGTCGCCGAAGTCGTCGTCGGAGTTCAGGTCCCGCTCCTGCAACGCCACGGCGTCGATGTAGCCGGGGGCGTACGTATACCTGGCCACCAGGTCCCCCGAGCTGTCCCGCTCCTCCAGGCACTGCCATCCCGCAGTCGCGGGACCGCCCCACAGGAAGCGGGTCGTGCCGTTCAGGCCGCCCTTGT
Organism: uncultured candidatus Brocadiaceae bacterium; assembly: GCA_964605915.1. Taxonomy (GTDB): domain Bacteria; phylum Planctomycetota; class Brocadiia; order SM23-32; family SM23-32; genus DAOVRD01. Next base: position 8,398 of record CAZSET010000129.1, on the reverse strand, counting down.
TGGTGACGACCTTCAGAATGCGCCGGCCGCGGGCGTCGTACTTATACTCCGCCGTCGTGTTCCAGTTCCCCGACTGCTTCTCCCCCCTTCGCCAAGGCTTCGGCGGACAAGCCTCAACCTCAACGAGGGATGAGTGCTGTAGGCAAGACCCCATCTGGCAAGCCACGGCTTCCATACGCCTACCCCAAGTAAGGCCGATATCTGCTCCGCAGTATACGCCGCGCCGGTGGCGACGTCAAGCCATAAAGCAACGACATACGCCAACTGCTGCTGCGCGACGACACGAGATTCCTCCGCGCCCAGAGGCGCGTTCGGAATGACAAGTGGTGGGGACAGCGCGTTCGGGATGACAAGTGGTGGGGACGGCGCGTTCGGAATGACAGGGGAACGGCAGTTGCCACTTCCCAGTTACCAGTTGTCAGCAACGGCAAGCACGACCAAGAAGCGGCAGGTGGCAGATGGCAGGTGGCAGGAGGCAACGGCTAGGACCAGAAACGAGCAACGAACAACGAGGAACGAGCAACGAACAACCCGAAGGCCCCGAGTCGCGCCATACGGCGGACCGAGGGGGAGCAACGAACAACGAGAACGGCGAGCAGGAGCACGAGTAGGAGCAAGAAGCGGCAGGTGGCAGATGGCAGGTGGCCGAGAGCGCGACGACGAGCACGAGGACGACTACCAACAACGGACAAAGAGCGATGAGCAACGAACAACGAATAACGAATAACGAATAACGAATAACGGCAGGCAGAAGTAGCTGCGAAGAGTAGGTGCGGCCGCTACTCCAGGTCCGCCAGGTTCTGGATGATCTTGGCAAGCTGCGCCCGCAGCTCCCCGGCGCGGTCCGTCTTCTGCTGGACCACTTCCTCCGGCGCGTTGGCCCGGAACGACGCGTTGTGCAGCGTCTCCTCCACGGACTCGATCCGGCCCTGGACTTCCGCCTGCTGCTTCTGGAGGCGCCCTCGCTCCTCCTCCATGTCGATCAGGCCCTCCACGCGCAGGAAGACCTCCACCGTCCCGACCACCGTGGTGGCGCAGTGCGGGGGCTTGACGACGTGGACGCCATGCTCGACTTCGCCTAGCACCGCCATCTCCTTCAGGAACTCCGTGCGCTCCTCGATCAGGCGATCCGTCGGCTCATCCGGCGCGGAGACGGTGACGTTGACCGGTTTTCTGTCCGGAATGCCCTTGGTCTTCCTGACGTTGCGCACGGCGCCCACGAGCTCCTGCAGCAGGGCCATCTGCTGCTCCGCCTCCTCGTCCCTCAGCACGGGATCGGCCGCCGGCCAGGCCGCGGTGATGAGCGCCTCGCCCTGCATCTGCTCCCAGGTCCGCAGCGACGCCTGGTGGACGGCTTGCTTAAGGTGTCCCCAGAGCTTCTCGGTCAGGAATGGCGTAAGGGGGTGCAGGAGCCGCAGTGACTGATCCAGCACCGTGGCCAGCGTCTCGCGCGCGGCAGCGCCGTCCGCCGACCGCGCGTTCTGGAGCCGGGGCTTGACGACTTCCAGGTACCAGTCGCAGAACTCGTGCCAGAAGAAATCGTAGAGCGCTTGCGCCGCCTCGTGCGTGTGGAAGGCCTCCAGCCACGAGGTCACGGATTCGATGGTCCCGTGGAGCCGGCTCAGTATCCAGACGTCTTCGAACGTCCTGGCTGCGGCCAGATCTTCGGCGCTGGGCGGCGCTTCCGGGCTGTCCTCCAGGTTGATCAGGACGAAGCGGGTGGCGTTCCACACCTTGTTGGCGAAGTGCCGCCCCATCTCGAACTTGGACTCGCTGAGCTTCAGGTCCTGCCCTTCGGTCGCCAGCGTGATGAGCGAGAAGCGGACCGCGTCCGCGCCGTACTGCTCGATCATGTCGACCGGGTCGATCCCGTTGCCCAGCGACTTGGACATCTTGCGGCCCTGCTCGTCCAGAATCGTGCCGTGGATGTAGACGTCGCGGAAGGGCGCCTCGCCCATGAACTCCATGCCCATCATGACCATGCGGGCGACCCAGAAGTAGATGATGCCGCGATCGGTTACCAGCGTGTCGGTCGGGTAATAGGTGCGGAGTTCCTCAGACTCGTCCGGCCATCCGAGCGTGCTGAAGGGCCAGAGGGCGCTGGAGAACCACGTGTCGAGGACGTCTTCGTCCCGGCGGAACTCCGAGCCCTCGCAGGAGGGGCACTTGGCGGGTTCTTCGCGGGCGATGACGGCTTCGTCGCAATTCGTGCAGTAGTAGACGGGCAAGCGGTGGCCCCACCAGATCTGGCGGCTGATGCACCAGTCGCGCGCCTCGGCCAGCCAGCTCAGGTAGAAGTCCTTCCAGCGGGCGGGGTGGAACTGCACGCGCCCGTCCTGCGCTGCCCGGACGGCCTCTTGCGCCAGGGGCTTGACCTTTACGTACCACTGGTCGCTCAGGTACGGCTCCACGACGGTGTGGCAGCGGTAGCAGTGCCCGATCGAGTGGCGGTGGGGCTCGATCTTCTCCAGCTCCTCTCGGGCACGCAGGTCTTCGACCAGGGCCTCCCGGCACTCGAATCGATCCATGCCCTCGTACTGCTCGCCGGCCTCCGGGGTCATGTTCCCGTCCTCGTCGATCACGACGACCTCGGGCAGGCCATGCCTGCGCGCGAGCAGGAAGTCGTTGGGATCATGGGCCGGCGTGACCTTGACGGCCCCGGTGCCGAAGCTCCGGTCGACCCATTCGTCGGCAATGACGGGGATGCGGCGGCCCAGGACGGGCAGGCTCAGCGTCTTGCCCACGAGATGCGCGTAGCGCGCGTCCTTGGGATGCACCGCCACGGCCGTGTCGCCCAGCATCGTCTCGGGCCGCGTTGTGGCTACCGTTATGTGGCCGTCCCCGTCCTCGGCGAGCGGATACCGGATGTACCACAGGAAGCCCTCGTGCTCCTCGTGCGCCACCTCGATGTCGGACAGGGCGGTGCCGCAACGCGGACACCAGTTGACGATGTACTTGCCGCGGTAGATCAGGCCCTTCTGGTGCAGGCGCACGAAGGTCTCCAGCACGGCGCGGCTGAGGCCTTCGTCCATCGTGAACCGCTCGCGCTCCCAGTCGCACGAGCAGCCGAGCCTCTTCAACTGGCCGATGATGCGGTTGCCGTACTGCTCCTTCCACTGCCAGACGCGTTCAATGAACCGCTCGCGCCCCAGGTCTTGCCGATGCAGTCCTTCCCTGCCTAGTTCCCGCTCGACCACGTTCTGGGTGGCGATGCCGGCATGGTCCGTGCCCGGCATCCACAGGGCGTTGCGGCCCTGCATGCGCCGAAACCGCATGAACAAGTCCTGCAAGGTGTTGTTCAGGGCGTGCCCCATGTGGAGCTCGGCCGTGACGTTGGGCGGGGGAATGACGATGGTGTAAGGCTTGCCAGGCCGGCCGGGCTCGGCGTGGAAGAAGCCGCCGGTTTCCCAGAAGTCGTAGACCTTCCGTTCGATCTGGGCCGGTTCGTATTGAGTGTTCAGTTTGGGTTGCATCTTGTGGGGACCTTGCCGAGGTGATGCGGGATGCGAACGGGGCCCGCGGGATGGGCCGTCAGCCCCGACCCTCCGCCAGTAGCTTGTATTCAACGCTGTCCAGGAGGGCTTTCCAACTGGCGTCGATGATGTTCTCGCTGACGCCGACGGTGCCCCAGATGCGGTTCGAGTCGGCGCTATGGATGACGACGCGCACCCTGGCCGCGGTGGCGGCCTTCGGGTTGATGACGCGGACGCGGTAATCGGTCAGGCGCACGTCATTGATGGCCGGGTAGTGGGACCGGAGCGCCTTGCGCAACGCCCCGTCCAGGGCGTTGACGGGGCCGTCTCCCTCGCTGGCCGTGTGCATGAGTTCGCCGCCGATGTCCAGTTTGACCGTGGCGTCCGTGACGACCGAGCCGTCCCCGTGCTTGATGACGCTCACGTGGTAGGCCTTCACCTCGAAATGCGGCCGGAAGTTGCCCATCATCTTCTCGGCCAGCAGTTCGAACGAAGCCTCGGCGGCCTCGTACTGGTAGCCCTCATTTTCCAGGTCCTGAAGCCGTGCGAGCAGCCTTCTCATCAGGTCCCGGTCTTGCGTTGCGGCGCGCTTCTCCATCTTCTCCAGCATGGTCGCATGGCCGGACAGCTCGCTCAGCAGGAAGCGGCGCTCGTTGCCCACAAGCGTGGGATCGATGTGTTCGTAGGCACGATCGGCTTTGAGCATCGCGTCCACGTGCAGCCCGCCTTTGTGAGCGAAGGCGCTCGCGCCCACGAACGGCTGGTGCGGATCGTACATGAGGTTTGCGACCTCGTACGCGAAGCGGGCCACTTCGGTCAGCTTCTTCAGTTGCTCGTCGGCCAGGCAGCGGAACGGCGTCTTCAGGTTGATGATGGGGATGATGCAGCACAGGTCGGCGTTGCCGGTTCGTTCGCCGATCCCGTTGAGGGTTCCCTGGACGTGGACGGCCCCCTTCTGCACGGCGGCGACCGAGTTGGCCACGGCCAGACCGCAGTCGTTGTGACAATGGATGCCGACGGGGCAGTCCAGCTCCTCGGCCATCAGCGCTGTCACGCGCGCAATCTCGCCCGTGAGGGTGCCGCCGTTGGTGTCGCACAGCACGACGCAATCCGCGCCCGCCTGCGCGGCTACGCGGGCCACCTGGCGCGCGTACTCGGGATCGTTCCGGTAGCCGTCGAAGAAATGCTCTGCGTCGAAGATAACCTCTCGGCCCGCCTTCTTCAGGAACGTGACCGAGTCGTCGACCATGCGGAGGTTCTCCTCCAGGTCGGTTCGGATGACGCGCGTGACGTGATAGTCCCAGCTCTTGGCGACGATGGTGACGACGGGGGACTCGGCGTCCAGGACGGCCTTGAGCCACTTGTCTGTCTCGGGCGTTGTGTCGGCGCGCCGGGTGCTGCCGAAGGCGGCGATCCGGGCGTTTTTCAGGTCCAGTTCGCGCACCCTCTTGAAGAACTCCTCGTCCTTCGGGTTGGACAGGGGATAGCCGCCCTCAACGTAGTGGACGCCCAACTCGTCCAGCCTCCGGGCAACTTCCAGCTTGTCTTCGAGCGTAAGGGAGACGCCCTCGGCCTGGCAGCCGTCGCGCAGTGTGGTGTCGTAGATGAGGATACGTCTGGGTTCTTCGCTCATGGGGCGCTCGGATTGGGCTGATCCAGTGCGAATGCGCGGTGCACGGCCCGGAGGGCCTTCTCGCCTTCGGAGCCTTCAACGACGCAGGATATCTTGATCTCGGAGGTGCTGATCATGGCGATGTTGATCTTCTCGTCGGCCAGCGCGCGGAACATCTTCTCCGCCACGCCGGAGTGACTGCGCATCCCGATGCCGACCACGCTGACCTTGGCGACGTCCTCGTCACTGTCGACGCCGGCCGCGCCGAGCCGCTCGGCCAATTGCCGGCTGACCCGGAGCGCACGCGACAGATCGGTCTTCTCCACGGTGAAGCTCAAGTCCGCGCGGGCCTTCTCGCTGACGTTCTGCACGATCATGTCTACGTTCACGTTGGCGCGGGCGATTTCACTGAAGATCGTGGCCGCCACTCCCGGGTGGTCCGAAACGCGCCGGATGGTGACCTTGGCTCCCTTCGTGTCCAGCGCGGCGGCCCGCACGTCCACGTACTCCATCTCTCCGCTCAAATCGGTCACCAGTGTCCCCTCCGATTCGTTGAAGCTGGGCCGGACTCTGAACGACACGCCGAAACGCTTGGCCAGCTCGACGGCGCGCGGGTGCATGACTTTGGCGCCCAGGCTGGCCAGCTCGAGCAATTCGTCGTAGTCTATGCGCTCGATCCACCGGGCGTCCGGCACTACGCGGGGGTCCGCTGTGTAGACGCCCTCTACGTCGGTGAAGATGTCGCATCGGTCGGCCTTCAGCGCTGCTGCCAGTGCGATGGCAGTCGGGTCCGAGCCGCCGCGGCCGATGGTAGTGATGTTGTCCTCGCTGTCCACGCCCTGGAAACCGGCCACGATAACGATCTGGTCCTTGCCCAGTTCCCTGAGAAGCCGGCCCGTGTCTATCGTCTTGATCTTGGCCTTGCCGTACAGGCTGTCGGTGCGGATGCCGGCCTGCGCCCCGGTGAGGCTGATGGCCTCGCGACCCAGCTTGTGGATGGCGATGGCCATCAGCGCGATGGACATCTGCTCGCCGACGGCTTTAAGCATGTCCAGCTCGCGGGGGCTCGGCTCGGGGTGGATCTCTGCGCCCAGCCCGATCAGTTGGTCGGTCCAGTCGCCCTGCGCGCTGCAGACCACGACAACCCGGTGGCCGGCGTTGAACTGAGCAATGGCGCGATTGGCCGCGTGGATGACCTCTTGCGGTGTGGCCAGCGAGCTGCCGCCGAACTTCTGTACGATCAGGCCCATCCGCCGCCCTGCCCTTAGGTTTTGCACTGCCATTCAGACCGCGTTCTGCGGCCCGGAAGCCGTGCGCGGGAGTCCGGCAGGAAAGCCAGGTGAAGTGACAACACCGCCCCCGCCGCCGCTCAGCAGGCAGCCCGGCCGCTAACAGCACCCCGTCGCCCGCTGACCGACGCCGGTTGCAGAAGCACTTATCCTTGGTGCACCAAACGTGATAGAATATCTTAGTCGGGGCGCGCGCGTGATGTCAAGCTTAGCCGCAATCCTGCCCCTTGGCTGACCATGATACCCAGAGTTCTGACTATCGCCGGAAGTGACAGCGGAGGGGGTGCCGGCATACAGGCGGACCTGAAAACGATCACCGCCCTCGGCGGTTTCGGCATGTCCGCTGTGACGGCCCTCACCTCCCAGAACACGGTGGGGGTGCGGGCCGTGTTCGAAGTCAGCCCCGACTTCGTCGCCTCCCAGATTGACGCTGTGGTCGAGGACATAGGGGTCGATGCCGCCAAGACCGGCATGCTGGCCAACCGGGCCGTCATCGAGGCGGTCGCAGACCGCGTCGGGTACCACGGGATCAGCCCTTTGGTTGTCGACCCTGTCATGGTGGCCAAGAGCGGGGATCCGTTGCTGGAATTGGACGCGCGTTCCGTGATGCGGGACCTGATGCTTCCGCTGGCGACCGTCGTGACGCCCAACCTGGCGGAGGCGGCCGAGCTGGTCGGCGTGGAGGTGGTGGATCTGGCGGGCATGGAGGAGGCCGCGCGGCGTCTGCACGACCTGGGCGCGGAATGGGTGCTCGTGAAGGGCGGGCACCTGGCAGGCGAGCCGGTCGACGTGCTGTTCGACGGCAAGTCGTTCCATCGGGTGGTTCGGCCACGGGTGCGGACTGCGAATTCGCACGGCACCGGCTGCACTTACGCGGCGGCCATTGCCACGGGGCTGGCGCTGGGCAAAGCGGTTCCAGAGACCGTCGAGTGGGCGCGAGATGCCGTGCAGGCGGCGCTCAGGCAAGCACTGCCGCTGGGGCAAGGCAGCGGGCCGCTCAACCATCGGGTCCTGTTCGGCCTCTCGGGAGCGGAGGCAGAGCAGGGGACGGCAAGCAACAGGTAGGCTTGGTGCGGGGGCGCGTGAATCGCCCGCCGCCTTTTCGTCTTGACATGCACTGGCCGGGCAGTACCATGGGGCCGGCGGAACGGGACAAAGCGGGGCCGGCCGCATCGCGAGGAGATGAGCGCTATGCGCATGAGAGAGGGGTTCACGGCGATTGAGCTTGCGGTCGTCCTGTGTATCATTGCCATCCTGGCCATCATGCTCGTGCCTGCTCTGGAGACGGGGCGCGCGGAGGCGACCCGTGTCAAGTGTTTGTCCCGAGTGCGCCAGATAGGCATGGCGTGCTCGATGTACCAAACCGATCACCGCGGCCGCTGGCCGTTGGCCCGGCAAAGCCCCTGTCCCGACGATCCGAGCTGGCCCGACGCGACGGCGTCTCTGGCTGCGCTGTATCCGGCATATGCGTCCAAAGCGTACCTCTTCGCGTGCCCTGCCACGACGGACCGGGTCGCGTTTGAGCCGGACGGGTTGGACTTCCAGAACTGCCGCAACTTCGACGTTTCCCCGGAGGGCTCGCGCAGCGCAGTGGAGGACATCCGCGGGGGCGTCCCGATGCCTCCCAGCTTCTTCTATGACGCCAGCGGCCCGGGGCTGTCGGCCATCCCTCGCAGCTCGTCCTCAATGCGCGTCGTCTACGGCGACGAGTGCGTGCACGGCTACTGGGGCGACGAAGAGGGCAACGGCTGGTGGATCGGCACCGACAACCATCCGGGGGTCGGCAACTTCCTCTTCGTCGACCTGCACGTGGCTCGGCTCAGCGTGCAGTGGACGGGCCAGCCGTGGCAGAAGGGGAAGTCAATGCCCTATGTCCCCAATCCCCTCGTGCATGTGCAGGAGCGGCTGCCGGGTGCGGACAAGTTCAGGGTCATCACGGACACGAACGTGTTCTCGGATGACTGGGCCGGCCAGAAGCGGGACGTTGACGCCGACCTGGCTGGCATGATGTGGCTGGGCGACTC
>CAZSET010000128.1:0-11244 GCA_964605915.1 uncultured candidatus Brocadiaceae bacterium | reverse complement strand
TGGACGTACCTGGACAGCAACCTGGTCTACGTCCAGGGCGAGGGAGCGCTGGACGCCCTGAAGCAAGTCATAGACGGCGCCATCCGGCCCGCCGCGGGTTCCGACAGCCTGGCCGAAGCGACGATCGGCATGCCCTCGGGCGCAACGGCGGTCGGCTACGTCTCGCTCAGCGATCTTGCCACCTGCATAGTGGGCATCGCACAGGGCGTGGTAATGGAGATGACGGGACAGGTCCCGCCGCAACTGGCCTCCATGCAGTTCGCGCCCGGCCCGCCGATCGGCGGCGCTGTGTGGGTCTCCGAAGGCGTCGTGCGGAAGCAGTGGCGCGCCCCGGCGGCATCGCTGCGCGTCATCGTCGAGGGCATACAGAAGGCCGTGTCCGCGCCTCAGCCGATGCCGCCGCCGATGGCGTCTCAGCCGATGCCGCCGCGGACGGCGCCTCAGCCGATGCCGCCGCCGACGGCGCCCCAGGAGGTTCCGTAGCGTTGCGCCTGACTATCCTGCCCGCCCGGCCGCTCGTGACGCTGCCGGGCGGGCACAGAGTTCGTCTACCGGATCCTCTCCGAGGCCCTGTTCTGCATGGGAATACGAACTCCCGGGGCGGTTCGGGCCCTGCCGGCATTGCTGGCGGTCAGTGCGCTCCTGTGCCTTGCGTCATGCGGGGGCAAGGGCGAGGAAGGGGGGGCCGGGGACGTCTCCGTGCTGCCCCGCGAGCAGACGCTCTACGTTGCCGGCCTCCAGTGGGGTCCGCCTTCCACTTTCAATCCCGTTTCGGCCAATCCCGACTGGCCGATCGACGACCCGCACCGCGAGCTGATCTACGAGACGCTGTTCGCCTACAACATGATGACGGGCGAGCTGGAGCCCCTGCTGGCCCAGGCCTACCGATGGGTCGACGATCTGACCGTCGAGGTGACGCTGCAGGAGGCGGCCCGCTGGCAGAACGGGGAGCCCTTCACGGCTGCCGACGTCGTCTACACCTACGAGCTCGCGCGCCGATACGAGCTTCCTTACAGCGCGTTCTGGGACTACGTCGGCGAGGTGGCCGCATCCGACGAGCACACCGTGACGCTGAAGCTCGACCCGCAGCGGCCCAACCGCCTGATGGCGCTGGAGTACCTCTGCCACGTCCACATGGTGCCCCGATCCGTGTTCAGCGCCAAGGAGGAGGAATTCGGGGGCGACGCGACGAAACTGCGCCAGTGGACCAACGACGACCCCGTCGGCACGGGGCCGTACCGGCTCCACGACTTCTCGACGCAGAAGATCGTCCTCAAGCGATTCGATGACTACTGGGGGAAGGACCTGTGGGGTCGGCCCGCGCCGACCTACGTCGTCCACGTCATCTACAAGGGCAACGAGTCCGGGAATCTGGCCCTGGAGAAGGCCGACGTGGACCTCTCCCAGCAGTTCGTGCCCCAGATATGGAAGATGTGGGAGGGCGGCAAGCCGGTCGGCACGTGGCTCAGGCAGCCCCCGTACTTCTATGTGAGCGGGTCGATGCCGTCCCTGATCTTCAACCTGCACCGGAAGCCGCTGGACGATCCGGCGTTCCGCAGGGCCTTCGCCCACGCGCTCAACTACGAGAAGATAGCCGAGCTGGCCATGACGCGCTATTCGCCCACCATGGTTCCGGGGCTGATCAGTAAGTTCGGACGCGAGGGCCAGTACTTCGATGAGCAACTGGCGCGGGAGCAAGGCTGGCGGTACGATCCGGAAGTGGCGCAGCGGATGCTGCTGGAGGCCGGCTACTCCCGGGGCGCGGACGGCCGATGGCTGATGCCCGATGGTTCGCCGGTGCGGACGCTCAAGATGGAATGCCCGCACGGCTGGACCGACTGGATGAGTTCGCTGGACATCGCGGCCGCCAACCTCCGGCAGATGGGGCTGGAGGTCAGGGCCGAGTTCCCCGAGTACCCGCCCTTCTACGACCGGCTTCAGCAGGGCGACTTCGACATGGTGATGTACAACCCGGCCGGATCGTACTCACCGGCTCAGCCCTGGCTGAAGTTCCGCAACGTCATGTCTTCCCGCGGCGTGCCGGCGGTCGGGGAAGGGCCGGCGTTCTGGAACTGGGGACGCTATGAGAACCAGGAGGCCGAACGGCTCCTTGCGCGCGCCGCCGCCGTGGCCGACGAGGCCGAGCGCAAGCGCCTGTATCGGGAGCTGAACAGCATCTTCATGCGGGACATTCCGGTCCTGCCGCTCGAGTACAGGCCCTGGCTGTTCTACGAGTTCAACACTACGCACTGGCGGAACTTCCCCACGGCGGACAATCCCTACGCCCCGCCCCAGATATGCACGGACGGCGCGGGCATCCGGGCGATCTACCGGATAGCACCTGTCGCCCAGCGCTAGCCCCCTTCGGTCCGCCTGGCGCGCTAGCGCCACGGCTGCTGGTGGCAGTCCCGCCGTTTTGTAGCGCCGGCTTCTAGCCGGCTTCAACTTGCCGCCAAGGATGGTCGCCCGCCCCTTGCCGGGGTGGTGCGCCTCCGGGCTGCCCCTACGGCGGCCGCGCCCAAGGTCGACGACGAGAACCAGCACGAGGACGATCGCTCTCCCGCCGTCGCGCCGGCCCGGGCCGTTCCTACCATGCCGCGTCGGAAGCCGGTAGAATAGCCGCGCCGCAGCACGCCTTCGCTGCACCCTCAGCGCCCATTTGGGCGGCCGTGCTGCGAACACTCAACCCGGGGTCGACATTGCGGCGGTTTGCGTCCTACATCGGCAAACGGTTCGGCTGGTACCTGCTGACGCTCGTGTTCGCGCTGGTGCTGAACTTCTATCTGCCGCGCCTGGTGCCGGGCGACCCCATCAGCCAGATCGTCTCGCAGATCGCAACCGGCGGCGTCGAGAGCGAGACGATGCAGCGGCTCTACGACACGTACGTCGAGGAGTTCGGGCTGGACAAGTCGCTGCCTGCGCAGTTCCTCAGCTACGTCGGGATGCTGTTCAGGGGCAACCTGGGCACGTCCTTCAGCCAGTACCCGAAGCCCGTCACGCGGATACTGGCCGATGCCCTGCCGTGGTCCTTCGCGCTGCAACTGCCCGCCCTCGTGGTGGGGTGGATTGTGGGCAACGTGCTGGGTGCCGTAGCCGCATACCGGAAGCGCGTCTTCGACCACGTCCTCTTCCCGCTGTCGCTGTTCCTGAACTCGATACCGCACTACGCCCTGGGCATCCTGCTGCTCTACTTCCTGGCCGTGGCGCTGGACTTGTTCCCCGTGGCCGGGGGCTATGACCAGGCGCTGACCGTTTCGTTCTCGGCGCGATTCATCGGCAGCGCCGCCTATCACTACGTCCTGCCGTTCGCATCCATCGTTCTGGTCACGGTGGGCGGGCAGGCCATCGGCATGCGCGAGATGTCCATCTACGAGCTCAACAGCGATTACGTGCTCTACTGCCGCAGCCTGGGCCTGGGCAGCGGCAAGATCATCCGGTACGTGTTCAAGAACGCCGTGCTGCCGCAGATCACCGGTTTCGCAACGTCGCTGGGCATGGTGGTGGGCGGATCGCTGGTGACCGAGATCGTCTTCTCCTACCCGGGCATCGGGCAGGTGCTGTTCACGGCCATCCGGCAGTCGGACTATCCCCTGATCCAGGGGTGCACGTTGCTCATCACGCTCGCCGTGCTCGGGGCGAACTTCCTGATGGACATTTCCTACGGCCTGATCGACCCGCGCATACGGGCCGCCGAGGTGGAGGAGGCCGCCACGTGATCGACCTGCTCAAGAGGGTGTGGACGTCGCCGAAGGCACGCTCCGGGTGCGTCGTCTTCGCCTGCGTGCTGGCCTTCGGCTTGCTGGGTCCGCTCTGCCTCGAGGCCGAGCCGACGGACATGGTGGGGGAGCTGTATGAGCCGCCCTCGGCGACGCGCTGGCTCGGCACGGACAACTTCGGCAGGGACATCTTCACGCAGCTCGCCCACGGCACGCGCACTTCGCTGCAGGTGGGACTGCTCGCCGGCCTGATCGCCACGCTGATCGGCACCGCAATGGGATCGGTGGCGGGCTACAAGGGCGGCTTGCTGGACGCCGTGCTGAATTCCGTGACGAACCTGTTCCTCGTCATACCGCCGTTCGTCGTGCTGATACTGCTGTCCATCAGCCTGCGGACCCGGAGCGTGGCGGTGCTGGCCGTTATCATCGGGGTGACGAGCTGGCCGTGGGTCTCGCGCTCGGTCCGCGCGCAGGTCTACAGCCTGAAGACGCGCCGACACGTGGACATCGCCCGGATCAGCGGGTTCGGCACCTTCGCCATCATCGTGCGGGAGATACTGCCCTACATACTGTCTTACATCGTCATGGCTTTCGTGCTTCAGGTGGCTTCGGGGATCCTTACTGAGGCGACCCTCAGCATGCTGCGGCTCGGGCCTTACAATGCGGTCTCGCTGGGCACGATGATGTCATGGGCCCTGATGTTCGAGGCGGTTCGGGCACATGCATGGTGGGCCTTCATTCCGCCGGTGCTGCTGATCGCCGTCATCACCTTCTCGCTCAAGTACATCAACAGCGGCATGGACGAGGTATTCAACCCGCGCCTGCGCCGCACGTGAGGTCGCCGCTATCGCCTATCACCTATCACCTAACACCTAACACCTATGACCTAACACCTATCACCTATCACCTAACACCTATCACCTCCAGAGGTAAGGCGCCGTGGCGGAAGTCCTGAAAGCAGAGGACGTTCGGGCTTACTACCGGACCCGCTTCGGCGGCGAGGTGCGGGCCGTGGACAGCGTTTCGCTGACGCTGGCCGAGGGGGAGGTGCTCGGCATCGCGGGGGAGTCCGGCTGCGGCAAGTCCACCCTCGCCCGCGCCCTGAGCGGGCTGTTTGACCCGCCCCTCCGGCGGGTCGGCGGCAAGGTGCTTATCGAGGGCGACGACCTCTACGCCATGACGCCCGGGGCCTTGCGCACCGAGGTGCTCGGCAAGCGCATGTCCTACGTGCCGCAGAGCGCGATGAACGCCCTGAACCCGACCCGCAGGGTCGGCAAGTTCGTCCGCGACGTGATGCGCACCCACTATCCCGAGATGGATGGCGGCGCGGTGCTGGGCCGGGCGCGCCAGCGCCTGCACGCCCTGTCGCTGCCCGATCGGGTGCTGGACAGCTATCCCTTCGCGCTGAGCGGCGGAATGCAGCAGCGGACCGTCATCATGATCTCCAGCATCCTGGACCCCGCCGTGCTCATCGCCGACGAGCCGACCTCGGCCCTGGACGTCAGCACGCAGAAGGCGCTCGTGCGCATGCTGAGGGACCTGGTCCGGCGCGGGATAGCGCGCAGCCTGATCTTCATCACGCACGACATCGCTACGCTGCGCCACGTCTGCGACCGAATCGCCGTGATGTACGCCGGGGAGTTCGTGGAGGTCGGCGCGACGGAGCAGATCGTGTTCGATCCGGTGCACCCGTACACGAAGGCGCTGCTGGGTTCCGTGCTTGTGCCAGAGCCGGGCGTGCGAGGGCGGAAGCTGCCCACCATCCCCGGCCGCCCGCCGGACCTGTCCGACCTGCCGCCGGGGTGCCGCTTTGGCCCGCGCTGCACGGCGCACGACGACGTCTGTCGCCGGCAGCACGGGGAGCTTACCACGGTGCAGGGAAGGCTGGTGAGATGCCCGCGCCTGAGCGACTCCCCGGACCCCGCGCCCGAAGGAACACGATCGCCATGATGGAGCGGACCGACAACAGGGCAAGCGGCTCGACGGAGGAAGCCGTCATCCGCGTCGAAGGCGTGAGCCGGACCTTCGGCAGCGCCCGCCATAGGGTCACGGCCGTGGACGACGTCCGGCTGGAGCTGTCGCCGAACACCGTCGCCTCCATCGTCGGCGAAAGCGGCAGCGGCAAGACCACTCTTGCCCGCATGATGCTCGGCCTGCTGGAGCCAACCTCGGGTCGCGTCGTCTACCGCGGGGCCGACATCTCTACCTTCGATTCCCGCGCCCGACTCGACTACTGGCGCAACGTGCAGGGCATCTTCCAGGACCCCTATTCGTCGTTCAACCAGTTCTTCCGCGTGCGGAAGGTGCTCAACGACGCGTTCAGGCTGCGGCCTACCCGCCCCTCACGGCGCGAGAGGGCGCGCCGCATAGAGCAGGCGCTCGACGTGGTGAACCTGAAGGCAGAGGAAGTGCTGCGCCGTTACCCGTTCGAACTGAGCGGCGGACAGGCCCAGCGCCTGATGATCGCCCGCATATTCCTGATCGATCCGGCGGTGCTGATCGCCGACGAGCCCACCTCGATGATCGACGCGTGCAGCCGGGCCAGCATCCTGGAGGCCCTCATGCGTCTGCGCCAGGAGCAGGGGACGTCCATCCTGTTCGTCACGCACGACATGGGGCTCGCCTACTACGTCTCAAGTACGCTCTACATCATGTCGAATGGGCGGATCGTCGAGAGCGGCCCCGCCGAAAGCGTGATGGAGGATCCTCAGCACGAATACACGCGCCGCCTGCTGGCGGACGTGCCGCGCTTGCACGAACAATGGCTTTGAGGTAAGAGGACATGACGAAGAGGACTTGGTTACTACTGGCTTTGGCTGCGGCCGGCGCCGTGTATCTGTGCGCGGCCGTGGCAAGGTGTCAGGTCAACGATGAGGCCGAGAGCAATGCCGTCAGGGCCCTTGTAGCCCAGATGAACCGGGCCTGGGCCGAGCGCGACGCGCAACTGCTTGGCGAGACGCTCTCGGACCGCGGGTTCGTTGTGGCGATTCGTCGCCTAGACGATCCCTCCCGGGCGGTGATCTTCGATAAGGCAAGTCTCTGCGAGGCCTGGCAGAACCTGGTCGAGCATAACCCGCCTCAGAGACACGAGCACCGAGTGGAGAAGATCGTCGTCGCCGGTCCGCTTGCCTACGAAGCGGGTGCAGTGACCGATGTCCTGGCCGACGGCGAGACCCGCCGGTCGCAAGTGGTGAAGGTCTACGCGAAGGACGAGAGCGGCTGGAAGCTGATCACTTCGGTGGACGCTGCGCCCCTTCGCGAAGTCCTCTTGGCGGCCGAGGCCGACTGAAGCGCCAGACGTCGGGCGGAACGGGCGGACTCCGAGTGGGCGTTGGGACCGCGCGGACGCTTTTCTGAGAACGTATAGTATCCCTTGGGCTCTGCGAGAAAGCCGAGGTCGCAGGTGCGCCCTGTTCTGTGGGGCGCACCGTACGAGTGAAGTCATCCAGGCCGGTCGGGCATGCCTCGGCCGGCTGCCTGTCTCGTCGCGCGGAGGAGGCAAGATGTCGGAGAGAATGGCACGTTTGGCGGTCATCGGCTGTGGGAGTTTCGCGCGCTCGCGCCTTTATCCCAGCATCCGGCTGGCGGGCAACATCCGGCTGGTCGGCGTCTGCGACCTGGTCGAGGAGCGCGCCGCTGAGGCCGCCAGGGCGTTCGGCGCTGACGGCCACTACACGGACATGGACGCGATGCTGAAATCGGTCGAGCCGGACGGCGTCTGCGTGATCGGCCCCGCGCCCATGCAGTTCGAGCTGGGGATGCGCGTGCTGGAGCGTGGCCTGCATCTCTACACGGAGAAGCCCTGCGCCAACACCTCCCGCCAGGCGGCGGAACTGGCCGAAGCGGCGCGTAGCCGGGGGCTGATCACTGCCTGCGCCTTCATGAAGCGCCATAGCGCGGCGTTCCGGGCGGCGCGGTCGCTGATCGAGCGCGACGAGTTCGGCCCTGCGCGCATGATTGAGGTCCGTTTCACGCAGGGCCCGTACGCCGCGATCTGGGGGATCGAAAGCCCGATGCGCTCCTCGCTGGTCGGGCAGTTCGTGCACCTGTTCGACCTGACCAGATTCCTGGCCGGGGACGTCCGCTCCGTGTCGGCGAAGCTCTATGAAACCGAACCGGGGAGCGACTACGGCGCCTTCGCCGTGCTGCTGACGCTCGCGAACGGCGGCCTGGGCCTGATGGACCTGAACATGCTCGAGTCCGACACGTGGCACTTCAACGAGTACGTCCGCGTGTCCGGCTTTCAGCACTGGCTGGACGTGGAGGACATGCTCCATCTTCGCTATCATCCCCTAAAAGGCTGGACCGAGCAGGGCGACCTGAAGAACCAGACGTTCACCTGGCAGCCGTCGCTCGACCTGGAGGCGCAGATGCTGCACCGCGCCGGCTACGTCGGGGAGATTCGCGCTTTCGCCGATTGCTGCCTGACCGGCCGTGCTCCCGTGGCCACGAGCCAGGACTGCGCCGAGGCTCTGAAGATCGGCGAGGCCATCTGGGCCAGCACCCGGGCCGGCGGAAGCGAAGTCGTCGTGGGCGAGGCCCCGGCCGAGGCGTAGCTCGGCGTTCCTGTGACTGACGCGCAAGAGGAAGCTTAACCCGAAGACCTGGAGGATCTTGGCATGATCAAGGTGGCCATTGTTCGCGGCGCAAAGGCCTATCATGGCCGCACCTTTGCCGGCATCATCAACGATTATGACGCAGAGCTCTACGCCGAGCGCAAGTGGCCGGCCTACCCGACGGCGCTGGCAGGCCGTGCTCGCGTGACTCACGTCTACGACCCCGACCGCTCCGCCGCCGAGGATCTGGCCCGTGCGGCGCGGATCGAGCAGGTGCTGGATCGAGCGGAGGACGCCATCGGCCAGGTCGACGGCGCCATCGTCGCCGACGACGGCACGCTCGCCCATCAGCAGGCGGCCGTGCCGTTCCTGGAGGCGGGCGTCCCCACGTTCATCGATAAGCCGCTCTCGACGGATCCGGCGGAGGCGCGCCAGATCGTTGAGCTGGCGCAGGCGAACGGGACGCCGTTCTTCTCCGCTTCAGCGTTGCGCTTCGCGAAGGAACTGGCCGATCGGGAGGCGCTCGCGGAGCAGGTCGGCGAGATAACGGCCGTCTGCGGCGCGGGCGTCAACGAGCTCATCTACTACGGGATCCACCCGCTGGAGGCCATGGTCACGGTGATGGGCTCGGGCATCGAGTCCGTGCAGAACGTGGGTCGGCCGGGCGAAGCCATCGTGCGGATTCGCTTCAGGGACGGGCGCCAGGGAGTGCTGATTGCTTACGAGGAGGGCTTCGCCTATACGCTCGAGGTGAGCGTCCATGGCACGAAGGGCCACGTGCGCATCCCCATCGCCGACAGCGCCGGCTTCTACACGAACATGCTGTCGGCCTTCCTGGACATGGTCGAGACGGGGCAGGCGCCCGTTCAGCCCGAGGAGACGCTGGAGATCATCGAGGCGCTCGTACTGGCCAAGCAGTCGGTCGCCGAAGGCGGGACGGAGAAGGCGCTCCAGAGGTAGGCGTCCGGCCGCCGTCCGCCGAGGCAGCCGGCCCCGTTGGGGACGCTTCAGGCGTGCTCGTGGGGATGCTCGTGCTCGCCCTGTTTGCCCACGAAGAGCAGCGGAAAGACGATGTCGCTCACGCAGCACGGCAGCCACACAGCGACGAAGAGCACAACGAACACGAGCGGAAGCAGGGGCAGCCAGTTGACCGTGCCCTCCGCGTGCGCAATCACGTAGAACAGCGAGGCCCACGTGCTCAGCAGGACGTGTCCGCTGTGGGGAATCTTCGTCGCGGGCTTGGCCATCCCGATCGCCACGCCCAGCAGGGCCACCGGGTTGATGAGCCACCACTGCTCAATGAATGGAAGGTGGAAGTGCATCCTGGCATGGCTGCCCGCGGCCTTCAGCACCAGCCCGCCGCCATGATGGGGGAACACGACGTCGCTGAGTGTGGCGATGCCCACCGAGCCGACGAATCCGATCAGGATGCAGAGGAGCACGTTCCCCCGGTACCGCCGGTACATCGCCGCAGTGACGAGTGCGCTCAGAAGCACGTGGATCGCGTGGAACCCCTCGAAGAAGGGCTCCAGGGCATCGGTCCTCACCTTCAGCAGCACCAGAAGCAGCATCAGCACTATGCCGGTGAAGGCACCGAAGAGCGTAAACGGGGCATGGGATCTCAGTTCGGTCAGGATTCTGTTGGACATCGGGCGCTCCAGAGCACGGGCCGTTGCTTGAAGGCAGACACAACATTTTAAAGGACAGGCAACGCCGCTGCAATCATTTAGTGCCGATCGAGCGGCACTTGTTCGAATAGTGTGCCACGCCCCGGCGGCCTTTCCGCAGTTTCTGCCGGCCCTTTGAGGGGAGCGCGCTGTGGAGTGCCGAATCCCTCTGGCTCTCGGGCCTGGATTTGGCGGCATCATCATCGCCGCCTCAGCGGTTGCCGACGCGGAGACCGCTCCGCCGGCTCGCCTGACGGTTGTCGGATGAACGGCGGAAAGGCCTTGACACCGGGTGCAACAATGGGCTATTATTCTCCCTTCCCGTGGAGAGGAACGATCCCGGTGACTTTGGCAAGAGGCAATAGGGCTCTCTAGAGGAGGGGTGTGCATGCGGCGGAAACTGGCTCTGGTGCTGGGAGTGTTGGCCTTGTGTGTTGTGGTGGGGCCGGTCGCGGCGGACGACATGCCGACGATGGGCGCGGCGTCGTGGTCGTCGGCCGTTCTGGGCGCTGAGGGCTGGTACGCGGGAGCGCTTCCCCCGCCCGGAATGTACCTTCTCAACTACACGCTCTACTACTCGGCGCATGAGCTGAAGGGCGAGCACGGGGGGCACGTCAGTGCCTTCCCGCTGACGGATTTCGAGGCCAGGGTCGTCGCCGACGTCATCCGTCCGCTCTACGTCTCCGACAAGACCATACTCGGCGCGAATCCGGCCTGGCACATGTGCATTCCCGTGCTGACCATGCGGCAGAAGACGGACTACTGGAGTGACGTCACGGAGGGTCTGGGGGACGTCTATGTCAGCCCGCTGATCCTCGGTTGGCACAACCCGCCATGGCATTACGTCGCCGGCCTGGACGTTATCGCACCGACCGGCCATTACAGCCGCGGCATAACGACCGTCGGCCACAACCACTGGACCGTCGAGCCGGCCTTCGCCATCAGCTACATCGGTCAGAGCGGGTTCTCGGCGTCCACGAAGCTGATGTACGACTTCCACACCGAGGACCACACGGCCGACTACAAAGAGGGTCAGCAGTTCCACCTGGACTACAACGTTGGCTGTAGCTTCGGCGAGAACGGGCAGTGGAGGGTCGGCCTCTGCGGCTACTTCCTGCAGAGCATGGAAGAGGACAAGCTCAATGGGCACCGGCTTAGCGGCTCTGAGGAAGGAGTGGCCGCCATCGGCCCCACGATCTCCTACCAGGCCGGCAAACTTAACGTCACCGTCAAGGTCCAGAGGGAATTCGACGCGGAGAACAGGCCGGAGGGCACAGCCGCCTGGCTCAAGTTGATATACCCCCT
>CAZSET010000127.1:0-11523 GCA_964605915.1 uncultured candidatus Brocadiaceae bacterium | reverse complement strand
CGCCGATCTTATCCACCAAGCCCGGCATGCCCAGCTCTTCGGCACGCGCTTCGAGCTGCTCCCGCATGTCATCCTTCAGCTCCTTGGGCATCCAGATAATCCGGACGAAACCGCCCTCGTAGCTGATGAACTTCTCGCTCAGGATATAGAGACGGCCGATGCCCAGGAAGCCGGGAGTCTGCACTCCACCGCCGACCATGCCGGCCAGGGTGCTGAACGCCATCCCTACCGGTGTCATGCCACCGTATTCGCGGTTCACGATCAGTATGCCGTTTGCTTCCGGGACAATGGCAACGATGCATTCGAAGCAGCCGCAGGACGTCATGGGGTTATGCATGAGCGAATACTGGCAGTAGTGCTCGACAGTGCGGTTGGAGTGCTCGTAGACAAACTGATTGACCGCCTCCCACTCGCCCATCTCCGCGCTGATGGTCCTGCCCTTCTGGATCGGCTGGTTGCATCCCTGGGGGCTGATCTGGAAGGCAGCCTTGCAGTCGAGCCAGGAGTACGCGCCGCAGAGGCCGGGCCGTTCGGGGCTGACGACGCAGACGTGGTTCGGCGCGAAGGTCTGGCAGAGCGTGCAGGAGTAGAACAGGTCCACCTCCTCGTCCTTGAGGCCCTTCAGCCTTGCGTCGCGCGCCTCATAGGTGGCGTGCGCGGCCGCCCTCAGTTCCTCCAACACGGCCTCGTCCCTAATAAGCCGCACGGCCACCTTGTCGGCAATCTTGCCGTACTCGTCGTGCAGCTTCGCGTGCAGTATGTTGCCGAAATGCACCAGCCTGAAGCCCTGCTCGTAGGTGGACTTGCTGATCCTGATCCAGGCCAGGTGGCGCTGCCCGATGTGCATCACTCCGGTGGCATGGTTCACGTAGAGGTGGATCTGGCGCTCGAGAATGCCCTCGAAGTCCTCCTGCATCTCGCGGCCTGCCACCAGTACTTCTATGCCCAGGTCCATCGTCGTTCCGGGCTCAACGTCGTCGATGTCGTCCCCGACGATCTCGATGGTGCCGTCGGTGATGTCCTCCATGTCGACCATGCGGAGGTATTCGACGCAGTGGGCGTTCCTGCCGCCGAACTCGATCTGCATGTCGTCCCGTCGGACACGCTCACCCTCGAAGGCCGCCGCAAACGCCACGGGAATGTCTATCTCCTCGACCTTGACCTTGACCCCACGGATCTCGATGCAGGTGGGAACCAGCTCATCGTAGTCCGTCTCGCGCACAAGGGCCTCGTACGTAGTGACGCCCGTGGGCCGCACTTCGGGCGTGTCCTCGCTGTCGCTGATCACGGGGAAGCCCATCAGGATCGCGCCTGCGCCGGTGGCGTACCAGTCGTCGGGGATGTGGCCGAACGTGATGCCGAAGGCGAAGACGCGGTCACGCTGATACTGGAGTATCTGCTGGAAGCGGCCGGGCTTGAGGCCGCCGAAGGTCAGTGCGCTCCGCACCGCCCAGTTCAGTACGAGGATGCCGTCCCGCGTGCGCGGACCAGTGGGCACGATGTAGGTGTCCCAACCGGTCTGGATGCCCTCCGCGTCCAGTTGCTGCTTCAGGGTACGGCCGTCGCGGTTGGCAATCGGGAAGATCAGGATATTGCGCTTCTGAAGCTCCCGGATGACCTTGACGGCGGTCTCATTGTCGGGGGCCGGACCCAGGATGGCCGCAAAACCGGGCATCCGTCCATCCACGAGCTGGATGCCCACCTCCCGCATGGACGTGTCCGTCAAGAAGCCCGTGTAACCGTCCTGCCATTCGTAACCGTTCAGGTAGTCGAGTGCGCACAGGATCTCCTGAGCGAACATGCTGGCCGCGCCGGCGTCCAGGCCGTGTCCCAGGTAGGGGAGCCAGGCGCGATCCGCCGGCACTTCCTTGAGCAGGTCCTCGCGACAGTGCTTGAGGATCGGCTCGCAGTCGGCCAGCTTTTCCACCTTCTGCCCCGTCAAGGCGAAAACCATCGGCAGCGCAAAAGCCGTCTCCGGGAAACCCATGGGGGTGGATTCACCGTGCTCGTCGACGGCCCTCTTCCAGGTCTCTTCGGCTTCCTTGACGAACTGATGGGCGCCACGTATCACGGCGCTGAAGACTTCTCGCGACATCCGTATCCTCCTACGTCCCGCTCGTCATTGTCAGGTAAGCTCGGCGCAGCTCGGCGGCCTGCCTGCGGCCCCGGCACACGGGACAGCCCTGCAGGATGTCCGACCTGGGACCGAGTTGCTCCTTCAGATGCGCCAGTTGCCTCTCCGTCACGAACCCCCGGCCACACTCGGGACAGGCCACAAGCCTGTGCTCCGTGTGGAAGGGGCGTATCTCGCGGGTCATGCTCTCTTCATTGTCGACCGCGCTCACGTAGCCCGTGGGACACACTTCGGCGCAGGCCCCGCAGCCGATGCACACGTCCGAGGGGTCGCCGAACGGCGTGTCCACCCGGCGCTCTGACCCTCTGCCGACGAAGCTGATGGCGCCCACGCCCACCACGTCACTGCAGACGTTGACGCACAGCCCGCATAACACGCACTCGGTATCCCCGTCTTCGGGCAGCCGGGTGCGCTCCAGGCCCAACTGCCGGGCCATCTGCCGGACCTTTTCGGACTCGGGGCACCGGGCCAGCAGCATCTCCATGTTCAGCCGCCGGTAGCGCTGCACCTTCTCGCTGTTTGTCCTGACCTCTATGCCTTCGTCGCGGACCGGGTACGTGCACGAAGCCTCGATCCAGTTCCGACGGCCCTGCGTGATCTCGACCAGGCAAAGCCTGCAAGCGCCGTAGGGAGGCTGCGCCTCGTGATGGCACAGCGCCGGAATCTCGAACCCGTTGGCCAGCGCCACGTCCAGCAACATGCTGTCTCGTTCGCAACTGACCTTCTTGCCGTCAATGGTGAAGTGGATGGTCGGCATCTATGTCCTCTGCACCGCGCCCACGGGACACACTTCGTAGCAGGAGCCGCACTTGATGCACGCCTCGGCGTGGATCCGGAATGGCTCGCCGGCCTTGCCCTCCTCCCTGTCCTTGTCCGTGGCCTTGGCCGGCGGCTTGCCCTTCTTTCCGGATATGCATTCGACGGGGCAGTCCGCCGCACAGCGCCCGCAGCAGATGCAGGCTTCCGGATCGATGGAGTAGGTGACCAGGGCCTTGCAGACTCCGGCGGGGCAGCGCTTGTCCCGAATGTGCGCCTCGTACTCGTCGCGGAAGTAACGTATGGTGGACAGCACGGGATTGGGCGCCGACTTGCCGAGGGCGCAAAGCGAAGTGGTCTTGACGACGTCGGCGATGTCTTCCAGCAGTTCCAGGTCCTCTTCGCGCGCCTCTCCGCGGCATATCTTGTCCAGGATCTCGAACATGCGCTGGTTTCCTTCGCGGCACGGCGTGCACTTGCCGCAGGACTCCTCACGCAGGAAGTTCAGGAAGTAGCGGGCCACGTCCACCATGCAGCTATCTTCGTCCATGACGATCATGCCACCGGAGCCCATCATGGAGCCGACTTCGCTGAGGCGGTCGAAGTCGACCTCCAAGTCGAGGTGGTCGGCGGGGATGCAGCCGCCGCTGGGGCCGCCGGTCTGGACGGCTTTGAACTCCTTATCACCGGGGATTCCGCCGCCGATGTCGTAGATGATCTCGCGCAGCGTAATGCCCATCGGGACCTCGACGAGGCCGGTGTTTTTGACCTTGCCCACCAGGCTGAAGACCTTGGTGCCCTTCGAGCCTTCCGACCCGATCGAGGCGAACCAGTCGGCGCCACGTCCGATGATGACGGGGACGTTGGCCCACGTCTCGACGTTGTTGAGTGTGGTGGGCTTGTCCCAGAGGCCGCTTTCGACGGTGTGGATGTGCTTGGCACGCGGCTCGCCCACGTGCCCCTCGATGGAGGCCATCAGGGCCGTGGATTCGCCGCAGACGAAGGCTCCCCCGCCACGTGCAATCTTCACGTGGAAATCGAACCCCGTGCCGAAGATGTCTTCACCGATCAGCCCATACTGCTCGGCCTGGCGTATGGCCCTGGTCAGCTTCCGGCGGGCGAGCGGGTACTCTTCGCGCACGTAAATGAAGGCTTCGCCCGTGCCGATTGCATAGCCGCCGATCATCAGGCCTTCCAGTACGCCGTGGGGGTCCCCTTCCAGCACGCTCCGATCCATGTACGCACCGGGGTCGCCTTCGTCGGCGTTGCACACGACGTACTTCGTGTCCCCGCGCGCGCTCCGGCATGAGGCCCATTTCCGCCCGGTCGGGAAGCCGCCGCCGCCCCGCCCCCTCAAACCAGAGTCAGTGATGATCTGGATGATCTGCTCCGGGGCACACTCAGTCAGCGCTGTGTAGAGCGCGCGGTAGCCGCCCCTGCCGACGTACTCCTCGATGCTGTCCGAGTCGATCACGCCGCAGTTACGCGTGGCAACGCGCAACTGGGAGGCGTAGAAAGGACATCCGGCGAACGAGGGCACGTCTTCTTCCGTGACCTCGGTTGCGAGCTGGTACTGCGTTCCGCTGACGAGCTCGTCGTCGGCGTCGGCGCGCGCTATGGCGTGCTCGCTCAGGACCTCCCCACGCTCAATCGCGTCCAGCAGGTCGCCCACGCTGTCCGGAGTCATGTCGCCGTAGAGAACGCGCGATCGGCCCGGCACCTGAACGTCCACCAACGGTTCCCGCTGGCAGAAGCCGATGCAGGTTGTTGCGGACACTTCCGCGTCCAGGCCTCGCTTGCGCACCTCGGTTTCCAACGCTTCACGCAGCCGGACTGCACCGGCGGCTATCCCGCACGTGCCGAGCCCCACCTTCAACTTGATGCATTGCGGGTAGAGGCGCTGACGGCCTATCTGGGCGACCTGCTCCAGGTCCGCCAGGGCCCGTATGACCCGCGTTTGGACGGATTCACTCATAGTCGCTCAGGATCTCACGCACGCGACCCACGGTCAGGCGGCCATAGGGCTCGCCGTCTATGTTGATCACCGGCGCCAGGGCGCAACAGCCCATGCACCGCACACTCCTGACTGTGAACTTCACGTCGTCGGTCGTTTCACGGCCGTCGGCCAGCCTCAGTTCCCTGCGGATGGCATCGAGGATCCGGCCCGCCCCCTTCACGTGACAGGCTGTGCCCGTGCAGACCGTGATCAAGTGTTCGCCTCGCGGCTCGAGGCTGAAGGCCGAGTAGAAAGTCGCCACACGGAGGACTTCGGCGAGCGGCACGCTCAATCGCTCCGAGACCTGACGCAGCGAGTCACGCGGCAGATAGTCGAACTCCTCCTGGATGTCCTGCAGCACGTGGATCAGGCTGCTCCGCTCGGAGCCATAGGCCTCTGCGACCTCATCGGCCCTGGCTATGGCGACATCCGGCTCAACTGCAGGCATAAGCTTCCCTCGCGTCAGAGCCTCTCATCAGCGTTCTGCTGCTCGGCCTGGAAGACGGCGATGGTCTGTCGGGCCGCTTCCCTCTGCCTTTGCCTGCTCAGTTCTTCGACGTCGACGACACGTCGAGCGTGCGTCGGGCAGGCTGCCACGCAATACGGCTCTTCGCCCTCTTCGATGATGTCCTGACACAGGTCGCACCGCACCACTGTTCCGCTCGGCCGGTCATAGTGCGCCGCGCCAAACGGGCAAACGATGACGCATGCCTTGCAGCCAATACACTTGCCGGGGTCCGCGTGGATGGAGCCGTCCTCGGGGTCCTGAACCAGTGCGCCTGAAGGACAGACGGCGGCGCATGGTGCATCTTCGCAGTGCTGGCACTGCACCGGCACGGCGTGGCCCTCCGCCGCAAGCACCCGCACGCGCGGAACCAGATGCGCACCGGCCAGCACAGCATCCACGATGTCCGTAAAGCCCGCGTGCGCCTTCGCGCACGCCAGCTCACAACTGCGACACGCCAGACAGCGCCTCAGGTCGACGACGACGGTCTTCGACGGGACCCTCTGAGCCATCTTCTCGGTCTTCCTGTTCTGGAGGGCAAGACGGGTGCGCAGCTCAGCTTGCCGGCACGGGTTCTTTGCGCGCCGCTCCGGTCGCACCGCCCTTGGTTTCGTACATCATCTCCGCAAGCCCCAAGGCCGCGCGCTTCTTGTTGATGTGATCGATCATCATCCGGGCGGCCTTAAGGGGATCCCGCTCGAAGGCCAGCTTGCCGCCCAGGTCCTCCTCCATCCCTTCGGTCAGGTATTCCCGCACCACCTTGCTGCCCATCACGGGGAAGGGCTCCGCAACGACCGTGAAGATGCCGCTGGCAGCCACATACGTAGCGATGGAAATGGCCTTCTCGCTCATCCATTCCGGGGCGGCGCCGGCCACGGGCAGGTCAGATATGTCGTCACCCAGGCCGCCTTCCTTGACCATCTCCACACAGGCCAGCAAGATCCGACTGTTGTCCACGCATGAGCCAACGTGCAACACGGGGGCGATGCCCACTGCCTCGCAGATCTCCCGCAGTCCCCTGCCCGCTTGCGAAGCCGCTTCCGGCCGCATCAGGCCTGCCTTGGCACAGGCAATGGCCGAGCAACCGGTCTGGACGACCAACACGTCGTTGCGTATCAACTCCTTGACCATCTCCACGTGACCCCAGTCGTGGATGATCTTCACGTTATTACAGCCCACCACTCCAGCAACCCCACGGATGCGACCATCCATGATGCCATGGTTCAGTGGGCGGAAAAGTGGCCGATAGGTACCGCCCAACGTGTTGAATATGCTCTCCACGGTGTAGCCGGCTATCGCCTCTTCGGTCTCCTCGGGAATATGCGCCTCAGAGGGGTCGCGCTCCTTGAATGCCTCGATGCCCTCCGTCAGGATCTGCTTGGCACAGGAGAGGGCGTGCTCTTCCTCGAACTCGATGTGCTTAAGCCCCTCGAACGCGGCCTTCTTGGAGGTGGAGATGAGCCTTGTAGGAAAACGGTTCCTGAAGTCCGCTATGGCGGGCATGATGCACTGCACGTCCACGATCATGGCGTCCACTGCCCCGGTTGCCAGCGCCAATTCCTGCTGGAGGAAGTTGCCGGCCACGGGGATGCCGTGGCGCATCAAGATCTCGGTAGCCGTGCAGCACATTCCCGAAAGCTGGATACCGTCTGCCCCGGCTTGCTCCGCCTTCTTGATAATCTCCGGCATCTGGGCTGCTGCTACGATCATCTCCGAAAGAGTCGGCTCGTGACCGTGAACCACTATGTTGACCGCCTCGGGACGCAGGACTCCAAGGTTGGTGACGGCGCGAATTGGTTCCGGTCCGCCGAACAAGATGTCGCTGAAGTCCGTGGCGTACATGCTGCCACCCCAACCGTCGGACAGCGCGGTCCTTATCAACTGCCGGAGGATGTGGATCGGCTCGTTGTCCACGCCGATGTGCGTGGCGTGCATGATACGCACGATGTCGGCGTCGATGCCTCGGGGAGTCACGCCGGCCCTCTGCCATTTCTTCTGCAACGGCTCCGGCGCGCGGCTGACCAGCCGCAGCACGCCCTCCTGACGCCCGAAGTCCGCCAGCGCCACCTCGGCCACCTCCGCCCCGATCTGGTTGAGGTCCTTCCCCTCCTGGTCGATGCCGAACTCCTCGGCAAACGCCCTGAGCTTCTTCTCGTTCTTGATCTGGTAGCCTTCGGCCTTGCCCAGCGCAGTCAACAGCAGCGTGTGAACGATGTCACGCCCGTGGTCGGAATGCGCGGCTGCGCCGGCGGCCGTATGCCGGGCCAGGTTTCGGGCCGCGATGGTGCCGGCCGTAGCGCCGCACACCCCGCGCTGCGCCCCTTCTCCGAAGGGATCGATCCGGCATGGGCCCAACATGCAGTTCTTGCAGCACAGGCCCAGCACGCCGAAGTCGCACTGTGGGCTAACCGCCTCGTAGCGATCCCACGCCAACTCGAAACCGCGCGCCCCCGAGTACTCAATCATGTGCTGGGATGCGCTGTCGGCGCTTCTCAGTTTCGTCTCGTCCGCCATCGTCACCTCCGTGCCGCGCCGGACGCGGCTTGTGTTCGCTCGATCAGGCTTCGGCCGAAGCACGGCCGACGTTCGTTTCCTCGCGCAAGTCCGCTGCCAAAGCGGCCAACAACCTGCGGACGGGTTCCTTCTGCTCCTCCGCACCGGAATAGGGGCAGAGACCCTGCAGGTCTGCCGCCGCGATCGAGTCCATGTAGGGGAATCGCCCGACGATGGGCATGCCCTCGAGGTGCCGACGGATGGTCTGCACCTCGTCCTCGGACCGGACCTTGTTGACCACGACTGCGACGGCGTCGATGCCGATGTC
The DNA here is from genome assembly GCA_964605915.1 of uncultured candidatus Brocadiaceae bacterium. Taxonomy (GTDB): domain Bacteria; phylum Planctomycetota; class Brocadiia; order SM23-32; family SM23-32; genus DAOVRD01. The sequence goes on along the minus strand of CAZSET010000127.1, from coordinate 3,311 downwards.
AGCCGCGTAGCGTTTGATGGTGAGCGCGGTCTGAATGCTGCGCTGGCCAGGCTCAACGACGACGAGCATGTGGTCGACGCCCTGCGCCGTGCCCCGGCCGAGGTGCTCGACGCCCGCCTCCATATCGATGATGACTGCCTGGTCGTCGGCGAAGAGCAGGTGGGCCAGCAGGCTCTTCAGGAATGCATTCTCGGGACAGAAACAGCCGGCGCCGCCCTTGGCCAGCCTTCCCATTCGCAGCACTTTGACGCCGTCCGCGTCGACGGCGTAGCGCTCCGGCACGTCGTCGACGCGCGGGTTCAGGGAGAAGAACTCACCCCCGGTCCCCTTCGCCCCCGTGCGCTCGAAGATAAGGTCCTTCAGTTCGGATATCGGTTCGGGCTGCCGCGAGGGTTCCAGTCCCAGAGTCATCGCGGCGTTGGCGTCGGGGTCGGCATCTATGAGGATGACGGGGCCGCCTTGCTCGGCCAGATACTTTGCCAGGAAGACGGCGACGGTGGTCTTTCCCGCGCCGCCTTTTCCGCTGATTGCCAGCTTCATCCGAGCCATTCCGAGTGTGTTACCGCCACCGGTGCCCCGCGAGCAGCCTCGGATGGCTTTGCGCCTCAGCAATTCGGCAACAAGCCATCCCCATATGGTAACACACCCACAAAAGGTGTCAACTGACTGGCCCTTTCGGCAGTGCCGAAGGGAGTGCGGCTCGCCGCTGCCCGCGCGAGCCTGGGCTCGCCTTTTGGTTGCACACAGCTTGCCACGCGGTTATAAGGCCGTGTCCGGCTCGCCGGGGACTGCATCACGCGAGCGAACGCCGGCGGTCCCCGGTTGCCACGCACCCGAGGAGGCCAGCGGCATGTCACCTTTCCGCGTCGGACACGGGCGGGAATGCATCACCCCGCCACTGGGAATCAAGATGATGGGCTACGGCCATCGCACCGAAGGCGCCCGCGACGTGCACGACGATCTGTTCGTCAACGCCGTGGCCTTCCGCGCGGGAGAGGAGACGGCAGCGCTGCTGGCCTACGACCTGTGCTTCTTCGACCTCCCCCTGGTGGACAAGATCAAGCCCGCCCTGGAGCAGAGAACGGGGCTGTCCGCGGACCGCATCCTGCTGAACACCTCGCATACGCACGCCGGGCCGCGGGTCGGTATCTGGAACGACCAGGAAGGCACTGAGGACTACGAGCGGAGCGTCATCGAGAAGAGCGCGGACGCCCTCGACGCGGCCCTCCAGGATGCCACCGACAGCGCCTTCGACGCCGGCGCCGCGCCGGTCGACATCGGCTGCAACCGGAGGGAGAGGACGGCTGAGGGGAAGGTTAAACTCGGCGTGAATCCCCGGGGGCCGCGTCTGGCCGAGATGACGGTCTGGCGCTTCGGGCGAAAGGGGCGGCCCGACGTGGTCCTGTTCAGCACCCCCATGCATGGCACAACGCTGGATGGCCATAACCTGTGCATCTCCGCCGAGTGGATGGGAGCGGCCGTCCGTCGCCTGGAGGAGCAGATGCCCGACGTGCGCGCCGTCTTTCTGCAGGGCTGCGGCGCCGACCAGAATCCCTACAGCGAGGACGCGAGCTTCGACCAGGTGGAGCAACACGGGCGGACGGCCGCCGAGGCCGTCGAAAGGGCGCTGAACCACACGCGCCAGCTATTCCCGCTGCCGCTGCGCTACGGCATGCGGCGAGTGCCCCTGCCGCTCCTGGACGACGAGTCCAAGACGTGGCCGCTGCCCCTGCACGGACTGCGCCTGGGCGACGCCGTCCTGATCGGGCTCGGCTGCGAGGCGTTCGTCCAGTACGCCCTGTTCGGCCGGAACGTCTCGGAGGCGGAGCAGACGCTGGTGCTGGCCTACACCGACGGCAGTGTCGGCTACCTGCCCACGGCGGATGCCTACGAAGAGGGCGGCTACGAAACCGGAGCCAACCGGCGTTTCCGCGTCGGCAGTCCCTTCGCGCCCCGGTGTGAGGAGATCGTCAAACGGGCGATGAAGGAGATGCTCGACGCGCTGGCCGTCTAGGAACGCGCGGAGGCGCGCTGCGTCTTTCAATGAGGAGTGAATGATGGGCGAGCTGACCGTCGGACACGGGCGGGAGTGCATTACCCCGCCGCTCGGGATACGGATGGTTGGATACGCGGCCCGAACCGAAGGCGCGGCGGACGTCCACGACGACCTGTTCGTCAACGCCGTCGCCCTCGGAGACGGCAACGATACGGTCGCCATACTGGCCTATGACGTGTGCCTGTTCAGACTCGAGACAGCCGAGGAGATCAAGTCCGCCATCCGCGAGGAGACGGGTCTGGAGCCGAAGCAGGTGTTCCTGAACACGTCGCACACGCACGCCGGGCCGGCCCTCGGCCACCGCGAGGAGAAGGCGGAGGACCAGGAGCAGTACCGCGCCGACCTCATCCGCAAGAGCGTGGCGGCGCTGCGGAAGGCGATGGACGACATGGCCCCCGCAACCCTGTCGGTCGGCCGGGCTCCGCTGGACGTCGGCTGCAACCGCCGCGAGCGCCAGGAAGACGGGGAGATCAAGCTCGGCCACAACCCCGACGGGCCGACGCTGCAGGAAGTGACCGTCTGGCAGTTCGCCCGGGCCGATAGGCCGGACGTGATCCTGTTCAGCACGCCCATGCACGGCACCACGCTGGGCGGCAGGAATCTGAGCATCTCGGCCGAGTGGATGGGAGCGGCCGTCCGATTCCTGGAGGAGCAGATGCCCGAGGTGCGCACCGTCTTCCTGCAGGGATGCGGCGCCAACCAGGACCCCTACTACAGCATCACGCCGGAGGGCGCCAGGGGCACGTTCGATGAACTCGAGCAGCACGGGCGAGACGCCGCTGCGGCCGTCCGGAGCGCCCTCCAGGACATGCGGGAACTGAACGCGGTTCCGTTCCGTACCGCGATGCGCCAGGTGCCGCTGCCCGGCAAGGAGGACGAGTCCGAGACCCGCCCGCTGCCGGTGCACGGGCTGAAGATGGGCGATGCCATCCTGCTGGCGCTGGGCTGCGAAGCATTCGTGGAGTTCGCCTTCTACGGAATGGACGCATCGAGCGCGAAAGAGACGCTGGTGCTGGGTTACACGGACGGCAACATCGGCTACCTCTGCACCGCCGACGCATTCGAGACCGGCGGCTACGAGACCAAGACCACGCGGGTCGCCCCCCGGAGCGAAGAGCTGACCAAGGTCGCCATCAAAGAGGTCCTGGCCGAGCTGACCTGATGCCGCTTATGCCCCACCTGGGCGGCGCCTTAGGCGCTGTTGCGGAACCCGCTCCGTCGGCCCGAGGTCGAGCGAGAACGCCGAGGGCAAGGA
>CAZSET010000126.1:4160-11594 GCA_964605915.1 uncultured candidatus Brocadiaceae bacterium | reverse complement strand
CTGATTACGAACGCCGCGGAGGCCATCGGGGACGAGACGGGCGTCATCACCGTCCGTACCGACCTGCTGGAGGCGGACCGGCAGTACCTCACCACCACTTACCTGGCCCAGGACGAGCCGGCCGGCACATACGTCTGCCTGGAGGTCTCCGACACCGGCTGCGGGATGGACGAGGAAACGAAGGCCAGGATCTTCGATCCCTTCTTCACGACCAAGTTCACGGGGCGTGGGCTGGGCCTGGCCGCCGTTCTCGGCATCGTCCGCGGACACGGTGGAGCCATTAAGATCTACAGCGAACCCGGACGCGGCACAACGTTCAAGGTCCTGCTGCCTTGCTCGGACCGGCCTCCTGTCGATCTCGAGAGCCAAGACGGGCCGATCTCCGACTGGGACGGTTCGGGCGCGATCCTCATTGCCGACGACGAACAGATCGTCCGAACCGTTAGCAAGAAGATATTGGAAGGCCAGGGCTTCACCGTCCTGACGGCCGCCAATGGCCCCGAGGCGGTCGAAACGCTCGGCCAGAATGCGGACAAGGTCGTCCTGGTCTTGCTGGACCTGACCATGCCGCGCATGAGCGGCCTGGAGACGTTCAGCAGGATGCGGCAGGTCCGCCGCGACGTTCCCATCATCCTGTCCAGCGGTTATACTGAAGAGGAGGCCATCGGCGATTTCGCCGGGAAGGACCTGGCGGGCTTCATCCAAAAGCCGTTCGACCCGAAGTCCCTCATACGCAAGGTGCGTGAGGTGCTGCGCAAGCAGGGATGACCCGAGGGGTGAGGCAGCGAAGCGTCCAAGGAGGCCGGCCCGAGACAGGTTGAAGGCCTGATCCGACGCTGGGAAGCGCACGACTTCCAGAGCGTCAGGGTGGCCTGCCGATCGAGGTGGTCACCTGCCACGAGGACATCCCGAACTTCTACAGCCTGCTGATGGTGGGCTAGCGCCCCCACGCCGGTTCGTGGTCGTCGTCGTCGTCCTCGTTCTCGTCGTCGCAGTCGTCCTCGTCGTCGCAGTCGTCCTCGTCCCTTGCTCGGGTTCGGCCTTGCTCCTATCCTTACTCCTGCTCGTGCTCCTGCTCAACGCGTGAACCCGAGGACCGAATTGGAACAACCCCGCCACCCCATCGACCTGCGCAGCGACACCGTGAGCGTCCCCACTCCCGCGATGCTCAACGCCATGATGAAGGCCGAAGTCGGCGACGACGTCTACGGCGAGGACCCGACCGCCAACCGGCTGGAGCGGATGACGGCGGAGCTTCTCGGCAAGGAAGCCGCCCTCTTCGTCGCCTCCGGCACCATGGCCAACCTGATCGCCATCCGCGCCCAGACCGATCCCGGCGATGAGGCTATCCTGGACGCCAACTCCCACTGCTTCTACTACGAGGCCGGCGGATACGCCGCCATCGCCGGCGTCAGCTTCTGGCTGGTCGAGGGCGAGCGCGGCATCATGCGGCCCGAGCAGGTCGCCTCCGCCATCCGCCCGGCCGACGTGCACTGCCCGCCCGCGCGCCTTGTCATCGTCGAGAACACGCACAACCGGGGCGGGGGTTCGGCCTATCCCATCGAGACCGTGCGCGGCATCGCCCAGGCCTGCCGCGAACGCGGTCTCCGCCTGCACATGGACGGCGCGCGCCTGTTCGACGCCTGCGTCGCGACCGGCGCGGAGCCCACCGATTACGCGCGGCACGTGGACTCGGTCTCGATCTGCCTGTCGAAGGGGCTCGGCTGCCCGGTGGGATCGCTGGTCGCCGGCAGTCGGGAGTTCGTCGAGCGCGCGCGGCGCGTGCGCAAGATGCTGGGCGGCGGGATGCGGCAGATCGGATACCTGGCAGCCGCCGGCATCTACGCGCTCGAACATCACGTCGAGCGCCTGGCCGAGGACCACGAGCACGCACGCCTGCTGGCCGACGGCATCCGGGGCTGCGCCGGGCTGAGGCTGAAGCACGACCCGCCCGAAACGAACATGGTCTACTTCGACTCGCTGCCGCCGCACACGCCCGAGGCAGTGCTGGAGGAGCTTAAGGCCGAGGGCATCCTGATCGGCAACATGGGAGGGACGACTTTCCGCGCCGTGCCGCACATCGGCATCAGCCGCACCGACATAGAGCGCGCCGTCTCCGTCCTCCAGCACCTCTTCGGCTGAGCCGAACGGGTCGGCGCCACACAAGAGGGCTCAGAACTGCCTTGACAGCCCAATCCTGCGTAGCTATATTATAAAAAATTATAATATGGAGACGCGAGATGACCTTCGAGGACTTTCTGGCTCTCTACCGGGACGCGCCCGTCATCGAGAGCAGCTCCTTCCCGCTCGTCTCGCCCAATCCTGCCCAGCTACGCTTCCAGGTCAGCTACTGGCAGAAGCGTGGTTGGGTACACCCGCTGAAGCGCGGCGTCTACGTCCTGGACGAGCGCTACAGGAAGGTCGCGGTCAGCCCGCTGTTCGTCGCCAACTACCTGCTGAGCCCCTCGTACGTCAGCCTTGAGTTCGCGCTGTCCCACTTCGGCCTCGTCCCGGAGCAGGCCCGGGCTTACACCTCCGTGACCCCCAAGCACCGGCGGCGCTTCGACAACGTGCTGGGGAGCTTCATCTATCGGAGCGTCAAGCCGTCCCTGATGTTCGGCTACGAGCCCACGCGGGACGGAGGGCAGGAATGCCTGATTGCGAAGCCTGAGAAAGCGCTGCTCGACTATTTCTACCTCAACTCGGGCACCCTCGAGGTCAAGCCCGAGCAGTTGGAGTCGCTGCGGCTTCAGAATCTCGACAGGCTTGACCTGCCGTGCCTGAGGGACTACGCGCGGCACTACACCCGAAAAGTGCGCCGACTCGCCGAACTGGTAGCGCACCTGGCCGGCTGATGCGCCGGCAGGAGAGAACCATGAAAGACAGAATCCGTTCCCTGATCAGCGCGGATGGGAGCACGGTCGAGAGCCGCCGCCTTGTCCGCGAGTACCTTCAGCACTACCTGCTCTATCTGCTCTTCCGCACGAAGCACTATCGCGCGCTGGTGTTCACGGGCGGCACCGCGCTACGCATACTCTTCGACTTGCCCCGGTTCTCGGAGGACCTGGACTTCTCTCTGGCTGAGGACGCCGGAGAGCTGGGCTTCGAGCGCCTGCGGCTTGACCTGTTGGGCGAACTGGAACAGTCGGGCTACCAGGTCAGGGACAAGCCAGACGAGGGGCGGGCCGTCGTCAGCACCTTCATCAGATTCCCGGGATTGCTGCATGAGCTCGGCCTGAGCCCTCACCGCGACGAGGCGTTGTCCGTCAAGATCGAAGTGGATAAGAACCCGCCCCCTGGAGGCGGCACCGAGGCAGGTCTGGTCAACGTCTACCACCTGATGTACCAGGTGGTGCACTACGATCTGGCGACACTTCTGGCAGGCAAGCTGCACGCGCTGTGCTTCCGGCCCTACACGAAGGGGCGCGACCTGTATGACCTGATGTGGTTCCTCAGCTCGCGGCGCGGACTGGAGCCGAACCTGGAGTTCCTGAACAAGGCGGCGGCGCAGACCGAGGAGTCGCCCCCCCTATTCCGACCCGACACCTGGCGCTCCCTGGTCAGGGAAAGGATCGAGGATGCCGCCATAGATCAGGCTCGCGAACGGGTCATGCCCTTCCTCGAACGCCCGGAAGAGGCGGACCTGCTCACCAGGGAGAACCTTCTCGGCCTGCTCGCCGAATGACACCGGCCGGCCGCACGGCCCCACGCCCTACTGCTCCCCGGATTCTGCCTCGGCAGCCGGCTGACCGGTTCCTTCCTCGACGCCCGCCTGATTCTGGAGCCACCCCTGCCAGAGCCGGAGGAGCTCGTCGTCCGAGGGCTGCGGGGCGCCTTCGGGCAGCGGCTCGGGGAGTTCCTCCTGGCGCACCTTCGCCCGGAGCGCGTCGGACGGCGCGGCCTGAAGCCGGCCCACCAGGACGCGGGCCCGCTCGGGCTTCGTCAGTCGCGGCGCCATGATCCTCGCGGCGCGTTCCGCCTCCGTCTCGGCCGGCGCCTCAGGCTCTACCAGATAGCGCGCCAGGTTCGCGTCCAGGTGCAGCCCGTACGTCGCGGTTATGTGGTCCACAAGGTTCAGCGCATACTTGCCCTGCCTCGGCTTCGTGACGAACACGGGCGGCTTCGTAACCAGACCCACCTTCACCTTCATCATGCCGTCCTCATGCCACGCGTAGACGGGATTGGCAAGGGCCTGCTGCAGGGCTGACAGGTGGACCTGGAGGTCCCGGTCGCCGGGGTCGAGCGCCTCCGCCAGGAATGCGCGCCTGGCCTCATCGAACTGCCGCTCAGGCATGGGGACGCGGACGAGCAGGCTATGGCCGTCCAGCGTGAGCCACTGGTGGCCCTCGGCGGCCGCCTTCAGCGCGAGCTCCAGCAGGAGCCTCTCGTCGGGGTCTTCAGACGCGGGCTCGTCCGCCTCGGCCAAGACCGCCGCGCTGACGAGTTCGTTGGCGAGCCGCATTGCCTCGGCCGCGTCCTCAATCACCACCACCTGCGCGCCGCAGATGCGGCCGGCCGGATCGGTGTAGAAGCCGCCGTTCAGCACCCGCACGCGCTCAACCAGAGCTATCCCCGCGCGGCGCACGTCCTCCGGCACGTTTTTCATGTCCTCGGCTTCGGGGTCGGCCAGCTCCTCCCGCAACTCCCGGATGGAAAACGCGAAGGGCCAGTTGTCGCAGAGGGCGACGGTCCCGTCCTCGATTGCCTCCTCGAGTTGCGACTCTGCCTCGCCAACGTCCCCCTTATCCGAGTGTAAGCCCAGGTAGTTGATGACCATGATGAGGCGGTCGTTCTGCCGGTCGTGCTCGAAGCGGAGCGTCTGCTCGTCGAAGTCCAGGCAGCCGACCAGCGCCGCTGCCAGCAAACCCACTCCCAATCCGATCAGCCAACGCCGAATCGAAACCATCTTCCCTTCCCCCTTCCGAGCTAATCGCGCCAGAGCGCCGATATCGTCTCGCCGATCTCCTCCCGCGTGCGCAGGAGGAGCGCGTCATCCCTCGTGTATGCGGCCGGATCGGGCGCGATCTCTTGTCGCACGCGTTCGAGCAACTCCTCCGCCCGCCGCCTGGCCGGCCCGTCCGGAGCGCTGCGCGCCAGCTCGTCCAGCAGCCACAGGTACTCGTAGTCCTCGAAGCCCTTGCGCACCACCTCCCACCGGATTGAGGAGCAGATGTCCTCCTTGCCGGGATAGACGATATGCGGGTCGCCGGCCGGCAGCGGGTTGCGGTCCTGGCAGTAGATGCTGCCGCCGGTCGCGTCGGTCCAGGGCGAGACGTCGATCGGCACGGGCACGCCCTGCCAGGCCCGCCAGGCGTTATAACCCCAGTGCAGGAACCCCTTCAGGCCCAGCGTCCACGAGAGCCAGAAGATGATGCGGTTGCGGATCGACGCGTAGTCCAGAAAGCGGTTCGGGTAAACGCCCTGCGGCGCGAGGCAGACGTAGCTCCAGAGGTGCTCGGGCTCGCGCAACGTCGAGGGCGACTTGATCTGCTGGATCTGCGGCACGCGCAGCTCGACGTAGCCGTCCAGCCCCTCGGCCATGATGGCGTCGATGCGGGGCACGTCGGGCAGCCACTCCCTGACCAGTGCTGCTATGCGACACCAGGACTGGGCGTTGTCCGGCCCGGGCTCGTCCGCCACGTGCTGGACGTACTGGCGATGCCAGCCGCGCCCTTTCAGGTGCGCGTAGACGGCCTTCAGCAGCGCCTCGACGATGGGCTCGAACTCCTCGTCCGACATGGCGTCGCGCCCGGTCGGTATGGCGTTCCCATCCTCGTCGAAGACCGGGAAGCGCTTGAAGCCGAACTGGCTCTGCCATCCGCCGACGCGGCGGGCGACGTGCCCGCCCTCGATCCACCCGACGCCGGCGGCCTTGAACGTCTCGATCCAGCGATCGAGCAAGGAGAAATCGAACGCAAACGTCCCGTCCCTGCGTCGCGTCATGCGGACGAGCGAAGGCCGCAGCGTCTCGCGCCCGCCCCAGGGGGTGAAGCGCGTCAGGATCATGTCCTGCTTGTGCCGCGCCATGTCGCGCGCCACCTTCTCGATCCAACGCCAGTGTTCCTCGCACCAGAGCTCGACGCCGTTGGTGCGCGCGAACGCCTCGGGCTAGAACCACTCGGTGTGGTGCAGGTGGAAGCGGTCTGGCAGCGCGAACGGCCAGACTTCGAGCTCGACGGGCACTTCGATTCGGACGGCGTCCACGTCCCGGACCTGGAGGTTGAGCGCCAGCGTTCCCGTGTACGCGCCCGGCGCCGCGTCCCTTGGCACGCTGACGCTGAACCAGAGCGGTTGAGTCCACTCGTCGCGGATGCGTATCTCGGGCTGCTCGAGGAACGCGTCCGGGAAGAAGGCGGGCGCCTTGCGCAGGTAGGTGGCCGGGTCTCGGTTGGCCGGCGGGTTGTAGGTGACGTAGATGAACCACTGCCAGTGCGCGCTCAGGCGGTCCGCCGGAATCCGGGCCCCGTCGGGTCCCGCCAGAGGGCCGAGCGCGTAGGAGGCGCGTTCGATCTCGATGCCACGGGGCACGCGGACGGCGACCTGTGCATCTTCGGTCTCGTCGCGGGCCCCTTTGAGGCGGATCCGCTCGGACGCCCGGGGTGGCCGCTCCGTATCGGGGAACACCTTCGCCAACGAGTGTGTCGTCCACCATTGGATGGCGTTCTCTGCCAACTGCCGTTCCCCCCTTCGATCGGACGAGCGCCATTCTACCACGCCCGCACGGCGAAGCGCAGCTCGCAGCCGGCCGAAGCCAGGATGGGGTCCTGCAACAGCGCCTAAAGGGCTTCCTGGATCGCGTCCATCAAGGCGAAGGCCCGTTCCTTGTCCGGCACCACCCCCACGCGGACCGTCACCTTCGTCGCCTCCTCGCCAACGGCCTCCATGGTTATCCAGACGTGCTTGCCGTCGGCGTACTCGGCCTCGACGTGCGCGCTGACCTTGTCAGACCGCTGCTGGAAGGGCTCCAGGCCCTGCTCCTCCAGAGCCGCAAGCGCGGCTTCATACGTCCGGGGCACCGGGGCGTCGAACCTCTGCTCGAGCCTGCCCGCGTAGTAGGTGGCCGCCGCGGCCCCGGCAGCGCCCGCCGCCACGACCCAGCATCCGCACAGCGTGACCAGACAGGCAGACAACAGGAAGATGTGAGTCGTCCTCCGCATCTCTTCCGCCCTCCTCAACCCCAGGGAACACATCCTTGCGAGACTCCCGGCCGGCATCCGTCGACCGAGACCGCCGGCATTATGGGCAACAGGTGGATGCGAATCAAGGCAGCCCAGTGACGGGCTGGGAGGTCTCTTCTACGTCCGAGCGCCGAACCACGCCTCGATCCGTTCCTCGAGCCGATGATAGAGGTATGCGGCGGCGATCATCAGCACGCCGAGCACAAGGAAGGAGACGACGCGGTAGAGCTGCTTGACCCCGGCGATGTCCACAAGG
>CAZSET010000126.1:0-4150 GCA_964605915.1 uncultured candidatus Brocadiaceae bacterium | reverse complement strand
TCACCAGCAGTGCCCCCGCGTAGGCGGCCCACACAACCGACAGGGACATGAGGGACATCCATTGCGCTCTGGCGGGCTCCACTATCACGCGGCGGCAGTACACGTACGGCTCCACGCTCAGAAGGAGCAACAGGGCAACCACGCCAACCCACAACAGCGCGCCACCAAGGGTGGGCCGGCCTGGGGCGGCGCCAGGTCGGAAGCGACGGAGGAGCACGACGTGCGCGAACACAGCCACGACTGCCACCAGCCCGGCCAGGAATCGCACGTTCACCGCGGGAAGGTAGACGGCAGGGGCGGAAAGGTCGTAGTTCCGCACCGCAAGGACGGCCGCCACAGCCAGCGGCACCAGGCCTGCCCGCCAGGACGGAGCCCAGCATGCCGTGACCCCCACTGCCAGAAAGGCCAGAGCGCCGATCGCCCACAGAACGGCCAGGGCGCACTGGCCCAGGTACATCCGATCCGCGTCCTGGAACCAACAACCGAGTTCGGCGTGCAGGAACACCAACGCCAGAAGCCCCGCGCCGATGGCGCTGGCGAGCTTCGCCGACCGGTCCCCGCCCGAGCGCTGCGGCCGGTACCATTGGTGAATCGCGGCGAAGGCGCCCGCCGCCAGGCAGAAGAACATCGCGACGCCGAACGGACGATTCAAGAACAGGATCAAACGCGCTTCACGCAACGGCCAGTGCACGGCGAACAGCCTGATCAGCGCCAGCACCACCACCACAAAGGCCAGGACCCGCACCGGGCGGTACCTGTAGCGATAGCCAAGGTAGAGAAGCAGCGGGCCCTCGGCGGACCATGCCAGCGTTATCCCGTGCAGTCCCAAATGCAGCGGGATCGCCAACGTGCCGAAGAAGACGGCCAACGCGATGAAGCCGAACGCCCCCCGCGCGTCATCGGGGATGCGTTTCCGCACGCCGGTTCCGAGCGCGACGTAGCACGCGGCCATCCCGAGCGCGACGAAGCCCAACGCGTGCTCGTGCTCCGCGTGGAGGATTGCGTGCGCACAACTGAATGCGAGCAGGCCATTGGCAACAGCCATGAGGAACCGCTCGAGGGTGATGCTCGTCCTGCGATACAGGTGGTGCACAAAGGGCAGCAGCAGGAATACGGCGTAGAACGCCCCAAGCCAGAGCAGCGTCGGCACCATGGCCGCATCGTCGTAAAACTCAGCAAACCACGCCCCGAACAGCGTCGCCGTGCCCGCGAACGCAAGTACGTCCAACGCCCGCCAACGCCTGAAGAGCGCCACCGCAAGCACGCCCAGGTCGAGCATCATGAGGTAACAGAACAGCGTGTCCCGCCTGTCCACGACCTCCGCCAGCAGCACAGGGGTGAGCAGGCCGCCCAGCACCGCCAGGAAGCTGACCGGCATCGCATCGTGCAGCACGGCCAGCGCCACTCCCACGGCGGTCACCAGGATCATGGCACCAAAGGCAACGCCTTGTGGGATCAGATCATAGAGGGCAAAGCCGGCGTAGAGCGACACGTACGCGATGGCCAGGCCGCCCCCGATCAGCCCCTGCCCGAGCGGCCGCATCTCGCGTCGCACGAATCGTTCACCCACTGCCACCAGGATGATCCCCACCACCACCCCGGAGACCACGCGCACGGGAGGGCTGATCCAGCCCTGTTCAAACGCGAGCTTAACGAACAGGCCCACGGCCACGAACAGCGCGAGGACGCCCACCCACGTGAGCCACCGGCGGCCAAGGGCCTGCTCCAGGCGGGTCCAGTCCGTGCCGGGACGCCGAACCGGCTCCTGGACCGGCGCCGCCGCTGGCGCCTCGGCCCCAGGCAGCACGGCGCGGACCTGCTCTGTAGCCGGGACCTGTTCTGCCAGGGCAGGCGCTTCGGCGGGCGCCGCTGGAGCCGCCTCGACAGGCTCCGGCTGTGGCGCCGGACGCTCTGCGGCGGCTACCATCTCCTCCAGCTCACTCACGCGCTCGGACAGGTCCTTCAGCTCCCGTCGCTGGCGGTCAACGAGCGCGCTCGCGCGCATGAGAAGCACAATGGCCGCGACGACAAGAACGCCCCCCACCATCACACCGATGAGGCCAAAGACCAGCAGCACCAAGGAGATCCCCTCGCCCATGCTACCCCCGGCTAACAGGCCCGCAGGCGGGTCACGGCCTCCCGATAGACCGGCGGCATTCTACCGACGGGTCCCCAGGCCGTCAACCTCGGTGCGGGCCGGGAGGGGCTGAGGCGACGGGGACGCCATTCTGTCGTCCTGAGGAGGCCAGGCCCGCAGGCACATCCCCCATGTCATCCCGAGGAGGCCGTCCCGCATCTGCGGGAGCGGAGGACGAGGTTCATCCGCCGGCTGGCGGGGATCTGGCTGTTGCCCCGCTCGGACGACCTGGATGCGCGTCTGCCCCTACTCCCCCGTCTCCTCCTCGGCCTGCGCGCTGACCTCGCCGCCCGGCCCGGCGCCGAGCCGCTCCAGCAACTGGTTCGCGCGCCAGCTATCCGACCGCATGTCGGGCAGCAGCCCCAGCAGCTCCGCGAACGCCAGAAGCAGCAGTCCCGCCATCACGCCCGCCAGCCCGCTCCCGGCCACGGTCGCCGGCATGATGAAGTCGAGGAAACTCACTTCCCCCCCACGCGCAAGCGCCCAGATGAAGCGAACGATGCCCCAGACGAGCCCCACGGCAATCGCCGCGCCCCCGACCGAGAGCGCCAGCCACGCGAACGCGCCGTAGATCGTGGACAGTATGCGCAACGCCGGATACGAGGGAGGACGTTCGCCCGCGGGCGCCTCCTCGGCCGGCGCAGCCGCGCCTTCTTCCCCTTCGGCCTCCTCAAGCAATGCGGCCTCGCGCTCCCGGGCCGCGATCTCCCTCGCCAGAGCCAGGGCATCTCGCCAGCGCCGCTGCTGCACCCGCAGCCGGTTCAGCAGTCCCCCGATGCGCTCGGTCGAAGGCACGGCGAACAGGACCACCACGTCCACGACCAGGTAGAGCAGCCCGGCCGCTAGGGAACCGGCGGACAGGAACATAAACTGGGGGCGGAGGACCCAGACGCCGAACGCCACGAGGAACGCCGTGCAGCTCGGCACCAGGCACAGCAGCACCTTCGCGCCGGCCGACCGCCGCTCGCCCAGCCGCTTGACGCTGTAGCCGATGCGCAGGATGCTCTGCACGATGGCGTTGGCCGTCGATGCAACGAGGAACATCGGCGTGCCCATCGGCTTCAGCTCGGGGGCCGCACCGCCTTCCGGCTGTTCCTGTGCCGCCTCGGGGGACGCGAGCCTGGACCAGTCCGAGATGGCAGTGCCGCAGGAGGGGCATTTCAAGACGCGGGCCGCCGTGCCCTCAGGCACCCTGAGGCGCGCGCCGCACTCCGGGCAACTCAACCGCAGCTTACCCATTTCCGCCGCCCTCAAAGAAGAACGCTGGATGCGCCTATTCTACCGCCCGAGCGCCAGATGGCAAGCCTCGCGGCCAATGGCGGAGAGGCCGGAAGGGCTGCACGCCTTGCCTGAGAGCGTCCAGAACGCCTTTGAAAAGCCCTGTGGGCCTTGTGGCCCGGTTTGCCCCTGTACGCTGAATGACGTATTTGGGGGAGTTTGGCCCGGATTTGGTGTGCACAAGTGGAAGTCTCAGCATAGGCATTGCTCCTGCTGAAGGGGGAAGGGCGGCACCCTTGTCATGCCTCCGTACAGTCGGGCTTGATCATTCAACGCCTGGCGGCCGAACCGTCAGGCTCAAGTTGTCAATGCCTTCGCACGCCGCGGAACACGCGCGGCTGAATTCTCATCTCTCGTCTGCGATTCCTTCTTTTCGCTTCCAGCGCCGATTCAGGAAGTAGGCTATCCCGATGCACAGTCCCATCCCGGGTAAGAAGCCGATCAGCATCGCGCCCACATCAACGACGGAATGTATTTGGCCCATGATGAAGAACAACGTGAAATTGCTCCATCTTGGCCGATTGACTGACCTGCCGTCAAAACTCAAAACCGAACTTGCAAAGAGCATAGAGATGACTTCAGCCAATACCGGTATGATACTTGGCCTGGCGTTAAATTACAGCGGCCGAGCCGAGATAATAGACGCCGCCAAAAAAATCGCTCAGGAATACAAAGACGGCCAACTCGGCCTTGAAGATATTGACGAGCGGTGCATAAGCCGGCGATTGTACGCTC
>CAZSET010000125.1:10644-11709 GCA_964605915.1 uncultured candidatus Brocadiaceae bacterium | reverse complement strand
AGCGTTTCGAGGGCGGCCTTGCTCAGCGTTTCCTGCTGGCGGCGGTTGGCAAGCTGGAGTACCCATGGGGCGAACTCGGGCCGGCTGAGCAACTGGAAGCCGCCCGCGATCTCCTCGATGGCGAAGGCCCTGTCCCCTGCGTCGTACTCCTGCTGCAGCTCCTTGACGACACGACGGACCTGGCGTCCGTCGCCGGCGCCGGATATCTCCGCCAGCCGGCTCGCGCTGACCGGCCTGTCGGCGCTGAACAGCAGCGCCTCGATCACCCTCTTGACCTGGCCCGCATCCGCGGACGCATCTTGCTCGGGAGCGTCCGGCGCACTTGCCTCCGCCGCGTCCGGCGGCGCAGTCACAGGGGCCGCTTCCGGATCGTCGTCCACAGGGCCTGGCATGTGCTCGTCGTGGGTGCTCATCCCCCGTATACCTCGGCGGTTCGTTCGATGATCTTGCGGACGGCCTTGCGGACGGCCTTGGTGGCCGCAAGACTGCTGATGGTGGCGCCCGTGACGGCGTCGATGTTGCCCAGGTCGTCTCCCTGGTCCAGGTCGCTCAGGCGCCTGTCGTCGAACTGCTTCTGGAAGGCCGGCCTGCTTTCCTCCCCCTTCTGGCCGGCCAGGGCCCCCCAGACGGACACGGTTCTCTCGACGGCCTTGATGTTCTCGCCGAGCCCGGGGGTTTCCTGGCTGGAGACGACCGTGATGGCCTCGATGGCGGGATCGTCGGGGACGGGCGTGTTCGGCTCGGGCACCCGGACGGACGCAAGCACCTTGATCAGGCTCGAGTATCCCTGTTCCGAGCCCATCGCGGCGTAGATGACGCCCGAGCTCGTGCGGCTCACGTAGACTTTCTCCTCGTCGGGCGTGCCTTCAGGGTAGTCCCCGAGGACCTCGGCCCCGGAATCCCCTTCCACCACGCGTCCGAGGGAGTCGGAGAAGACCTCCGTCTGCTTCTGCTCGATGTCGTCCCTGAGAAAGAAGTAAATGGTGCCGACGCCGGCCCCGCTGCCCAGGCAGATCAGGCCCAGCACGAGGACCGCGCCGATCAACTTCCTGCTGCCTCGGGTGG
>CAZSET010000125.1:0-10634 GCA_964605915.1 uncultured candidatus Brocadiaceae bacterium | reverse complement strand
CTGCTCGCTCATGCCTGCCTCAAGCTGGGTTTGGGAGTGCGGGAGCCGTAGATCCTCGGCCGCACCCATCTGTCGATAAGGGGAGTGAACGTGTTCATGATAACGATGGAATAGGCCACGCCCTCGGGGTAGCCGCCATAGCGGCGTATCAGGGCGACCAGCACGCCGCAGCCGACGCCGAAGACCACGCGTCCCGCCCGTGTGAACGGCGTGGTCACCATGTCCGTGGCCATGAAGAAGGCGCCGATGATCAGGCCGCCGGCCAGGACGTGGTAGAAGGGGTCGGCGGCCCACGGCGCCGCGCCTTCACCGGTCGGCAGCAGCCACGTGAGCACGAAGACGGTGCCGACGTATGCGACCGGAATCCGCCAGTCGATCACTTCCCGAAGGATGAGGAAGGCGCCGCCTATCAGCAGCGCCACCTTGCACGTCTCGCCGATGCTGCCGGGCACGCCGTTGCCGAACAAGAGGTCCAGGTGCGAGAAGCGCGCCGCCGCGCCCTCCTTCGCCAGGGGCGAAGCCATAGTGATGGCATCGACCGGCGCGCCCCACAGCATGCGCGGCACGGGCCACTTCGAAAGGCTGATCTGCACGGGGTAGGCGAACTGAAGGAAGATGCGGGCGGCGAGCGCGGGATTCCAGACGTTACACCCCAGGCCGCCGAAAGCATGCTTGGCGATGGCGATGGCGAACACCGCGCCGACCAGCGGGCAGTAGAGAGCCACGTCCGGCGGCAGCACCATCGCCAGCAGCATGCCCGTGATGAAGGCGCTGCCGTCCGCGGCGTGGGCGAGTGGCCGCCCCCTCAGGCGCAGGCAGGCCAGCTCCGTCGCCTCCGCGGCCGCGATGGTCACGACGTACACCGCCAGGGCGTGCAGGCCGAAGAAGTAGATGCTGATCGCGGCCGCCGGCGCCAGGGCGACCACCACGCTCCACATGATGGTGCGGATGTCGTCCGGCGCGCGCAGATGCGGAGACGAGCTGACCAGAAGCTGCCGTTCCATTCGTATTCCTCACGCGCGGCGGGGGGCGCCCCTAGCCGCTCTGCTGAGCCTTGGCCCGGCGCCGCCGCAGCTCAACCTTCCCGAACTTGATCATGTGCACGATGCGCCGCCTGGCCGGACACACGTAGGCGCAGCACCCGCACTCCTTGCATTCCAGCATCCCCAGGGCGACCGCCGCATCCCATTCCTGTCGCTCGCAGGCGATGCTCATCTCGCCGGGCGACAGGCCCAGCGGGCAGTGCTCAACGCACCGGCCGCAGTGGATGCAGGCCCGCTGCGGGGGGACGCCGGCCCCGCACCGGACGAGTATGGCGTTGTTGCCTTTGACCAGGGGCACGTCGACCATGCCCTGCGCGATGCCCATCATCGGCCCGCCGAGCACCAGTTGATTGGCGTCCTCTCGGAGGCCCTGGCGTTCGAGTATGGCGGCGATGGACGTGCCGATCCGCTCGATGAAGTTCCCGGCGCTCTCTAAGCCGTCGCCCGTCACGGTTACGGCCCGCTCTATCAGCGGCCGGCGGAACCGTATCGCGTCCCGGATCGCCAGCGCCGTGGCCACGTTGTGGACGAGGCAGCCCACGTCGCTCGGCAGTCCGCCCTGGCTGGGCACCTCGCGCCCCGTGACGGCCGTGATGAGTTGCTGCTCGGCTCCCTGCGGGTATTTCACCTCCAGGGGAACCACCTGGATCGTGGAGTCCTGCTCCAGTGCCTTGCTTAGCGCCTCGATGGCGTCCGGCTTGTTACGCTCGATGCCGACGTAGCCGTTGGGGGCCTTGACGATGCGCATGATAAGCCGCAGCCCGTCGATGACGTCTTCGGTGCATTCGAGCATGAGGCGGTGATCGACGGTGACGTAAGGCTCGCACTCGGCGCCGTTGATGAACACGTCGGTTACGGGCGTCTCCGCCGGGGGGCTCAGTTTGACGTGCGCGGGGAAGGTCGCTCCGCCCAGGCCGACGACGCCGCACTCGTGCACCAGTTCGACCATTTGCGGCGCGTCCATGCCCTCGACGTCCTGCGGCTCATTCAGTTCCCTGGCCCACTTGTCCTCGCCGTCGTTCTCGATGATGACGGCGGGGACGGGCATGCCGGTGACGCTGTAGGTGCGCGTCTCCACCGCTTTGACGGTTCCGCTGACCGGCGCGTGGACGTTCGCGCTGATGTAGCCCTGAGCCTGGCCGACCAGTTGCCCCTTTCGCACGCGGTCCTTCTTCTTCACCACGGGGGCGGCGATGGCGCCGATGTGCTGCGCCATCAGGACGGCGACTTCCGCGGGCGGCTCGGACACCTGGATCGGCATCCCCTGGGTGCGATCCTTGCTCCCCTCCGGGTGGACGCCCCCGCGGGGGAACGTCATCACTTGAGTGTTAGCTGCCATTTATTGCTCGGAGCGTCGTGTCGCTTTCAAGAGGTGGCCGGGCCTCCTCCGGCTAAGTGGCCCGGGACATGCTGGTCCTCCGCTCGCGCAGCGCTCGGTCGATCTGCCGCACGGCCTGCTGGAGCCGTTGCTTGTTCTCAACGATCGCCATGCGCACGAAGCCCTCGCCGCCCTCGCCGAACGCCGCACCGGGTGCGATGGCCACGCCCGCCTCCGCCAGCAGCATCATGCAGAAGTCCACGGAGCCCATGCTCCGGAAGTCCTCCGGGATGGGCGCCCAGACGAACATGGTGCCCCTCGGGGGCTCGACGGGCCAGCCGACCCGGCTCAGCCCCGAACAGAGGACGTCGCGGCGCTCCTGGTAGACCTGCGCTTGCTTCCGGATCTCGTCGCGGCACTCCCTGAGCGCGATGATGCTGGCGATCTGCACCGGCATGAACAGGCCGTAGTCATAGTAGCCTTTGATGCGGGCCAGCCCCCCGACGACCTCCGGATGGCCGACGCAGAACCCCACCCGCCAGCCGGCCATGTTGAAGCTCTTGGACATAGAGGAGAACTCGACGCCGACCTCCTTCGCGCCCGGCACCTGCATGAAGCTCGGCGCCCTGTATCCGTCGAAGGTGATGTGGCTGTAGGCGAAGTCGTGGATGATGAGCATGTCCTGGGCGCGGGCGAACTCGACGGCCCTCTCGAAGAAATCCAGCTCTACGGTCATGGCCGTGGGATTGTGGGGGTAGTTCAGGAGCAGGAGTCTGGGCCTGGGCTCGACTGTGGGCACCAGCTCTTCGAGGCGGTCGAAGAACTCCGGCCTGTCAGACACGGGCAAAGTGACGACCTTGCCGCCCGCCAGCGTAAGGCTGTGGATGTGCGGCGGGAACGCCGGCGTCGGCACCACGGCCGTGTCGCCGGCCTCCACCAGCACCAGCGCCAGGTGGGAAAGGCCCTCCTTGCTGCCGATGGTGCAGACGACCTCCCTTTCGGGGTCGAGCTCAACGCCGTACTCGCGGCGGTAGAACCTGGCCACCTCGCGCTTGAGGTTGAAGATGCCGTCGGCGCTGACGCTGTAACGGTGGTTGCGCGGATCTTGAACCGCCTCCACGAGCTTGCTGATGATGCGCGCGGGCGTGGGATCGTTCGGGTTGCCCATGCCCAGGTCGATGATGTCCTCCCCGTCGCGCCGGCGCCTCATCTTCTCGGCGTTCAGCTTGCCGAAGATGTATTCGGGAAGTTGCCCGACTCGGCTGGCGAATTCGATCTTCATCCGGCAGTCACTTCAGTTTCACTTCTATGGTTGCCTCGGCCCTGAGCTTCAGTAACAAGGCGCGGCTTCGTTTCCGGGCCTTGCGCAGGAAGGCCTCCTGCTCGACGGACGCGCGCACGGAGTCCAGGGACGGCGGCTCGGGCGGGGAATGCCGCTTCAGCAGCTTGATTATACGATACTTGCCCGCGTGTTCAAAGACGCGGCTCGTCTCGCCTTCGCGTAAGTCCTTGGCATAGGGGTAGTAGGGATGTGAAGCCGTGACGTTCAGGGCCCTGCCGCGCTCCATCCACAGGCCGGGCTCCGCGGACTCGGTCAGTGCCACCTGGTCGAAGCTGGCCCCCTGCCTCACCTGCTGCAGCATGCCCTGGGCCGCCGCGTGCGTGTCCGCCTCGGCCTCGCGGACGACGAGGCGCTCGCCGCTGAGGTCCGTGTAGGCTTCCCGTATGTCCGCCTCGGTCACCTCCACGTCGTCGGCGACCAGCTTCTCAGCCAGCAGCGTGGCTCGGATGCTGGGAAGGGGCGTAGACTCCTGCACCAGCAACTCCTTGAACTGCTGGACGTCGACGCCGTTCGCCTCCAGGGACATTGTCAGTTGGTCGGCCGTGATGCCGCGCGCGAGCGCCTGCTCCTGGAACAGTTGATCGGCGACCGACAGCTTGCGCGCCGTGATGTCCTCGGCGGACACGGAAACGCCGCGCCGCTCCGCCTCCTGCAGGATCAGCGTGCGCTCGATGTACGGCTCCAGCATGACGGGGCCGAACTCCTCGATCAACGCTTCCGCCAGGTCGTCGATCAGCAGCGGCTCGCCGTTGACGAACCCGGCCACTCCCTCGCCCAGGACTCGCCGGTCGCTGGGATCCGAGGTCAGGTTCACCACCACGCACGCGTCGGCGTTCAGGCGGGCCAGCAGCACGTCGAACTGCTGCCGGGCCGTGCGCGCGACAAGCTCGGCTCGCAGTTGCTCCCTGACCTGTTCGAACGGTTCTTCGGCCGGAGGGATCTCTTTGATGAAGCGCAGCACGTGCCAGTACTGCCCGTCGTCGTGCAGCTTCAGTTCCTCCGGCTTCATTCCGGCAAGGGCGCGGCCGAACTCGGAAGACGACGGGACCGGCCCGATGCGGCCTTTGTGCGGCGTGCTGGCCCGGTCCAGGCTTGCCTGCAGAACCGCTTCGGCCCACAGATCGGGGTTTCCTTGCAGCGTCGCCAGAAGGCCCTCGGCCTGGCTGCGCTGGGCCACGACGATGTGGGCCGCCGAGTAGCGCCGGCCGCGGCTGCGCTCGTAGTACGCTCGCAACGCGTCTTCGCTCAGTTCCATCTGGGGTGCCAGCAGCTTCTCCGCCAGGATCTGGACGCGCAACGGCGACTCGGAGATGCCCTCGGCCAGTTCATCCCGTATGGCATCCGCATCCCAGCCGTATTGCTCGCTGGCCAGGCGGAACTCCTCCGGCCCCATTCTCACGCGTTCCCGCACGGCCCGCATGCCCAACTCAAGCTCCAGTTGCCTCCTGGCCGCCAGTTCCTCATCGGTCACCGCTATGCCCTGGCGGCGGGCCTCCTGTTCGATCAGCATCCGGTCCACCATGCTTTCCAGGGCGGCACGTCCGAGGGCGTCAACGAGTGTGAGTCCGAACTCCTCCCGCGAGATCTCCTGGCCGTTGACGACGGCGACGGTTCCCCCGTCGGCCGCGCGCGCATCCGGCGCGACGAGAAGCGCGGCGAGGATGATCGCCATTCCGGTCCGCAGAAGCATGGGACGTGTCTCAGAAAGACGTGGGGCGCCCTTGCGCATCAGACCATTCCGGCGAACCCGAGGAACGCCATGGCCATCAATCCGGTGGAGATGAAGGCTATGGGCATGCCCCGCAGGGGTGCGGGCACGTCCACCATGGCCAGCCGTTCCCTCACGCCGCTCATCAGGAGCATGGCCAGCGTGAACCCCAGGCCGGCGCAGATGCCGCGCCATGAAGCGGCCACCAGACCCGCCGCCACGGTCATGCTCTGGAACTCCAGGGGGGCGTCGGTCGTGTTCAGCAGCGCCACGCCCATGACGGCGCAGTTCGTCGTTATCAGCGGCAGGTAGATGCCCAGCGCCTGGTAGAGCGCCTGAAGCCTGGCTCGCATGAACAGCTCCACCAACTGGACCAGGGCTGCGATGACCAGGATGAACATGGGCGTCTTGAGCGCAAGCACCAGGTCGGTCGGGATCAGCACCAGCCGGAAGAGCAGGAAAGTCACGAAGCTGGCCAAGAACATGACGAACGTGACCGCGGCGCCCATGCCGAGGGCGCTTTCGGTCTTCTGCGTTACGCCGATGAAGGGGCAGAGGCCGAGGAACCTGGCCAGCACGAAGTTCGACACGAAGATGGCCGAGAAGGCGATCGTGAAGAACTGCCCGATGCCCATGCCTTACCCTCACACTAAGACGCCGCCCGAACGCCGCGTAGCCAGTTGAAGAAACCCAGCAGGAGGCCGAGCATAAGGAAAGCGCCCGGCGCCTGGATGAGGATGGCTGCCGGCACGTAGCGCACCGGCCAGGAGACCGGCACCCAGGGATAGCCCCAGATCGTGCCGCTGCCCAGCACCTCCCTCAATCCGGCCACCATGCAGATGGCCAGCGTGAAGCCCACGCCTATGCCGAGGGCGTCAAGGACCGAGCGCAGGACCCCGTGCTTGTAGGCGAACGACTCGGCGCGGTAGAGGATGATGCAATTGACCACGATGAGTGGAATGAAGATCCCCAGGCTGGCGTTGATCTCGGGTGGCAGCTTGCCCTTGAAGATGATCTCCACCATGGTCACGAACGAGCCGATGATGACGATGAAACACGGGATGCGGACCTCCGGCGGGATCAGGCGGCGCAGAAGTGCCACCAGCGTGCTAGCGCAGGTGAGAACGAAGATGACGGCCACGCCCATGGCCACGGCGTTCTTGAGCGCCGTCGTTACGGCGAGGGTGGGGCAGAGGCCCACGGCGAGGACAAACACCGCGTTCTGGGCGAAGATGCCTTTGCCGAACTCGTTCCAAAGCGTCCGCCCGTTCATCGAGCACCTCGCGGGATAGGCTCAGTCGAAAAGACCGCTCAATATATCAGACCCCGGGCAGCCGCTCAAGTCAGCCGTGCACGGCCGACCGCTCCGTCACATGACCAGCCCGACGAAATTCGCCAGCACGAGCAGCGGCCAGAAGACCCAGCAGATGAGCAGCGCGTACGTCATCTCCACGCAGAAGGGAGCGAAGGCCCTGTCCACGAGGTACAGGAGGACCGCCGCCAACGGCAGTCCCTCCCCGACGGCCAGGAGCACGAGGGCCGCAGCGGGGCTCGTGGGCCAGTACACGGCCAGCGTCGCCAGTGCCGTGCTCGCGGCGAAAAAGATGCCGCACGCCAGCAGGACGAACTTCCGTCTGCGGGCGAACGCCACGGCGCTGGCCCCCAGCAGCGCCAGCGACAGGATGTTCAGGTCGAGCGCCAGCACGGGGCCTCCGGTAAGAAACGAAGGGCGAGCCGCCGCGCCTATTCTACATGGCGCGCCAGGGCTGCGGCAATCAATCTGGCCTGCTCGAAAGCGGCAGTGACGCCTGCGGGGCGGCAATGGCGGGACGCCCGTTCTTGCAATTGGTCGGGACGCGAGATTAGAATCGAAGTTCTCGCTCGTATTGTGTTCGCGTGGCACTTGAGCGCCTAACCATGGCAAGGTTCAGCATCTCCAGAACCGTTCCCCTGATCGTCCTGCTGACGGATTTCGGCTTCAAGGACAGCTATGTCGGTGTCATGAAGGGCGTGATTCGTGGGATCAGCCGGGACGCCGACATCATTGATCTTTCGCACAACATCATGCCGCAAGACGTGGCGGAAGCGGCGTTCGTGCTGTCGGCGTCGTACCGTTACTTCCCCGAGGGGAGTATCTTCGCGTCCGTCGTGGACCCGGGCGTGGGCACGGATCGGGCCGTGCTATGCATGAAGGCGGACAGGCGGCTCTTCCTGGCACCGGACAACGGCCTCCTTAACGTCATCGCGGAGCGGGTCGAGGGCGCGGAACTGCGCAAGGTGACGGCCGATGAGTACTTCCTCAAGGACAGGAGCGTGACGTTCCACGGGCGGGACATCTTCGCCCCCGTCGCGGCTCATCTGGCCGAGGGGCTCGAGCCGGCCAAGCTGGGGCCCGTCGTCACGAGTTTCCGCAAGCTCCGCCTGCCCCATCCCGTCCGCACTGCCGATGGCAGCCTGAGGGGCCAGATCGTCTATATCGACCAGTTCGGCAACCTGATCACGAACATCCGGGAGGCCACACTGGCGCGCAGCTTCAGCGTGCCCCCGGACAAGGTGGTCGTGCACGCCGGTGGGCGGGAGATCCGGGGGCTGGCCAGGACGTACGAGGATCGGCAGGAAGGCGAGCTGCTGGCGCTCATAGGCAGCAGCGGCTATCTAGAGATCGCCGTCAGCCGCGGCTCTGGTGCTCGACTACTCGAGTGCGAGAAGGGGGAAAGCGTCGTCCTGACGGCGCCGGCGAAGGGCCGCTAACGCTCGAAGCGGGGCAGTTGAGCGCATTGGCCGCCGGGCGAGGCGGCGTGAACTTGCCGAGGACGCCCCCGAACGTGTGGTCCGCTCAGTAGCCCAGGGCCATGATCGCGCGCAGGCCGGCCACCTTCCGTCCGTTCAGCCCCAAGGGCGTGACATGCCGGACCAGCCACCGATCGTCTAGCTCCTCGACGGTGATCAGCCATTCCGTGCGGGCGAACTGCCCCCGGAAGGGATCGCCGTGTCGCGATTCGACGTAGACCATGGCCGTCGCCGTGCCGTGCCCAATGTTGAGCTGCCGCACCACGAGCGAGATTCGGGACACTGGCCGGTCTGGCAGGATGCGGGCCAGCCTTTCGGCCAACTGGTCTCGGTACATCCCTTCCTCGGAGAAGTAGGGGGAGACGTGCGCCATCACCTTCCCCTCGTCGCCCTCGACGATGGCCTCCCGGATGGCTTCGAGCACGGCCTGGACTTTGCCCCGATCGCTTTTGTGGAAGGCAGACCACGCGAGCAGAACCCCCCCTGCCAGGCAGGCGGTCACTGCCACGGAAACGGCGGGATGCGCTCGAGCCGCAACCACCAGACGCCCCAGCAGCCGCTCAGGCGTGCCAGCACCGGCTCCTGTCCCTTGCATGGCCGTTTCCGCCCGATAGGCCTGCCCGTCGACAGGCGTCACTCAAGCATGTAACACACTTCCAGGGCGCCCCGGACCAGATCGTCCACGCCGGGCAGGTAGGCCCTCTCCAGCACCTCTGACTGTGGCGAGATGGCGTCCGCTGAGCCGATTCTGGCGACCGGCGCGTCCAGGTAGTCGAAGCCTTCCTGCTGGATGCGGGCGGCCACTTCGGCAGTGAAACTGCCCGTCAGGCATGCCTGGCAGGCCACCACGCACCGTCCGGTCTTGCGCACGGAGTTCAGGACCGTTTCCAGGTCGAGCGGGATCAAGCTCCTCAAGTCCACCAACTCCGCGTCGACCCCGTGCTCGTCGGCCAGCATTTCAGCGGCAGCCACCATCAAGTGTGCCAGCAGGCCCCAGCCAACGATGGTAACGTCCCGGCCCGGTCGGCGGATGGCCGCGCGTCCGATCGGGACCAGGTAATCCTCCTCGGGCACCTCGCCGCGCAGGTTGTAAAGCTCCTGGGACTCCACGAACAGGACGGGATTATCGTCGCGGATGGCGCTCTTGAGCAGCCCCTTGGCGTCGTGCGGTGTCGAGGGATAGACGACGTAGAGGCCCGGCGTGTGCGTGGCGTGCGCCTCGAGGGCCTGCGAGTGTTGCCCGCCGTAGCCTTTGCCCGCTCCCACGCTGCTACGGATGACCATGGGCACCGTGGTCTGTCCGCCGCTCATGTAGTGCCATTTCGCCGCCTGGTTGAACATCTGGTCGCCCGCCTGGAACTCGAAGTCGCTGTACATCAGCTCCACTACCGGCCGCAGCCCCGTCATGGCCGCGCCGACGCCGGTGCCGATGATGGCGGCCTCGCTGATGGCGGTGTTGAAGACGCGGTCCCGCCCGAATGCCTCCAGCAGCCCCTTGCTCAGCTTGAAAGCGCCGCCATAGTCCGCCACGTCCTCTCCGTAGAGCACAACGCGGCTGTCCCGCAGCATCTCCTCGATGAGGGCCTCGCGCAGCGCTTCCTTGAAGGTGATCTTCCCTTCCTTCCGCGCGGGGATGGGGGGCGCTTCCAGGGCCTTCGCCTCGGCGAACTCAGCGGGCACTTCGGTGGAGGCCGAGTCCGTGAAGACGTAGCGCGTCACCTCTGCTGCGTCCGGATCGGCGGCCTCGGCTGCGCGGATGGCGGCCTCTTCGTGGCGCTTCTCGACGGCGTTCCTGAGTTCCGTCAGGTCCGCTTCTTCGGCGATCCCTGCCTCGACGATCTGCTCGGTGAGCCGGCGGATGGGATCGCACTCGCGCCATGCCTGCTCTTCCTCTTTGCGGCGGTACTCATTGCGCGGATCGCTCAGGCTGTGGCCGTGATAGCGGTAGCAGATCAGCTCGCACAGGACCGGTCCTTTGCCGTTGCGTGCCAGCTCAGTCGCCCGCGCGATGCCGTCGCGCACGGCGAGCACGTCCATCCCGTTGATGACTTCGGCGTGCATGGCGTCCGTGCTGAAAGCGGCCGCGCGGCGGGCGAGGAACTCGATGCCGGTCACCTCGCCGCGCTGCTGGCCCGTCATGCCGTACTGGTTGTTCACTATCGCGTAGATGACGGGCAGCCCGAACGGCCGAGCCGCCAGCGCCTTGCTGGCGAACTGGGCCATGCAGGAGAAGTTCAGCGATTCCAGCACGACGCCGTTGGAGTAGGCACCATCCCCGGCAAAGCAGAGGACCAGGCCCCCGTTGTCCAGGTACCGGCAGCTCAGCGCCGCGCCGGTGGCGATGCCCACCGAACCCCCGACGATGGCGTTCGCGCCGAGATGCCCGCTGGAGAAATCGGCGATGTGCATGCCTCCGCCCCGGCCGCGGCAGTA
>CAZSET010000124.1:0-11734 GCA_964605915.1 uncultured candidatus Brocadiaceae bacterium | reverse complement strand
TCCAAAGGAAGCGCGCTTCTACCTCAGACGCGCTGCAGAGAAGCGCGTAGCTGGCGACGTGCCGGGAGTTCTGGCAGACTGCAACAGGGCCGTCGAGCTGTCGCCGGATCTGGCTGAGGCCTACCGCTATCGCGCGAGCGCATATCAGGCTCTGGGAGATCATAAGTCAGCAATTGCCGACCTTACGCGTGTCGTCGAGTCCAGCGAAGCCTGTGCCGATGATTACTTCCTTCGAGGGACGAGCCACTTCACGACGCAAGCTTACGGCCAAGCGGCTGATGATCACGGCAAGGCCATCGAGCTGGAACCCGACAAGGCCCTCTTCTGGGTGTCCAGGGGAGGTGCACTCCAGGAGCAGGGGCATCACGAAAGGGCCATGGGGGATTTCGACATGGCGATCAAGCTAGATCCTCATAACGCCGTTGCCCATTACAGCCGGGGATTGTCCCTCGGAGACACCGGCGACTACGAACGGGCGATTGCGGACTTCAGCAAGGCCATCGAGCTTGATCCTCTCAATCCCGAGCACTATATCAAGCGGGCTATAAGCTTCTACAATTCAGAGGCCTTCGGGCGCGCCTTCGATGACGTTCAGAAGTGCCGCGAACTGGGGGGCCAAGCGCCGGAGGGATTCGTGGAGGCCGTCCGGCGAAGGCTCAGCGGCAGCGGCCAGTGAGGCCCGGGCGCTGGTGGATCTGGATAGGTTGGGTGCTGGAAAAGCGTTCGGGGACGCGCCGTCGCACAGCATGGCACCCTCTTCTTGATGCCCCCGGTCTCCAAGGCCAGAGACGTCGAGCAGCGTGGGGTCGGTGTAGACGTTCATGGTGAGGTCGAGTGAGGAATGGCGCAGGGCGGCCTGGGCGGTCCGGGGCGCCACGCCGTTCTTGCTGAGGTGGGTGCCGAAAGTGTAGCGCAGGGCGTGGAGATCGACGGTCCGGCCGCGCGTGTCTTGGTCCGTCCTGGCGGGGCCAATCCCATGTTGCGGACCGAAGGATTCCATGGTTGGCCTGTCCAACGGATATGCACGCCGCGGGTTGAATTCGGGGTGACGACACCCCCCGCTAGCTCCGGTTCAGTCGCGGTCACCCCCACTGGGTCCCGGCCAGATGGTCATCGCAACTGCCTTGGCACGAAACATCTTACGTCACAAGGAACGGCCCGGCCACACGTTATGCGTTCGCGCCCGAAAGGGGCGAAAGCGGACTCATAATCCGTTGGTCATTAACTCTTCTTCTCATCGCTGTGGCTGCCCAACCGGTGGGTAACGGACCAGCTGAAACTCGAGGCCGCCGCTTGCACGCTCTGCGACTCCACGTCATCCAGCAGGTAGGCCCACGAGACGAATATGATACACCGCCTGTGCCCTACCAGCTCCTCTTAGCGCCGCTGCCTACCGTTCAGTCGCTCATGATGATGGAGTCGCAACTTGCTGACTGTCATAGGATTACGTCGTAAGAGGCGACCCAGAGCTCACTTATGCGTTACGTTGAAAAGACGCCCTGTTCGGACTTAAAATCCTGTGGTGGACAATCCACCGTGGGGGTTCGAATCCCCCCTCGCCCACCACCTAACCTTGCACGTACGCAAGCCTTGCGATCTTCACGTCTTTCCCTTCCCGGCCGGCGTCATCACGGTCGTGATACATATCTGATACGCCGCCGATCACCCCTGGAAGGCAAGCCCGGAGCGGGCATCCCTCGAGGCCGGGCATGCTGCGGCGCAAGCGTCTACCGCGTTCTGGCAGACTAACTGCCTTCCGTTGACGGCGCACTGCGAGGCGTTAGAATAGGCGGCTTCTGGCGCCGCGTCTCGCTGCGTGCGAGCCGGCCTTCATCCTGCGAGCGCCGTGGGCAACCGCCCAGGCGCCGCGCAACTTCAGTGTTGAGGAGTCCCACCAGTGGCTGCATTGCCCGAAGCCGTAACCGAAGCATGGGATAGCCGCAAGGGCCCGGCGATCTTCGCCACCGTAGACGAGGATGGTACCCCGAACGTCATCTACGTCGGCTGCCTCGGCCGGCGCGGCGACGATACGCTCGTGGTCGCCGATAACTACTTCGACAAGACCCGCCGCAATATCGAGGCCGGAAGCAAGGGGGCCTTCCTGTTCATGGGCGGCGACGGCAAACCCTACCAGGTGAAGGGCTCGGTCGAGTACCACACCGAGGGGCCGGTCTTCGACGAGATGAAGGTGTGGAACCCCCAGCAGCACCCGGGAAACGCCGCGGCCGCCTTGAAGGTCGAGGCCGTTTACACCGGAGCCCAGAAGCTCGCGTAGCGCCCATTGATTGTCGGCCCTACTTGCCATTGGGCAGGCGCTACTGATTCGGGGAGGAACAGATGGGCAAGAGGCCCCAGGACGTGAAGGCCGTTGGGGGGGAACTGCTGGCCCGCGCCGCCGAGGGTGCAGAGCGGCACCGAAAGGCCGACGTGACGCTGCGCTTCGTGGACCCCGACGGCCAGCCCCTGGAGGGCCTCGACGTGCGGGTGGAACAGCTCACGCACGACTTCCTGTTCGGGTGCATCGTCTTCTCGCTGGTGCGCCGACGGGAAGCCACGTCGCCCCGCCAAGACGACGCTTTCAAGCAACGGTTCCTGGGGCTTTTCAACTTCGCCGTCTTCCCGTTCTACTGGGCCGGTTACGAGCCGACGCAGGGCATGACGGGCTGGGAGCCCATGTTGCCGGTGCTCGAGTGGTGCCACGCCAACGGCGTCGCCGCCAAGGGGCATCCGCTGACGTGGTCCGTGCCGTCCGGCATGCCCGGCTGGCTGGAGGGCATGGACGTTGAGGTCAGCGAGGAGCTTCTGCGGGCGCGCATCCGCAACGTCGTCAGGGGCTTCGCCGGAGGGATAGACGTCTGGGACGTGGTAAACGAGGCGGTCCACGTGCCGACGTGGCGCAAAGCCATGACGGCCCAATGGGGCCAGCAGCCCTGGCGGCTCAGCGATGAGGACGCCATCCCCCAGATCGCCGACTACGTGGAGATGGCCTTCCGCTGCGCGCACGAGGCCAACCCGCAGGCGCACCTGCTCCTGAACGAATACGGCATCATCGCCGGAAGAGAGGACCGGGAGATGTTCGTGCGCCTGGTGCGGGAACTGAACGACCGCGGGACGCCCATCGGCGGCCTCGGCGTGCAGGCGCACGAGCCCCGCCAGGACTGGTATCCCCCTCAGGCGACGCTCGACACGTTCGACGCATTGGCCGAGCTCGGCTATCCGGTGCACGTGACCGAGTTCATTCCCCAGTCGGGGGGCAAGCCCATCGAGGGCGGCTGGCGCGAGGGCACATGGGATGAAGAGACGCAGGCCGACTTCGCCGAGCAGTTCTTCCGCCTCGCGTTCGGCCATCCGGCTGCCCGGTCCATCAACTGGTGGGGGCTGAGCGACAACAGCATCTGGCTGCCCGGGGGCGGCCTGGTGGACGAGCGCATGCGGCCCAAACCGGTCTACGAGCGCCTGCGTAAGCTGATCCACGAGGAATGGAAGACGCGACTGAACGTCCTCAGCGACGAGGACGGCCGGGTGGCATTCCGCGGGTTCTGCGGCGGGTACCGCGTGACCGTCGCCCCGCCCAGGGGCGCCGCAGGGCAGTGGGACGTGAAGGTGCGCCGAGACGAAGCGAACAGCCGCACCTTCACCCTTGGCATCTGAGGGACAGGCTCACGTCTCCAGCGCGCGCAGTGCCTCCGGCACGGTGTTTTTCGGGCTGACCTTGTACCACGCCGCCGCGATCCTGCCCTTCTCGTCGACGAGGAACGACGAGCGGATGATGCCTTCGTACTTCTTCCCGTACATCGACTTCGCGCCCCAGACGCCGTACGCATCCGCCACCTTGTGACCCGGGTCCGAGAGCAGAGGGAACCCGAGGCCGTTCTTGTCGTCGAACTTCTTCTGCTGCTCGGGCGCGTCGGGGCTGATGCCGACCGCGGCCACGTTCAGCTTCGAGAGGTCGGGCATCGCGTCCCGAACGGCGCAGGCCTGCGCCGTGCAGCCGGACGTGTTCGCCTTCGGGTAGAAGTACACGAGCACCTTGTGGCCCTTGAAGCCGGACAGCTTCACCGTCTGGCCGTTCTGGTCGCGCAGCGAGAACGCCGGCGCCCTGTCACCTGCCTTGAGTTGCGCCATCTCACACCTCTGGAAAAGGGGGCAGCTCTGCGTAAGCTTGCCCTGCATGCTTCATGCGTGGTTGCGCAGCTTGAGTTCCACGGGATGGGGGTGCAGACACGTCTGCGTCCTCAGGTAGAGTTCGTCGTAATCGCGCACGTGGTGGTTCAGCAGGGGCACCGGCCCGTCGCCGCGCTGCCGGATGATCTCGAGCATCTGCACTCAATCGCGTAGCTACAGGCGACGCGCCGACCAAGACGCACGGCACTCGGCGTGTCTCGGCGTTAGATGCCTATCGAGTCAGGCAGAGGCGAGGGCCGCTCATAGGGCACGCCGAACCGCGCCGAGATCATGTTGGCCGTGATCCTGCCGGACTCGTAGATGGTGGGCAGGCCGCTGCCCGGGTGCGTGCCGCCCCCGACCAGATAGCAGTGCTCGATCTCCTGAAAGCGGTTGTGAGGGCGGAAATAGAGCAACTGCCCGATCGTGTGGGCCAGGCTGAAGGTGGCGCCCTCGTAGACGTCGTATTCGCCCTGCCAGTCCGCGGGGGTGATTATCTTCTTCTCGACGATATACTGGCGCAAGTCGGTGAACCCGCCTTTCTCTTCAACCAGTTCCAGCACCGTGTCCGCATAGTCGCCGGCCACCGGCTGCCAGTCGATGCCCGACCTCACGTTCGGGCACGGAACCAGCACGTAGATGGTCGAATGTCCCTCGGGAGCCAGCGTGGGATCGGTGGCCGAAGCGTTCTGCACGTAGAAGGAAGGATCGTCCGACAGCACCATCTCCTCAGAGATCTCCTGCACGTTACGCTGGTAATCCTCAGCGAAGATCACGTTGTGGTGCGGCAGCTGTTCGTAGGAGCCTTTCACCCCCAGGTAGAGCATGAACGTGGAACAGGAGAGCGGCCGCTTCTTCAGCTTCTCCGGGCTGTATTTGCCCAGCACACCCTCCGGGACCAGCTCGCACATGGCATGGCCGAAATCCGCGTTCAAGATGATCTGATCGAATGTCTCCACCTCCCCATTCGTCAGCCGAAGGCCCGTCGCACGCCGGCCCTGCATTACGAGCTTTTCCACGGGCTCGTTCAGGCGGATCTGCCCCCTTTCCTCCTCCACCACCCGGGCCATGGCCGCCGAGATCCGGTTCAGTCCGCCAATCACGTGGTAAATGCCGAAAGCGTGCTCGATATAGGAGAGCATGGTGAAGAACGCAGGACAGGTCCACGGCGACATACCGAGATATTTGGACTGAAAGGCGAAACAGACCTTCAGATCATCGTGGTCGAAGTACTTGCCCAGGTTCTGGAAGACCGTCCTTCCCAGCGACATGCGCGGCAGCGCGCGCAGAAACGTGGGGCTCAGGTAGGCCAGCAGGCTGTCGTATTCCCTCTGCAGACACGGCAGAAGACGGTCGAACCGTTTCCCCTCCTTCTCGAGGAACCGGTCGATTCCCTCTCCGTTGCCGGGAAACAGGCGTTCGACCTCGGCCTTCGTTTCTTTCGGATCGCCGCTGGGGCAGAACTCCCTGCCCCCGATCTTCAGCCGGTACATGGGGTTCAGACGCACGAAATCCAGGTAATCGGCCGCCTGCCGGCCCGACCCCTGGAACATCTCAGCCAGGATGAACTTCAGCAACCGGAACCTCGGTCCCGTGTCGAACGAGTAGGCCCCGAGGAGCAGCGGCGCGTTTCTCCCCCCGACCCTGTCTTTCTGCTCGAAGACCGTCACGTCGAAGCCCCGGTGGGCCAGGATCATCGCGCTGGTCAGGCCGCCGGGACCGGCGCCGACAATACCGACGCGGGCCGCTTTCATTTCCGGAGCTCCTTTGCCAGGTCCTATACAGATTCCGAAACGATGCGATCCCCGACGTGCTGCCCGGACAGCACCGCCATGGGCATGCCGCCGCCGGGGTTTACGCTGCCTCCGACGAAGTATAGATTGGAGTACTTTGTGCTCTTCTTGGGGGCTTTGAATCCGCCGTTCTTCTTGCGGTCCGACACAACGCCGTAGATCGCCCCCTTGTTCGAGTAGTAACGCTCCTGGATGTCCTCGGGCACCCAGCGGTCCTCCACGACAATGTGCTCGCGCAGGTCTTCCACCCCCATGCGCTCGAGCTTATCCAGCACGCGCTCCCGGAGGGCGTCATACTGCTCCGATGAAAACGGCTCGTCGCGCAGATGGGGGATGTGGGGCAGGACCTTGATGTTCTCGCAGCCGGGCGGGGCCTGCGTGGGGTCCGTGCGCGCCGGCGCCACAACGTAAAGGGTGGGATCCCCGGGCAGAACGCCACGATGGAAAACGTCCTCGAAGTGCTTTTCAGGATCCCTTGAGAAGAAGAAGTTGTGATGCGCCAACTTAGGGTATTCCCGATCACAGCCCAGGTGGAGGACGAGACCCGAACAGGCCGGCTCGAACTTCTCCAGCTTGCGCATGAATGAAGCGGGTTCACCCAGCAGCCGCTGGTAAGCCGGAATCACCTCCATGTTGCTGACGAAGAAGTCCGCGCTCACCGCCTGTCCGTTGGCCAGGCGCGCCTCGCGCACCTTGGCCCCATCGGCCTCCAGCGAAGTCACCTCCTGCCCGAGGTGGAGCCTCACCCCGGCCTCCTCCGCCAGGCGCCGCAGCGCCCGAGCCAGCTCAAATAGCCCGCCGTCGACGTACAGGAGTCCATATTCGCACTGGGCATACGGGAGCAGGTTCAGCACCCCCGGCGCGTCGTACGGCGACGATCCCACGTATTTGACAAAGAAGTCCAGGATATGTTGCATGTGCCGGTTGTGCACGCGCTTCGATACGCCGTCGTGCATGCTGCAGAACAGGTCGAAACTACGCAGCGCCGAAAGGGGGCCGTAGAAACGCACCATTTGCCAGACCGTGTCCAGTCCCTTCTCGAAGTACCCCGGCTCCGTCTTCTCGTAGAGACGCCGGGAATAGGACATGAAATCGCGAAGCTCCTCGGCGTCGGTCTCATTCAGGGCGGGGTTGCGCGCGGAGGTCTCCGCCACGTCGGCAAAAAGGTCAATCTTCGTGCCGTCCTCGAAGAAACACCGCCAGTGCGGGGACAGTTCCCGCATCGAGACGTAATCGCTCATCTGGCGGCCGTGCCGCTCGAACAGGCGCTCGAAGTAATGCGGCAACGTCACGATGGAAGGACCGAGATCGAAGGAGAAACCCTCCTCCTTCAGCACGTTCAGCTTGCCGCCCACGTGCTCGTTCTTCTCGAACACGTCGACGCCGTACCCGTGCGCGGCCAGCGAGATGGCCGCCGATATGCCACCGAGTCCTGCCCCGACTATCACGACGTGCCCATCGGCCATGTCCAGGTACCTCTGCTACCGTTCCGTCTTGTCCTTTAGGACTGATTCCTCGAGGGGCGCCCTGCGCCAGACCTCCGCGCGGCCCGGAGGCCCCGCGCCAGCCTGATTGCAGCGCGGAAGCGCCCCCGAAGGGACCGGCCATGAACTATCTCAGTATACCATGATGCCAACTGCGCCAGCGCCGGCC
The DNA here is from genome assembly GCA_964605915.1 of uncultured candidatus Brocadiaceae bacterium. Classification (GTDB taxonomy): domain Bacteria; phylum Planctomycetota; class Brocadiia; order SM23-32; family SM23-32; genus DAOVRD01. The sequence goes on along the minus strand of CAZSET010000124.1, from coordinate 4,124 downwards.
CCCGGCCTTCCAGATGCGGGAGCCAGCGGCCGCGCCGCACCAGTACGGCTTTGGGAGCCGTCATTCCCAACAGGCCCTCGGCGCCCCTAGTGACCCCGAAGCCGCTCTTGTCCCGCCCGCCGAAGGGGACTCGCGGATCGGCCGTCGGCACGATCATGTCGTTCACGACGACGACGCCGGCCCTCACTTGCGCCGCCACCTGCAACGCCGCCTCTTCCGGCCCGAAGACGGTCGCACCCAGAGCATACGGACACCGGACAGACGCGTCGAGCGCTTCCCGCATGTCCGAGACCGGGATCAGGCTGAGGACCGGCGCCATGATGTCCTCCTGGGTCACGTGCATCTCGGTGGACACGTCTGCCAGGATAACGGGCCCCGTCACTTCGGAGTCCCCTACCTCGCCGGCCACCAGGCGGGCGCCCTTGCCGAGGGCATCGTCCACGAGCGATCGCAGTCGCTCCGCAGTGCCCTCCTCAACGGGGATCGGCCCTCCCCGGCAAATCAAGTCCGTCAGAAGACCTTCCAGTTCTTCCGCGATCCGACCGGGCACGAACGCGCGCCGGGGCGATATGCAAGTGGCGCCGCGGTTCAGCCGCAGCCCGTAGTACAGCGCTCTCGCCGCCAGCGCAACGTCCGCATCCTCCAACACATACGCTGCGTCGCAACCGGACAGCTCCATCGTCGCCGGCACGATCCTGGGCGCCAGTTGACTCAGAACGGCCCGACCCGTCTGGACCGATCCCGTCAGAACCACCTTGTCGACCCCCACCTCGATGGCACGCTCGGCTGCCTCCGGTGACTCGTCCAGCACCGGACATAGCCGGGGGTCCAGCCCCGCCGCCTTCAGGCAATCTGCGAAGGCGAGCGCGGGGGCAGCGCCGCCTCTGCCAGGCTTCAGAACCACAGCGTTCCCCGCCGCCAGCGCGTGCAAGGCCTGCACACCGGGCAGGAAGAGGGGGTAGTTGGAGGGGCCAATGACCAGGACCACGCCCAACGGTTCCCGACGAATCCGGACCTGCACTCCCGGGAGCCACAGAGGTCTGCCGCGAATGCCCAGACGCCGAGTCGCGAGGATCCGGCCGGCGTTCTTCTCCAGGAACCGACAGGCATCCGCAAGGGGGATGACCTGAGCCGTCAAGGTTTCCCCGGGCGGCCGGTTGCGTCCCTGATCCACTGCCCGCGCGATAGCGGCGGCGTTCTCGGCGATCTCATGCCGGACCCGACGGAGCACGCGAAGACGCTCGCGCAGCGGCCCCCCGCCCCAGCCCAGTTGAGCCGCGCGGGCCTCGGTCACCTTGCGGTGGATATCAGCCCGCGGCTGCCCCTCTCTTGCCGGCGCTGCAGCCATCATTGCGGACCTCAATAGGGGGCTTCGAATTCAGCCCGACCGCATCACGGCCTCTTGAGGACCTCCAGAGCCTTTCGCACGGTGTCTGTCGGACTCACGTTGTAGAAGGCAGCGGCTATCTTGCCGTCTTGGTCGACGACGAACGCCGATCGGATGATGCCCGTATATCTGACCACCAAGAGCCGTTTGCTGCCCCAAGCCCCGTAGGCATCTGCCACCGAACGATCGGGATCCGACAGAAGCGTGAAGCCCAGGTGCCGTTTCTCGTCGAACGCCTTGAGCCTCTTCGGTTCGTCAGGGCTGATACCGACGACCTCGACGCCGAGCTGCGCGAGGTCGTCCATGTGGTCCCGGACGGTGCAGGCCTGCTTCGTGCAGTAAGGGGTTCCAGCCCTGGGGTAGAAATAGATGAGCAGCTTCCGACCCAGGAAGTCCACCAGGCGCACGGTGCGCCCGTGCTGGTCTGCCAGAGCGAAACCGGGCGCCTCGTCTCCGCGCATGAGCGCAGCCATGCCACGCTCCCCCATCGCCAAGGAAGCCCTGCCGTGTTGCACGGCCGGGAGCGCATACAGCTTAGCACCGCGCCAGGAAATGCGCAAGAGGTGCAGGGACTGAGTCGGCGCGGCGGCGGACAGCGCGTCGACGGGAATGGACGGGGCCTGATGCACGGCCACGGCAAAGGCAACGGCAGGCATTCGACACAGCCGCCGTACGGCGCCCAGGGATTCACACGGATACGGCCGAACGGAAGTGAGCCACTGCTTTACACAGATTGGCACAGATCGAGGCTACAGCCGTGCCGGTGACAGCAGCGCATCCCTTATCTGTGTCAATCAGTGAGAATCTGGTGCGCCAGGCGAAGCTCGGCGTCTCTTGCAGCATGCAAGGAGGCTGCCCGGTCAATTGCTCGTTCAACCGGTAGCCAATCGGGCGCCGTCGGGAGCGATCCCGCCGGCGAAGCCCCGGGAGGCGAAGGCGTGAGCCGTAGCGAAAGCGAATCCGTTTCGGCCTCGTTACACTGTTGGAAGCCGGCCAGCCCGCCGGATTGGGTGAAGCCTGCCACCGGTGGGGCGGACAAACGAGAGAGTGTCCCCACCGGGCTTCCCGGGGTGAGAGGGGACGGCGCGCGCCGAAAGAGACGTCGGGAACCTGGGAGGCCCGCCGGGGCGCCCCGCAGTTGCGGGACAACGGGCGGCGAGAACCAATAATCGCCGCGCGGCCCCGTGCGGGAGTCGGAGGGGTCCATAGTAGCTGGGAAGCGGCCAACCCCCGCCGAGCGAAGGGACCCTGCGTGAAGCGCGATTCGGCAAGAAGAGGAGAGAGCCGATTGGGAGACCAACGCCCTACTACGGCTAAAGCGGCCCTGCCGCCCAGACTCTCTTCGCTGAGGCTGAATCTGGGCCGCAAGGCCAAGCAGGAGCCGAGGTTTCGCTTCTACACTCTGTACGACAAGGTTTGCTGGACGGAGACGTTGGAAGCGGCCTGGGAGCAGGTGCGCCGCAACGGCGGCGCGGCCGGCGTCGATGGGGTGAGCATTGACGAGGTGGAACGGGGCAAGGGAGGGGCGCAGGCGTTTCTGGAGGGCTTGCGCGCCGACCTGCTGGCCAGGCGGTACCGGCCTGGGCCGGTAAGGCGCGTCTACATCCCGAAGGCCGATGGCAAGAAAAGGCCCCTGGGCATTCCGACGGTCAAGGACCGGGTGGCGCAGACGGCGGTGCTTCTGATCGTGGAGCCGATCTTCGAGGCGGACTTCCTCGACTGCTCGTACGGTTTTCGGCCCGGCCGCAATGCCCACCAGGCACTCCAGGAGGTTCGGGAGCACTTGCAGAAGGGCTTCGACGAGGTATACGACGCCGACCTGAAGGGTTACTTCGATTCCATTCCCCACCAGAAGCTGATGGCTTGTGTTCGCCATCGGATAAGCGACCGGCAGGTGCTGAAGCTGGTGCGCCTGTGGCTTCAGGCCCCTGTGGTCGAGCCGCCGGACGAGCCGGGAGGGCCGCCGAGAGTCAGTCGCGGGACACGGGGCACGCCGCAAGGGGGAGTGATCTCTCCCTTGCTGGCCAACCTGTTTCTGCACTGGTTCGACGTGATCTTCCACCGGTCTGACGGTCCGGCGGTCTGGGCGCGGGCGCGGCTGGTGCGGTATGCCGACGACTTTGTCGTGATGGCACGCTACATCAGTGCCCGGCTGCGAGAGTGGATCGAAGGCAAGCTGGAGGGGCGGTTTGGGCTGGCGATCAACCGGGAGAAGACGCGCGTGGTGGCTCTGAAGGAAGCCGGAGCGGGCCTGGACTTTCTGGGCTACACGTTTCGGTATGAGCGCAACCTGTATGGGCCGGGGCGGTATCTACGCCAGGCTCCCTCGCAGAAGGCGCTGGCGCGCGAGCGCGAGCGTCTGCGCGAGATGACCGGGCCGAGGATGGCGTTCAAGCCGATCCCCCGGCTGGTCGCGGAGCTGAACCGGCACCTTGCGGGCTGGGCGAACTACTTCGGCGAGGGCCATCCGCGGCATGCCTTCCGTGCGATGAACTGCTTTGTGCGAGAGCGGCTTCGTTATCACCTGCGCCGGCGCAGCCAGCGCCCGTATCGTCCGCCGGAGGGCGAGACGCTGTATGCGCATCTTCAGCGGATGGGGCTGGTGAGCCTGTGACGGGAGTCGGCTGCTGTGCATGCCTGGGGCTGAGAGCTTCACGGAAAGCCGGATGCGGGAAATCCGCACGTCCGGTTTGACGAGGGGGAGGGCGCCCCAAGGCGGCCCCTCCCTACTCTACTG
>CAZSET010000123.1:0-11782 GCA_964605915.1 uncultured candidatus Brocadiaceae bacterium | reverse complement strand
GGCCGCGAAGTCTGGATGTTCGCGCGGCTCTACAACATGGTCGAGCGGCGCGAGGAATGGCTGGAAGCCGCCCGGCTCGGAGCGGACTTCCTGCGCCGGTACGGACGCGACCAGGACGGCGACTGGTTCTTCCTGGTTGACCGTGAGGGCGGCCCGAAGCGCGTCGCTTACAATGTGTTCAGCGACTTCTTCGTCGTGATGGGCCTGAGCGAGTATGCGGCGGCGGCAGGCGAGTCATGGGCGCTCGACCTGGCGCTCGAGACGCTGCGACGGATCGTGCGCCGGCGCCTGAACCCCAAAGGCCGCTACAGCAAGCTGATCCCCCGTGCCGACCTGCCAAGGGATCACGCGTTCCCGATGATCATGCTCAACGTCGCCCGGCAGCTGGGGGCCATCGCGCCGTCCGACGAGATCGAAGCCCTCGGCCGCGCGGCGCTGGAGCGCATCATGCGCATGCACCACGACGCGGCGCGACGGGCCGTGTTTGAGAACGTATGGGATGATGGCTCCCGGCCGGACACTCCGGAAGGGCGCCTGCTGAATCCCGGCCACGCCATCGAGAGCATGGCCTTCGTGATGGACGCCGCTGGCGCCGACGGCGACGCGGGGACGGTGGAATCGGCAGTCGATGCGCTGCTCTGGATGCTGGCGCGCGGGTGGGACCGGGACTTCGACGGGCTGTTCTATTTCCTGGACTTCGGGGGCCGGCCGCCGGAGGCGCTGGAATGGTCCATGAAGCTCTGGTGGCCGCACACGGAAGCGCTCAACGCCCTGTTGCTGGCGCTCCGGCTGACGGGCCGCCCGGAGCTCGCCGAGTGGTTCCAACGAATCCACGACTACACGTGGCGAACCTTCCCAGACCCCGAGCACGGCGGCTGGTTCGGCTACTTCGACCGGCGCGGGAACCGCACGCACGACCTGAAGGGCAGCAAGTGGAAGGGGTTCTTCCACGTGCCCCGGGGCCTCCTGCGTTGCTGGAGACTGGCGGACGAGATCGCCGGGCGCCCCGGAGATGGAAGCGGCTCTCAGCTCGTTGACTGAACCGGCCAGGCTGACCTGCCCCCTATTGTGGTGCCAGTTGTTAAGTTAGTGTTTGGTCAGCCAATGCCGGCTGGCGGAGGCGATGGAGGCGTTGCCGGAGCCGAGGCCGATCGGCGTCAAGCAGTCTGATGAGGAACGGAACGCTGCGACTGCCAGCCTGGGCGCTCCACACTAGACTTACCAGCGGAAGAAGCGGTAGGGGTAGTCCCATGCTTCCGGCACGTCGAGGTAGAGGCCATCCAGCCAGCGCTGCTCGCCTTGCGCCACGGGCTGTGAAACGTGCTCGAGCAGCTGCGTCCGCCCGGCGACGCCCATGTTGGCCAGCAGGCGCGTGACCAGGCAGCTCACGCGGCGGTAAGTGCGCTTCACGTTCCGCTGCTGGGCAAACTCGAACCGCCACGGCCCCTCGCCTGCCGCGAAGTCGCCGTTCCTCAACAGGTTCCCGTCCGCCGGCTCGAAGGCCGGGGCGTAATCGCCCTCATACAGGCGGAACGCCTTGACCCGGAGCCGGGCGCCCGGCTGCGAGCAGCCCAGGTATGCGCGGAGGTCGGCCGGCTCATCGACGGCGAACGTGATGTGCAGCTCCGTCCACTCGTCGGCCGGGATTCGGACGTCTTCACCGCGTCCGACCGATTCGCCCGGTGAGTAACGGACGCCCCACCCAGGCCGAGGAGTGCGTTCGGCGCCCAGGTGTGCATTGACGTCACCCCCAATGGCCTTGGCGAAGACAGCGAGCGTGTACTCCCTTCCGGCCACCGCATCCTCGACCCACTGGCCGAGACTCGCGCCCCCAGGCGTCACCGGGCCGAGACTCACGAGTGCCCCGGGACCGCCCTCGTCGTCCGCGACCGCGTTGAAAGCGGTCGGCACCCCGAGCGTAGGGCTAATGGCCTGCGGCGTGAACTGACAGAAGACGACGTTCAGACCGTCCGCCCTGGCCAGGACGCCGTTGCCAACGGGCACGGCGCCGCTCGTAACGAGGGGCAACTCGCGCGGAGCCCGGTTGTGCACGTCGGCCGGCGCCACCCCCGCCAGCGGCGTGCCCGCCTGAGCGGGCTGGAAGTACGCGGCGATGTGCTCCTGAGCGTTCGTCGTGACCTCAAACGGCAGGAACGAGCTTGCCTCGTCCCCGTCCAGCCCCAGGGCCAGCACGGGGCCGCCGGTCCGGAGCCAGTCCGCGATGGCCGGCGCGTCGCCGGCAAGCTCCCGGCCGCCGCCCTTCCCGACGATCAGCACCTGGTCGGCCGAGAGCCCCCCGCCTTCATAGGGGGCGAGCGTCAGCCCCGCCGCCTCGAGCTGTTCACGCCCCAGCGCATCGCCGACATATACGGCCGTCCTGCGAGGCGACGGTTCCCAGTCGGCTGCATACTGGATGGTGTTACGGGCCAGGGCCTCGGCCGCCGGGTCCGTCTCCGTGCGTCCGGTCACGTCGGTCTGGCAGAACAGCACCATCCCCGCCCCTTCGCGGTACTCCATCAGGGAGGCGTACTGGAGGGCGTAGCCGCCGTCGAGGATCGGCAGGAAGTCGCCCGCGGCCGGCTTTTCGATCAAGGCCGAGGCCACGTTGCCGCGGTTGCCGCAGCGCCAGCCGCGCTTGACGGGCATGCCGCACCATTTAACGGTCGGCGAGTAGTCGAGTTCGTATGCGAAGCGAGGCGGCAGGACCGTTGCATCGCCGCGCCAGTTGTAGAGGTTATCATCCGTAATGCCAGCCAGGAGCGGATGGTCCGACACGCGCTTGAAGACCCACCGCAGACCGTATTCCGCAGTGCGGAAGCCGAACCGCTTCTCGAGCACCTGGCCGGTCTGCTCGAAGATGACGACCTTTAGCCCGTCGCGCACGCGCGAGATGTCGGGCGCGGCGCCATCGAGCGTCAGGGCCCCCTTCCCGATGATGAACACGTCGTACGCACCCAGGTTCGCGTTCGTCTCGCCGATCCTGTCGAACGCAATGCCCAGGCTTCTGAGCAGGGAGGATGTCTCGCCCTTCGGGTCGAAGACGGCGATCCGCTGCAAGGTCTGGACCGGCTCCGGTGCGGGCAGCACGTCGACGGCAAAGGAGTCGTCCTGCGTCTCGCCGCTGCTGTAACGAACAGTCGCCGACAGCGTGTACCGGCCCGGCGTCAGGCCCGCCGGCAGCTCGAACGCCAGCGGGATGCGCTCCTGCTCGCCCGTAGGGACCGTGACCGTCTTGCTGCCGGTCACGGCGCGGGGCAGAGCCAGCGACCACTCGCAGTCGCACGTGACAGTCTCGCGAGAGTTATTGATGACGATGAGCTGCTTCTGAAAGGTCTCGCCCGGCAGGAAGTTGTGGTCCTTGCTTGTGAACGCGCCCGGCTTGCCGCCGATGTAGGCCAGAAGCGGACCGTTGTCACGTGCCAGGGCCTCCGGGGGAAGGTGCCTTGCGAAGATATCGGGAGTGTTCACCGACACGCCCCAGGTGCGGAACGCGCGCCAGTTGTCGGTGAAGTACATCGAGTAGACTCCCTCACGCTCCGGATGCGTGCCGCTGAGCCGGTGGGGGTAGTCCCAGCGCTGCCAGAGCTCGCCGTTCCGGAACTTCTCGGCCTCCCAGCGCAGGTTCTCCTTCTCCTCCTTGCTGATCCGATAGGCTGAATCCCCGTAGAACTGCGCGTTCCACTCCGCCAGGCAGAACTCCCACGGCACCACAGCGCTGCCGAACTCGCGCACTCCCTTGTACCATCCGAAGTACATGGCCCAGTCCCAAGGGAACGGCACGCTGTACTCGTTCGGGTGGACCGGTTTGACACCGACGGTGGCCCAGTGCTCGAACCAGTCGCTCATCTCCTGGATGGGCGTCCAATTTGCATAGAAGTTGCTCGTGTGCATCGAGCCCAGGTTGCCCGCTGCATGGTGGTAGAGGACACGCGTGGGATCCAGGCGCTCGATGATGGCCTGAGCGCGGAGAGCACGTCCCATATTGGGCCCCCGGGTCCACGCCGACCGGTCCACCAGCCCGTCAATCAGGTCGGGGTTCATGTCCTCGGCGTAGCCGCATGAGTTGTGGTTGGCGGCGTAGAAGACGACCGACGGGTGGTTGCCCGCCACGCGGGTGTAGAACTCGGCGTGCTCGGCGTAGCCGTTCGTCTCGTCGGCGTCGGGCGCGTCCCATTCATACGCGTTGATGTGCGGCTGCGTCAGCGCGATCAGTGTGCCCACGTCGTCGGCAGCCCGGAGCGCCCCCTCGAAACTCATGTGGCTGCCGGGCTCGGCACCAAAGCCGCCACAGGCGACGAAGTTGATGCCGATCCTCTTGCGCTCCTCCAGCGTCTCGCGAGCCCCTTCGTAGCTTGAACCCGGCCCGCTGCGGGTGAAGGACAGGTAGATGCGCGTGCCGTTGAGGTAGAAGTCCCGTCCGTCGATCCAGAACTCGCGGAACCCGAACCGCTCCGGCAGCGCCTGGTCCAACAGGTTCCCGTTCGCGTCCAGAAGTGAGACCGTCACGTCGTACTGATTCTGGGGCGTATGGATGTCCCAGAGCTTGTCGGGATGCCAGTCGTCGGTGACGGCAATACGGCCGTTCGAGACGTCCGAGCCGCGGAAGGGCTTGCTCGTGAACTCCTCGACCGTCTCGCCCCCGTCCTTGACCACCGCGCGGAGGGCGTAGGCCGCCTCCGGCTGCACGTCCTCGAGGGCCGTGTTGAATGTGATCTGCCAATTGCGCACGGACGTCTCGACCCTCATGTGGCGGATGCGCGCGCCCTGGGGCGTCCCGACAAGACGCACATCGCCACACAGGCCGCGCCGACCCACTCGGCCGCGGATCTCCCTGGCCGCATCGCTGTCGTTGTAAGACATCATGATGCTCCGCAGCGGCAACGCAAGGACGAGCATGCTCAACACGTGCTTCTCGCCCGGACGGCACACAGGGGTTAGGTCCACTTCGCCCGCCGGGAACCGCATGTCGGCGACCTTCTGGCCGTCCACGTAGACGGTGGCAAAGGAGTGCAGGAACTCCGTGGTGAGCGCGACGCGCCGGCCGGCCCACTCGGCGGGGACTTCCATCTCGACCTGATACCATGCGGCAGTGACGTCGCGCAGCTGGCTAGCGTCCCAGGCCGGATTCGGGTAGAACTGCCGGCCTCCGCCGCCCCCTCTGCGGCCGCCGCCCCCCGGCCACGGGCTCGGGGCCTGGACGTAGCCCCATCCATCGGTCGGCACGCTGTCAAGGTCGTCCCCCGCTGGCTGCCACCGCCACAGCCCTTCCATGGATATGTACTGGCGCGTCGGGGTGGTCTCGCGAGCCGATCCCTCGAGGTTCCACATGGCTTCTCCCTCCGGCAGCACGGTGACTTGAGCAGTCACCTCGCTCACCATGCCGTAGGTCAGAGCCGCGAGCACGCAAATGGCCAGACCGCGCTTCCCTGACTGCTGATTCATGACATCATCTCCACCGGCGGACTTCGCCGCCTCCGGGCAAACGCCCCATCAGCCTCACACCAGCCGTGGTCCCCGCATCAACTCCCCAACGTCCCAGAACCTGCCGGGGGAGTCTACGGCAACAGTCCCGGCCGTTCAAGAGTTGACCCCTGTTGCCGTGCTCCGTGGTTCTGAAGTGCGAAGCCTGCCGCTTGTTCGCCGGGGACCCCGAACGTCTGGCATCGACCGGTTCATGTGGCCGTCGCAGGTCAACAGAGGGCAATCGCGGTTGAAGCGGCTGGCCTTCGGGCGTATTCTCATCGGCACTGGAAGGCCTCCAGAACGAGGAGATGACCGTGGACGCGTACGACTACTGCAAGTACCTGGTGGACACTTGGCCGAACCGCTGGACGGGCTCGCCCGGCGAGAGGGAATCAGGGGACTGGATGGAGGAGCAGCTCGCAGGCATGGGCTACGAGACGCGGCAGACTCGCTTCGACTGCCCCGGCTGGGAGTACGGGGGAGAGGAACTCTACCTCGAGGGCGAACTCCTTGAGGCCGGTGCGCAGTTCTACAGCGTGGGTTGCGACGTGACGGGGCCACTGGCACCGGTCAAGCCGGACGGCGAGGGAGGATTTGCCGGCGAGGTAGCCGGCAGGATCGCGCTCGCCAGGGAAGCGGACACAACGGACGTCATCGACCGGAACAAGATGCTTCTCGGCTTCGAGGCAGCCGGGGCGGTCGCCGCCATCATGCAGAGCGTTCTGCCGGACACATACTCGACGAAGATGTTCCGCACACCTGAGTCGAAGCTACCCTCCGCTGGTGTGAGCGGCGAAATCGGACCCAATCTGTTCGCCGCCGCGGGCAAGGAGGCAAGGCTCGCGATCCGAGCACGTCAGACGCAGAGCACGACGTCGAACGTGTTCGGGGAGAAGGGACCGGCAGATGGTCCCGTCTTCGTGATCTGTGCCCACCATGAGGCGTCGCCGAACTCCCCGGGGGCCACGGACGACGCATCGGGCATCGGCGTGGTGCTGGAGGTGGCGCAGCGGCTCTCGAAGGCCGAATGTGGGGCCCGTCTGCGCTTCGCAGGCTGGGGAGGACATGAATTCGGCGTATTCGGCTCAAAGTGGTACGTCGAGAACTGCAGGGACGAGGCGCTACAGGTGAAGCGGTTGCTGGTCTTCGACGTCGTGGGCGCAGAGAATTCGGAGCCCCGGATCAGCGTATGCGGAGGTGAGGAACTGCAGCAGCAGGTCGGGGCATACGCGGAGAGGCGAGGCGGCGTGACGTTCCGGGTCCGGACGAGAGGCGCAGGGGACGCCTCTTCCTTCGTGCCCATTGGCGTCGAGGCCGTGTCGATCGGCTCTGCATCTCATGGCCGAAGGCCACCGACCCACAGCCCGATTGACGACATGAGATGGCTAGGAAGGGACTCGCTGGCGGAGTACGTTGACATCGGAGTGGAGCTTGTGAAGGAGTGGATGGCCCGGTTCGGGCTGGAATGCCGGGGAGTCTGAACGACCCGTCGGCCGCGGCGCCTCTTGCCACTAGGGACGCGCCCGTGGGCTGGTATCGTAGCACAGGCGCCCGTGCTCTGCCCGCCAGCTGTGATTAGCCGGGGTGAGAGTTCGAGAGTCTTCCGGGCTCGGTGCCGCCGAGGGCGAATGGTGCGCCCGTGTTCTGCGCCCGAGAGTACGGGTCTGCGCACGGCGCGACCGGCCGCTTGGCGTAAGTTGTTGTGCGAGGGGCGCGCAGGCAGCAGAGGGCTCGGAAGGCGGGACGCGGCTGCCGTGTTAGACCGTCATGGGCTCCGGAGTTCGCGCACATAGGTCTGGCTCCCCGGACTTCCCGTCGTAATAGGACTCTCTCGCCGGCCATCTTCGTCGTGTGGTCCTGCGCCGTGCACGCCCTGCGCCACACCTTTGGGACGCACCTCAGCAAGAACGGCGTGGCTACCCGCACGGCCCAAGCGGCCGTGCGGGACTCCTCCCTCGACCTCACCATGAACGTCTACACGGACCCGACGCTGCTGGACGTGGCGGGGGCCATGGAGGCGCTGCCGGGAGTGTCACTGAACGAGGAAGGGCTGACCTGCCCCCGAAAACGAGTCCAGGTTGTATGTTAGACTTTGGCGCCCTTTTTGGGAGGAAAGGAGTGTTTCGGGATGGGCAGGAGGAGATACACGCCGGAGCAGATCATCGGCAAGCTGCGTGAGGCTGAGGTGCTTTTGGCCAAGGGACACACGGTCGGCCAAGCATGCCGGAAGCTTGCTGTAACCGAGCAGACCTACTACCGCCGGCGCAGGGAATACGGCGGCATGAGGGTGGAGCAGGCACGGCGATTGAAGGCTCTGGAGAAGGAGAACAGCCGCTTGAAGAAGCTGGTAGCGGATCTTTCCCTGGACAACCAGATCCTGAAGGAAGCGGGGGAGGGAAACTTCTAAGCCCGGCGAAACGGCGCAAGGCGGTCCAGAGAGTCATGGAGAAGCTGGCCGTGTCGGAGCGTCGGGCTTGCGGAGTGCTCAGACAGCCGCGCTCTACGCAGAGGCGGCGGCCTCACGTTTCAGATGAGGAGCTGAGGCTGGTGGGGAGGATTGTGGAGCTGGCCACGCAGTATGGTCGCTACGGCTACAGACGGATCACGGCGCTGCTTCGTCGGGAAGGTTGGAGGGTGAATCACAAAGGGGTGGAGAGGCTGTGGCGTAGGGAGGGACTGAAAGTGCCCAGGAAGCAGCCTCCGCGCAGGAGACTATGGCTCAATGACGGCTCCTGCGTGCGTTTGAGGCCATTGCACAGGAATCATGTGTGGAGCTATGACATTGCGGCCGGCAGGACACACGATGGCCGATCGCTCCGTCTGCTGGCGGTCATAGACGAGTTCTCCAGGCAGTGTCTGGCGATTGACGTTCGGAGGCGGATCAGGTCGGATGACGTTCTGGCGAGGTTGGCGGGGCTGTTTGTGAGCCATGGCGCACCGGAGCACATCCGGTCTGACAACGGCAGTGAATTCACCGCGAAGGCAGTGAGGGAGTAGCTGGGCCGGATCGGTGCGAAGACCCTCTACATCGAGCCTGGGAGTCCGTGGGAGAACGGGTATGTGGAATCGTTCATAGGGAGCTTGAGGGACGAGTTGCTTGGGCGGGAGGTGTTTGATACGCTCTTGGAGGTGAAGGTACTGGCGGAAAGATAGCGGCGACACTACAAGGAGGTGAGGCCGCACAGCTCACTGGGATACCGGCCTCCGGCGCCTACGGCATCTGCGTGCGCTGGCTGATCGGCGAGGATGGCGGCGCGCCGACGTTTTGCATGAGGAGGTTCGAGTTGGAGCCTGGGGGCCACACGCCCCATCACGGCCACGAGTGGGAGCACGGGGTTTACGTGCTTGAGGGCCGGGGCACGGTCTACTCGGGCGACAACGGCGCACCTTTGCGCACCGCCGACGTCGTCTACATCCCGCCCGGCGAGGTGCACCACTTTGAGGCCGGTCCCGACGGTCCGGCCCGGTTCCTCTGGCTGATCCCTGAGAGCGGCAAGTAGGGCCGCGGAGCGTAGTTGCCATGGCGCATGTAGCAGAGGTGCTGGCCGTCCTGATTCTGTGCGGGGCAGCGTTCGCATCGACGGCTGGCGCGCAGGAGCTGGGTTTCGAAGGCTTCTCCTTCACGGTCCCCTACGACGGCCTCGCCGACGGCACGGCCCCTGCCGACCTGGCGAAGATCGCGGCGCCGGCCGGCGCGGAGGGGTCCGTCCAGGTCAGGGGCGACGATTTCGTGCTGGCCGAGTCCGGCCGCCAGATCCGCTTCTGGGGCACGAACCTGAGTATCGAGGGATGCTTTCCGCCGTACGACGTGGCTGACCGCATGGCCCGGCGGATGGCGACCCTCGGCATCAACTGCGTCCGCATGCACTTCATGGACGCGGCCGGCTGGCCGCGCGGCCTCTGGGACGTCGAGGGCTGGGACAACTTCGCGCACCGCGGGCTGGCCCCCGAGGCGCTCGACCGGCTCGACTACCTCGTCTCGAGGCTCAAGGAGCACGGCGTTTACACTGACATGAACCTGCACGTGGCGCGGCGATGGTCGCCGCAGGACGGGTTCCCCGCGCCGGGCGAGGGCCGAAGCATGCCCGAGCTCGGCAAGGGCGTCGGCCTCTTCTACCCCAAGGCAATCGAAGAGCAGAAGCGTTATGCCCGGATGTTGATGGGACACGTCAACGCCTACACCGGCAATGCCTACGCTGAAGAGCCGGCCGTGGCGATGGTTGAGATCACCAACGAAAACGGGCTCCTGATGGTGTACTTCGGCACGGCGGGCGGCCTGGACGACCTGCCCCGTCCCTGCATGGAGGAGTTGCAGAAGCTTTTCAACGCCTGGCTCCGGGACCACTATGCTTCGACCGACGAGCTGCGCGCGGCGTGGTCCAGCGGCGAAGTGCCCGGCAACGACACGAACCTGGTCGCCATGCCGCCCACGCTTCAGGTGGCCGGCACGGCGGCCGCCAGGATGAGCCAGGCGCCCGGACCGAATGGCGGAACGGTTTATACGGTCAACGTCACCGCGTCGAGCGACCAGGCATGGCACACGCAACTCCTATGGACGCCGTTCGCCGTGCAGAAGGGGACCGCGTATGCGCTCCGGCTCAGGATGCGGGCGAACCGCGAGAAAGCGGTCTATCTGAGCTGCGGACAGAACCACGACCCCTGGAATGCGCTCGGCCTCTACCAGCAGGTGACCGTCGGCCCCGAGTGGCGCGACTACGAGTTCTTCCTGACCGCGCCCGCGACGGACCGGCCCGGGGTGGAGGGAGGCGCCCGCGTCTCCATATCCGGCCTGGCCGAGGCAGGACTCCAGTTCTCCGTGACGGCCGTGTCGCTCACGACCACGCAGATCGTCGGCCTCCCCGAGGGCGAGGAGCTCGGCACCGTAAGCTGGGTGCGCCACCGGCTGTGGGGGAACAGGACCGAGGCCGTGCGGCTCGACATCCTCCGTTTCCTCCGCGACACCGAGGCCGGCTTCTACAAGGACATGCTCGCGTATCTGAAACACGATGTCGGCTGCCGCATGCCGATCACGGGTACAGCCGTCGGCGACACGCCGCCGCCGGTGGCAGCGGAGACCGTAGACTTCCTGGACAGCCACAACTACTGGCAGCACGTGGAGTTCCCCCGCCGGCGGTGGGACCCCAACGATTGGTTCATGCGGAACACCCCGATGGTGAACGACCCGCGGGGCTCGACGCTGACGGGCCTCTCCGCCCGGCGCGTCTTCGGGTTCCCCTTCACGGTTAGCGAGTACAACCATCCCGCGCCGAGCGATTGGCGGGCCGAGGGCTTCCCGCTGATCGCCGTCTTCGGCTCGTTTCAGGATTGGGACGGCGTCCTCACCTACACCTACGCGCACCGCGACTTCGAGGTCGACCATTTCGCCTCATACTTCGACCTGAAAGGCGACCCGCTGCGACTGGCGGTCCAGCCGGCCTGTTCGGACATCTTGCGCCGTCACCGCGTTGCCTCGAGCGCCGAGCCGTTGTCCGTCGACATGCCGCTGGCGGAGCGGCTCCGCTTCATGCTCGCCGGCCGGCCTTGGCAGTTCTCGCCTGATGCCTTCAGCGCGGGGGCGGACCCGTTGTCCTGGCAGAGGCGGCCGGTCGGGATCCATTTCGGTGATGACGAGCCGAGCCTGAGCGACCGGCCGGCCGCCGACGTGAAGTGGGACGTCGGTCCAGACGGCCGCGGCTGCGTCACCTACCGCTCGGCCACGTGCGCCGGCCTGATCGGCTTCGTCGCTGGCCGCAGCATAGAGGCGGGGCCTTTCACGATCGAGCCGGGCGCGACCTCGCTGGAGGGGTTCTCCGTTGTCATGATCAATGCGGTCGACGGGCAGCAGCTCGGCGAACCCGGCCGTTGCCTGATCACGGCGGCCAGTCGGGCCGAGAACGTCGGCATGGGGTGGAACGAAGACCGGACGTCCGTCGGGACCCGGTGGGGAACGGGCCCGACGCTCTGCGAGGGCGTTCCCGTGCAGGTGACCGTAAGCGGGGGCCGGAACGTGCACGTCTTTCCGCTCAACCCCGATGGCATACGCAGGACGGAATCCGCCGGGGTGGCTGCCGACGGCGCGCGTCGCTATGATCTGGGACCGACGGACAGGACGCTCTGGTATGAATTGGTGTTGGCCAGAGGCGATCACTGAATCGCGCATGTCGCAGAGCGGCGGGGCGGGTGCTTGGCCTCGGTGCGGTCGCAGCCAACGACGGTCCGCAGAGATACGGGCTCCCATGGCCGTACGGAGGGTTCTCAAACGGGATAGGGTTGGAGCGGGCGACCGGATTCGAACCCGCGACGTCCAGTTCGGGGAGCT
>CAZSET010000122.1:0-11812 GCA_964605915.1 uncultured candidatus Brocadiaceae bacterium | reverse complement strand
ACCACCGAGAGGCTGCCGGCCCGCACGCTGCTGTTCGTGAAGCTGCCCAAGGCAAACAGGCCAGAGAGGAGCCCGTCGGTCTCGAAGTAGGAGTTGCTCACGCTCCCGCCCACGTAGACGCCGCCCAGCCGGCCCGAAGACGCGCCGGCGCCGTTCACCTCCACCCACGTGTTCTCGATCCGTCCCCCGATGGCTACAGACCCCACAGGCTCCCGTCATCTACGTAAATGTCGGGACTCCCCGCGCCGTCGCCCAGGATGTTGCCGTTGATGGCCAGAATGGCGTTGATGCCCGTGCCGGCCGAGATGGTCTTCCCGCCCGTGAGGTCCACGGCGACGCCGATGGCCAGCACGGGAAAGAACTGGTCCCGTATCGTCAGGCCTCAGCCGGAGGGCATTCGCGCCGCATCCGCGATCACCCGGTCGAATGCGCGGAAGGGCGTCCTCACCATCGTGAACGTCAACAGCCACTACGAAGGCAGCGCCGCGCTGACCATTGAGCGGTTCCGGGATGAGCTCCGGAGCACGGGTGAGGACGAGCCACGCTGTTAGCGATGATGGTTGGGCTGCCTCCGAATCCGGCGACCATTGCCAGCTCCGCGCCCTCCCGTGCCAGGACGTGTCAGCAGTGCACAGCGTTTGGGGGAGATCTTCGGCATGATCTTCGTCGGCGTCGGCACCGGCGTAGCTGTGGCAAGCGCTGCAACAGCCCCTAACGTACGGCGTGGGATGGCAGGGATCTCAAGCGGTCGACTGAGAGATCGTAACGCTCGTCCGGGATGATGACGCTCATTCCCTCGATAGGACCACGTGCGCCTCACGAGAGATAGCCCTGCTCCTTCAGCGCTCCGCAAATGCTCCCAATGTGGTCGTGACCCCGGGTCTCCAAGGTAACTGACACATCCACGTAGCCGAAAGGCGCCGTGCTGTCGAAGCGATGATGCGTAATGTCGAGCACGTTCGCCTGCAGCTCCTTGGCAGTGTTGAGCGCTGCCATGAGCGTGCCAGGGCGGTCCTGCAATCTCAGCTGCAGCCGTGTAATCCTGCCGTCCACGCCAAGGCCACGCGTGATGATCCTTCCCAGGATGTTGACGTCAATGTTCCCGCCGGACAGTATGGAGAGCACGCGTTTGCCGTGGAAGTCCGCCCTATGGCTCAGCAGCGCTGCAAGGGGGACCGCGCCCGCCCCTTCCACCAACACCTTCTCGATCTCCAGAAGAAGCAGCACCGCGTTGGCGATCTCATCTTCGCCGACCGTCACAATGTCATCCACGTATTTCTCAACGTGCTCGTAGGTGAGGCGCCCCGGGCGTTTCACGAGAAGCCCGTCCGCGAGTGAACCGGCGGTTTGAAGCTCCACCCGGCGTCCTTGCTCCAGGGATTCCTTCATCGATGGGCAAGCTGCCGGCTCCACCCCGATCACAGCCACTGAGGGCCGCGTTTCCTTCACGTAGGTGGCAATACCTGAGATCAAACCCCCGCCGCCGAGCGGACAGAGCACGGCATCGAGCTCCTTGCACAGTTCGTGCTGAAGCACCTCGATGGCTATGGTGCCCTGCCCGGCGATGACCCAGGGATCATCAAAGGGATGGACGAACAGGCGGTCCTCTTCGGCCGCGATCTCAAGGGCGCGTTCGCAGGCATCGTCATAGGAAGCCCCACTGAGTACACAATCCGCCCCGTAGCTCTGAGTCGAAACCACTTTGATCAGGGGCGTGCCCACCGGCATGACGATCTTGGCCGATATTCCGAGGCGCTGGCAATTGTAGGCCACACCCTGAGCGTGATTCCCAGCGGATGCAGCCACGACTCCGCGGTGCTTCTCCTGTTCGGACAGGCGCAGCAACCTGTTGAACGCCCCCCGGTCCTTGAATGAGCCGGTCATCTGAAGGTTCTCGAGCTTGAAAAGCGCGGCGCACCCGGAAAGCTCGCTCAGGGTATGCGAGTAAACCAGGGGTGTGAGGACCACGTGATTGCGGATCGCTTCATAGGCCGCCTCAACATCCCGCTTCGTGATCATGCCATTCCTCCCGTACCTCACCCAGGCAGCAAGTTGAACCGCCCCGGATGATCAGTCCGGGACGGATGGACCGTGTGAGGCCGCCCCGGGCCATGCATCTGGCGGAACGGCAACTCACACGAAGCCATACTATGTCCGCCACGGAGGAGAATCAACAAACCGTCGCAAGTCCGCAGGATCGGAGTAGCAGGGCAGCTTCTTCATCTTGCGTCCGCGGATCACGAACACGTTGCAGCCTTCTGCGATCCGTTCCGTTCCATCCTCTTATGCGAGGCGACAGGTGTACTCGGCAGCAAGCTTCTCGCCCTCTTGCATCGTGCCGGTGGGGGTCACGTCTATCGTCTCGCAGTCCTGGATCATCTTCTCACAGAAGGCCCCTATGTTCTCCTTCCCTTCAAGGTGCATCGTCGGCGAGATGAACTCCGCCTCGTCGTCGTAGGGCGTGAGGACTTCGGCTGCGTCATTTCGGCCCTAGGCTGCCCAGGAATCCGGGATATCCCATTTGACGTGACAAAGCTATCATTCTGCCTCAATCGCCGCGTGGTAGCCCCCCACAGGAGTCAGCCAAGGTGATTTCGTGCGCGCACCGCCCAAGGGGGCCGCTCACGCGGCACGCCCGCATCGAGGAGCGGGACAGACCCTCGCTGCGGGCCGGACCTCTTGAACGTCAATAGTCTCAGAAGACGCACCGGCGGTCATCACTCCGCCGGGAGGGCCGCGACGGCGAAGAAGCCCAAGACGCGCTACCGGGCCGTATTGGCCCACGTCTGCGCCAAGGCGCTTCCCGTCTACCTGATCGCGGTCGAGAAAAAGGAGCCGCACAGGTGCGCCGTGCTCCACGCCCGGGTCCCGCGTTGTCACCGACCCGAGTTCGTTCGGGCGGAGGGCCCGGCAAGATCGTATCAGAAAGAGGCGGGTCCGGTGCACCCGTCGTGATGGCTGCGGGAGCGGGGCGGACTCCCGCAATGCCTGTTCCCGGACGGGGCGACCTACTGGTCTACGACCGAGCCGTCTGCATGCAGGCGGGTGTGCACGGACCTGGGCCGGTAGGGATGCCGCGCCGCGGCGTCCTCGGCGAGTTCCACGCCGATGCCGGGGGCGTCCGGGACCAGAAGGAACCCACCCTCGCAAGTAAGGGTCTCCTTCACCAGGTCGCGCTTGGGCGGTCGGTCCTCGCCCAGGGGGTATTCCTGCAAAGCGAAGTTGGGGATGCAGGCGGCCAGTTGCACGCACGCCGCCGTGCTGACCGGCCCCAGGGGATTGTGCGGAACGACCTGGATGTAGTGCGCCTCTGCCAGCGCCGCAATCTTCTTGGCGTGGGTCAGGCCGCCGCACATGCAGACGTCCGTCCGCACGTACTGCACCGCGTCTCGTTCGAGGAGCATCTCGAACTCGTAGATAGTGTGCAGCCGCTCGCCTGTGGCCACGGGGATGTGTATCTTGCGCGCGATCTCCGCCATCGCGTCCAGGTTGTCCGGCAACGTGGGGTCTTCGTAGAAGAAGGGGTGATACGGCTCAATGCCCCGGGCCAACACCACCGCTTCGGCAGGCGTGAGCCGGCGGTGTATCTCCACGCACAGGTCCACGTCGCTGCCCACGGCCTCGCGGCATCGCCCTACGGCGTCTATGGCGTCGCCCATCTTGCGGGCATGGGCCCTGAAGTATGGGACGTCCCGGGGCTCGTCGCCGAACGGGCTGAGGTGGCCGACGGCCGTGAAGCCCTTCTCCTTGGCCGCGCGGCATGCCTGCACCAGATCCTCGGTCGTCCGCCCGAACACGTGCCCGTAGACCCTCGCCTTGTCCCGGCACTTGCCGCCCAGCAACTGGTAGCAGGGCACGCCGAAGTGCTTGCCGGCGATGTCCCAGAGGGCGATGTCGATGGCGCTCAGGGCACCCATGATCGCCGCGCCCCGGAAGTGCGTCCAGCGGTACATGCTCTGCCAGTGGTGCTCGATCCGCAGGGGGTCCTGGCCGATCAGGTATCGCTTGAACGTCTGCACCGCCTGTTCGGACGCTTCCAGGAAACCCCAGGTCCCCGACTCGCCCAGGCCACGGATGCCTTCATCGGTCACGATTTCGACGAACAGGTACAGATCGGCGAAAACCGTGCGAACGTCTACGATCTTCATGATCGACTCCTTTCGATGCGCCAGTTCGGGGAGACTGCGGCGGGAGGGGCAGCCGGTGGCGTCGGCTCCGGCCGCTCAGGCACGTCGCGTCCTCGGCGCCGCCTCGGCGGGCCACGTGCGCACGAACTCCACGAGGGTTCCGAGCAGGTTGTCGAAGACCGACAGACGGGCGACCTCGAAGCCGTGACTGTTCTCGCGAACGTGCCCGACCGTGGCCACCCGCTCGGCCGCGCCCACGGCGTAGACGGCGCTTGCGTCCGAGCCCGCTGCCGCATAGACGGGCGTGTAGAGCTCGGTCCCCGCGGCACGAGCCGCTGCACAGAGGGCGCGCACGAGTTGCTGGTCGAAGTGCCCGTGGCTGTCTTTGCTCCAGGTCGCCGGGCGCCCGTCGAGGGCCAGACCCGAGCCGGGCGGTATGGGGCAACCGTCGATCGCGATGAAGACCTCCGGGCGCTCGCGCTGGGCCAAGACCTTGGCGCCGTGACAGCCGCCCTCCTCGTGCACGGTGAAGCAAACCAGGGTCGGCGTGCCGGGCGTAATGCCCTCCTCGAGCACGGTCTCCAGCAGCCGCAGCAGGGCTACGACGCCCATCCGGTCATCGAAGGTCCAGGCCGCCACCAGGGGATCGGCCTCATCGCCGAACGTCATCGGCCCGCAGCGAAAGCGCGCGGGCACGGCCGTCGAGCCGGGGCGCACGCCCGCCTGCCGAAGCTGCTCTGCCGTCAGGCCCGTCAGTATGTGCACGTCCTCCCAGGTGATCTGGCGGGAGTCGGCGTCCGGCCGGTGCATCGAGCCCATGGAGAGCACGCCCGTGAGGATGCCTTCGTCGCCGACGATCTCGACGGGCCCCTCCCCGATCTTGGCGAGGTGAAGGCCGCCCGATCGAGCCACCTTCAGCCGGCCGTCTTCCTCAACGCCGGTGACCACCATTGCTATCTCGTCCATGTGCGCGGCCAAGATCAACGAGCGTGCGGCTGCGTCTTTCCCTGCCAGGCGGACTGTGACGTTGCCGGCGCCATCGGTCTCGTGCGCGTAACCCAGGTGGTCCAGCCGGCCCCGGACGACACCGGCCAGCCGCTCCTCCCGCCCCGATGGGGACGGGACGGCCAGAAGCTGGCGGAACAGCTTGAGTGCGGGATGGTCTTCGACGGTCACGCTTGTCTCCTCCGACCCGGCGCTGATGGACGTTCAATCGAACCCGGCGGTTCGATCTCGGGAGCCATGATAACACCTTGGGCGGTGCCCCGCGCGTGCTTCGGGCCGAAGGCCCGCAAAGGCGGCGAAACCGTCACTGCGCGTCCGCCGGATACGGGAAGTTCGGATTCCAGGGAGCGTTGCTCAGCTCCACCAGGAACTCCGCCAGGCCTGCCGCCGAGGACTCGATGAGGTCTTCCCCCTTCTCCGCGCATGACTTCCGCGTTTCGCCGCCGGCCCCCATGGGCACGTGGAGGTGCCACGGACGGACATAGTGGACCTTGCCCGCCGCGATTGACTCGACCAAGGGCCTGCCGAAGGGCAACTGCTGCAACTGGTCGGTCCTAACAAGGTCCGGGCGCAGGTACATCATCCGTGACGTTTCGGACTCGCCGCCGTGGTCGGAGGGATGCTCGATGGCCTGGATCGCTCGGCTGGACGGCATGCCGCCAGTGATGCAGACGAAGGCCCGGCGGTCGGGCGGAGTCCTGTCGAAGTGCTCCCGCAAGGCGGCGCGCACGGTATCGGTGTTCCCGCCGTGCCCGTTGACCAGCACGATCTTGCGGATGCCGTCCTCTTCGAGCGCCTCGATGATGTCGAGAAGGACCAGCATCAACGTGCGAACGCGGATGCGGCAGGCGAACGGCCAGGCCTTGAAGTTCACGTTGTTGCCGATCGCAAGTGTGGGATACATCAGCACGCGGGCCCCCCCGTCGTTGGCTTGCCGGACTGCCCGCCTGCACACTGCGTCGCACTGAAAGAAGTCCGTGCCGTAGGGCAGGGCCGGCCCGTGCGGTTCGGTCGAGGCGACTCCCAGCAGCGCGACTTCGGGGGCGAAAGCCCTCACCTCCTCCAGGTTCATCTCTTCCAGTATCCCCGAGACCATGGGAATCTCCCTGCTCCAGGAATCCGGCAATCTCGCCTGCCTTCGACGCGATGAAGGTTAAGGGCGCCGTTCGAGGTCTGTCAAGTATGCGCAGCGCTGCGGGTCCGCCGTTCGCCGTGCTTGACGCGGGCCTCACTGGGCTCTTCGGGCGACGGAGGATCAGGAGGCCGCAGATCTCCTGGCTGCTCGGCACGTGCTCTCTCCGGCCGCAGTGCGTGCAGTGGTAGTCGCACGCGCCATCCGGCTCCGAGAAGTGCTCGATGGATTCCCGGCAGGATGGACATCTTGCTTCTCTATCTTCTGCCATCGTTTCTCCTTTCTGCACTGATCACTCTGATCCGTTTCCGCGTCACTTCCCTATCGCGGTCTTCCGCGACTATATTCATCAGGGCGAGGGATGCGAAAGGGCGTGGAGGGCCAATGCGAAGCGCGACTTGTGACCTTGTGGAGAGGGCGATCAAAGGCGACATCACGGCCTTTGCCGCCCTCATTGAGAAGTATCAGGGGATGGTGTGCGGGCTCGCCCTGAACTCCGTGAAGCAGCTCGCCGATGCTGAGGACATTGCCCAGGACACCTTCCTTGCTGCATATCTGCGGCTCCGAACCATCCGCGCGCCCGGGAAGTTCCCTGCCTGGCTGCGTGCGATCGCAATGAACAAGATCGGCAGTTGGCTGCGCGGGCGGAAAGCCCGCCGGGAGGTCGCCACGGACATGGCGCAGCAGAAGGATGCGCGCGGGTTCCAAGCAGGTGCTGGAGCCGCATCCGGGGCCTCCCTGAGAGAAAGCGTGCTTCGTGCGATCGAGGCGCTGCCTGAGAATCAGCGGCTGGCTATCACGCTCTACTACATGGATGGGAAGTCCTACAGCGAAGTCGCTGAGTTCATGGAGGTGCCGGTCTCCACGGTCAAGGGCCGCATCCAGGGAGGTCGGAACCGGCTTAAGAAGGAGATGATGACGATGGTCGAGAAGGTATTCGACGCTGAGAAGCCGGGAAGAGAGCAGGCTGTGCGCATACTCCGAAGAGCCGTTGGCCAAGCCAGAGAGGCCAGGAAAAAACGCGACTACGAGCAATTGCTGGCCTGCTGTGACGGGGCGCTGGAGACTCTGGCCGAGCTCCCGACCACCTCCAGGAGGCAAGAGACAAGGCTCGATCTGCTGTGTTGGCAGGGCGAGGCCAGCGAGCGGTTCCTGGGCAAGCCTGCCGATGCGATAACCTGCTACCAGAGCGCGCTGGAACTCGCTACCGACATGGGCGACGCAGACGGCCAGACTCGCGCGATGAAGGCGGCCTTGCTCACACATGGCCGCGCGAACGACTTCGCCCAGATGAAGGCGGCGGCTGAGCACGGCCTGGAGATCGCACAAGCAGGCAACAACGAGGAACTACTCGCCTTCTGCACCGCTGCCAGGGACCTGTGCAAGGACCCAACTCGCAAGCCCGACGAAGGCAGCACGGGCGGATTCGTCCTCGGCTGTTTCCGGATAGCAGAGAGAGGCGCCAAGTACCGTCTGGAAGCCCCCCGCAGAAAGGATGAAGGGAACGCCCGGGCCAACATCAACGTGAACTTGAACTGCGGCACGCCGGCGTGGCCTTCCATGCTCTACGGAGTCTACGGGCCCGAGTCTCTGCTGCCCACGAAGCCTGAGGTCGGCCAGAGCTGGGGAGGCAAGCTGGACACCCAGTGGCTGAGCTGGAACTGGGGCGTCAAGGATGCCCAGCTGACCTACCAGTCCACCGTGGAGGCCATGGATGAGACGGTCACCGTTCCGGCCGGCCGGTTCCCAGACTGCGCCAGACTCAGCACGGCGATTGCCATAGCCGAGGGCAAGGTGCCCCGAAATGCAAACGAGAGGTTCATTGCCAACACGGTGACGGGCACGCGCTGGATGTGGTTCGCCCTCGGGCTCGGACTGGTCAGGCTGCTCTATGTGGATAACAAGCGGTCGCCTACAGACGTCATCCTTGTGGCACACGGCCCGAGACGCAATGGCACGGGTCTTCTGCCCCTGGAGCTGGGCCGCTGGTGGCGCTATCAGTGGCCGGCCTTCGGCGGAGCGCTGATGACCGAGACCTGGCGGGTAGTCAACAGGGCCAGCGGCACGGCAATGCTCGCTTGTGCAGTGCATTCACACAAGGCGAGTTCTGCGGAGGCCAGTCGCCACCGTCAGCTCACCACGAAGTACCTGCAGCGCTCTCCGAAGACGAAGCTCCGGGCAATCGGGGCGTTCCGCTCGGCTGACTCGGATCCCACTAAGCTTCGCCGAGCGGCTCGCATGGCGGAGCAAGCTGGGGACGCCGGTCTTCAGGGCCGAGCCTTACACAAACTCGCCTGGCATTACGAAGGAGAGAAAGAGCCAGCCAAAGCCCTCAAGACGTGGGAGCGGATGCTGTCGGCGCTGGAGCGCGCAGAGGACGCCGAGGAGCGCACGTCCCTCGGCGTCGATGCCGCCGGGGCATTCTACCGCCTCAGGAAGTTCCCGCGCATGGCCGAGATAGCCGCTGAATGCGGGCAGTTGTGCCGAGAGCTTGGCCTGAAAGACAGGCAGGCCGAGTGGGCCGGCCTGGCCGAGCTGGCCCGCTGGCTGAGCGAACAGAGCAAGGACGTGGCGATTGGGGGGTACCTCCATGGTGATGCCGAGGTGATCTTCGGGCCGGCTGGCATAGAAGCTGGTAATCGTGGCTCAGGGACTTGTGCCGCGATGCGCTTGTGGGAGGAAAGGCCCGGATTCTCGCCCGCCTGCCTGGGACTCGGTCAGCTTCTGCCGTTGCCGGTGCGTGTGGGCAAGACCTGGACGGACAACTGGAACTCGGGCAGCGGGGCGGGCTGCGTCACGCCGGTGGTCAAGTGCAAGATCGAGGCCCGCAAGGATAAAGTGGAGACCGCGGCCGGGCGCTTCAGCGGCTGCGTCCGCGTCCGGTCCGAGATCCGCACGACCTTCGGCGCAGGAGGCGCCACTCCTGACCCCGCGTGGCAGGGCTACCATGACGGAGTACGCCTCGATTGGTACGCACCCGATGTCGCTCTCGTCAGAGTGGAATACCGACATGGCAACGGCGAAATGACGCAGGTCGAACTGGTTGACTCCAAGGTGCGCGCGGCCGGTGAATGCTATTTCCCGAACCGCATCGGGAACACCTGGCAGTACGAATGGAGGGACGGCGACGGCAACTTGCTGCTCCGCGAGTTCTGGCGGATGGCCGCGAAGAAAGGCAAGATGGCCTACCTGGGATTCGGGGCGGTCGAGTTCAAACAGTAGGTGTCGCCGGGCAGACGCCCACTTTGACCGGCGTGCTTCGGACCGGTGTGCGGGAGTGATCGGGCAGCAGCGCCCGCCACACAGCGCGGCGGGCAAGCCCTGGGATCCTTTCCGCCCGGCTTCACCACAGCTGCTTGATACTTGGTAGCCGGGCCATATAAGCCTTTGCCCCTGCACAACGCGCGGCGCAGATAGTCCTCCTGTCCATATGCTCTTTCCTATTTCCGTTGAGTGCAATGCTCTTTGGCGGCAGGAAGAACAAACGAGGAGCGCAAGTGCGCAGAGGGGGGATAAACTCCGAGGGGAAGCCTGGGCCAACGTGTCCGTCGCCCGATCGCCCTGGAGATGGACTGGGAGGGGCACAGCAGAATGCAGGGCGCGAGGCGGGATACGGGAGTATCCCGCCTCGCTCTTCAAGCGTGCAGGCACGGTACGGGGCTGAAAAGCCGAGCCCCTTCGACCCATGTGCGCAATCTCACTCTGCACCACTTGAAGCTTCGGCTAGAAGTCTCTTGAACTCGGCTTCGTCTCGAACGACCCGGAGCTTTGTGTCGGCAACGCCCACGATTGCCCCAGTATCCCAGGCATCGTATGTCTCATACATTACGACTGTCTGACTCGCCACATCCCCCTCCAGATCTTGCATGGAAGGCTTCACATAGACCAGCCAGCCGGGAAGGCCTTCGATCTTGTCAGGCCACTCCCCGTCGTGGCTGCCCGCATATGTGCGGCATGCTTTCAAGTGCCTGTTCATGAGGGCAGCCGCCATCGCTATGTCTGCCTCAGAACGGCCTTTGTGAGGACCGATCACCTGAGCGGTTGACCCTACTGGGCCTTCCACCACCCGGGCGTCACGCGGCACGCCCAGATCATAGACATCAGCAGGGCCTGTCTCTGGATAGTTGTATGTGAAGACGGCAGCTTCGTCCTCCCCCCAAAGTCCCAAAGGCTTGTCAGCCTCGACGCGTATGACCCGCTTCGCCTCCGTGTCGACTACTATCCGCATCGTGCGGTCTGGCTTCTTACCACTCCATGTGAAGACGGTACGCTCCTTGGCTTCAATGACCTCCACACTTCGAGCGAGTTCGCCGCCGCTTGAGAGCTCCGATAACAGTTGGTCATACCACGTGGCCAAGTCCCAGGGTTCTGTTGTCTTCAAGACCGCTTCGGAGTCGTCCCCGAGCTCCCCAACGGCTAGCGTCCGCGTGGCCGGGTTGTAGACGTAGGTTTCGCGTTCCTTAACGTCGCAGCCGACTATCCGGTCCCCGATCCGTCCAAAGAACCTTGTGGGCATAGTCCCGAGCCACCACTCAAACGCCATGCCTCCCGTAGACTTCCGTACGTGCATCCACTCGGCGCTCCTGGAATTGTCCACCGCTTCCTTCAATTCCGCATACGCGGACGGCATGGCACCATGCTCACCCAAGAGCCACCACCCTCCTGCGGCGACAACGCAGACCGTAGCGGCAGCCGCGACGAGCCTGGGCCACAGCCTCTCCCAGGTACCAACCCTCTGAACCTGGTTCCTCTCTGCGCTCAGCCGCGCTATCACGGCCTGCGTCAGTTCAGGAGGCGGGCCCTCGGCGATGGTAGTTCCGCCGAGGCTGCTGATGGCTTGCTCAAGCAGCTGCTCCCGCTTCTCTTCTGATTCCTCGTTCATTTTTGCTCTCCTTTCTGCTTGGACGCGAGGTCCTCTCTCATGGATTCACGCAGGTGCATGCGTGCGCGGTGAAGCAAGGCGCTCACCGAGTTGACGGTGAGCCCAAGCTGCCTGGCTATCTGGCGGTAGCTCATATGCTCCAGGTGCCGTAGACAGAAGGCTTCCGCTTGCTGTGGAGTCAAAAGGGCCATAGCCTCACGGAGCCTCTCCTGCAGTTCTGAAGCTGCGGCTCGCTGCGCCGGGCTGGGGTTCGTAGACGGAAGCTGGCTCAGGTCCGCTTGGCGCTCCGACCTGCCAGCCAACCGATATCGCCTGCGGAGCTGGTCGAGGGCGCGCCGCGTGGCCAGGGTCCGCAGCAGGCCCGACCAGTCTCGAACCCCTCCGCGCTGTGTGATCTGCAGAGCTGACACGAAAGTCTCCTGAAAAGCGTCTGCGGCATCCTCATGATCAGCCAACAGCCGGTAGGCCGTCTGCCACACCACCTGGCCATGCTTTCTGACTACCTTTGCCCAGTCGATCACCATCGGTACCCATCTGTCATCGGAAGGCGCCTCACCACTATAGTCGCGCCAGGAGGTCCGTTTCTTACGAAGAAAGGCAGCCGGGATTCCGTCTTGTCTCGTGGCGAGAACATCTCCACGCGATGGATCGTTCCTGATTGTCTCG
>CAZSET010000121.1:0-11898 GCA_964605915.1 uncultured candidatus Brocadiaceae bacterium | reverse complement strand
CTGCGGGGGATTTGAGCGACCTATTACTGAGACGCCGCTCTCGAGCTGTCTGTACGGTGAGTTTGGCTCAGCCAGGGGTGCGGCGAACTCCGGAGGAAAAGACGATGAGAAGAGGAGCCTCGCTGGTAGCGCTGGTTGTGGTGGCGCTCGTGATGGGAATGCTGTTCGGGGGCGTTTTCAGAAGCCCTGTTGCGGATATTGCGGCACGGGAGGAGCCGCCACCGGCTGCCCAGCAGGACCCCCAGCAGCTCGCCGAGCTGCGGGAGTTCGCGGGGAAGCTCGAGACTCTGTTCCAGACGGTGGCGGACACGGTCAGTCCGGCCGTCGTGGCCATTGAGGCGGAGCGAACGGAGCAGGTGCCCGTCCGCGAGTTCAGGAGCCCGTTCGACGACCTTTTCCGCGGCCCCTTCTTCGACTCGCGTCCGTTCCGCAGGCAGCCACAGCGTCAGCAGGAACGCACGAGGCGGTCCCTGGGCTCCGGCGTGATCCTGGACCAGGAGGGCCACGTTCTGACCAACAACCACGTGGTGGCCGGAGCCGACGGGCTCACGGTCAAGCTGGCCGACGGTCGCAGCTTCAAGGCCGAAATCGCGGGCACGGACGAGAAGACCGAACTGGCCATCATCAAGCTCCAGGGTGACCTCGGTAACCTGCCTACCGTAGCCCTCGGCGACTCCGACAACGTGCGCACAGGGCAGTGGGTCATCGCCATCGGCAATCCATTCGGACTGCGCCATACCGTCAGCGCCGGCATCGTGAGCGCCACGGGCCGTAGCGGCCTCGGCGTCGCCGAGTACGAGAGCATGATCCAGACCGACGCCGCCGTCAATCCGGGCAACAGCGGGGGGCCGCTCGTCAACCTGTACTGCGAGGTCATCGGCATCAACACGGCCATCGTGGGCAGCGGGGGCAACCTCGGCATCGGCTTTGCGATCCCCATCAACATGGCCACGGACATCCTGGACGACCTGATTGCCGGTCGTGAGGTGGTGCGGGGCTACCTGGGCGTGGACATAGCCGATCTCACGCCCGAGATGGCCAAGCAGTTCGCCTTCGCGGGGACTTCTGGCGTCCTCGTGCACGAGGTCAGGGAGGACTCGGTAGCCGACAAGGCCGGTTTCCAGGCCGGCGACATCATCACCGAGTACGACGGGCGCGCAGTCGATAACATGAATGAACTGCGCCGCCGCGTCGCCGCCACTCAGCCAGGAACCAAAGCAAAGGTCAATGTGTGGCGCGACGGCAAGGAACGGACCCTTACGGTGGAGGTCGGCAACCTGGCCGAGGCTACGGAAACCGCGCGCGACTGGCTCGGCCTGGAAGTCCAGACGCTGACCCCGGAAATGGCCCGCCGCATGGGCCGGGCGGATCTGCAAGGCGTCCTGGTGGCCGACGTTGCCGAGGACAGCCCCGCTCGCCGATACCTCGAGCCCGGCGACGTGATCCTGAGCGTGGACCGTCAGAGAGTCACGTCCGTCGAGCAATACCGCAGGCTCGTGGTGGAGGCCGTGTCGAAGGGCTCCGTGCTGCTGCGCGTCTTCGATGCTGACACCGGCCGTGCCAGGTTCTTGCTTGTCAGCCGCTGAAGGTCAGGGCACCGGCCGCCGTAGCGTGCGGCGGCTGCAGCCAGAAGAGCCACACCATGAGCAGGCTGGAGGTACGTCGATGCGTGCGACAGCAATTGCAGTGGTCGGCACAGTCCTGTCGGCAGCTCTCGCCTCGCCGGTCTGGGCGCAGGCCGCGGTTCGCGGCTCACGGCCGCGAGCCATACCCCTCGAGCGAGCGGTGGAGTCGGTCGCCCCTGCCGTCGTCACCATCGAGTCCACAAGGCAGGCGCCGCGCGTCCGGCCGTTCGTGCGGGAACGGGGCCGGCGCTTCGAGCTTTTCGGGGACGAGGATGCACCGTTCCCGTTCTTCGCCGAACCGCGCATGCCTCAGCCACAGATGATCACCCCGGTCACGGGCTGCGGCGTCATCGTGGATGCGAAGGGGCACGTGTTGACCACCAACACCGTGGTCGCCGGCGCCGAGACCACTGAGGTAAGGCTCGCGGATGATCGCACCTACAAGGCGCGGGTAGTCGGACGTGACGAGGCCACGAACCTGGCGCTGATCCGCATCGAAGGCACGTTCGACGAGCTGCCGGTCGCCAGGCTGGGCGACTCGGATGATCTGCGCGTGGGCCGGTCCGTCTTCGCCATCGGCAGCCCCTTCGGCCTGCGCAACAGCGTCTCGACGGGCATCGTGAGCGCCCTGGGCCGCAGCGGCGTTGGCGTCGCCGACCGCGAGCACCTAATCCAAACGGACCTGACCGTCCATCCGGGCGCCTCGGGCGGTCCGCTGTGCAACAT
Organism: uncultured candidatus Brocadiaceae bacterium; assembly: GCA_964605915.1. Lineage (GTDB taxonomy): Bacteria > Planctomycetota > Brocadiia > SM23-32 > SM23-32 > DAOVRD01. The sequence continues at coordinate 9,547 of CAZSET010000121.1, read as the reverse complement.
GCGCGGCGAAGTGGTGGGCATCACCGCCGCCGCCAGGATGGGCGATCAGTTCCCCGCCGGAGTCGGCTTCGCCATACCCATCAACACGGCGAAAGCGGTCCTGGACGACCTGATTGCGGGCCGGACCGTCGCCCGCGGCTACCTCGGGACCTACATCGGCGATGTCTCGCCCGAGATGGCAGCGAGGCTGGGCCTGGACCGGGCGCGCGGGGCGCTCGTACATGAGGTGAGCCCGGGTTCTCCGGCCCGGGAAGCGGGGCTGGTGGCCGGGGACGTCGTCCTCGAGTACGACGGCCGCCAAGTCACCGGCACCGGCGATCTTCGCAGCCGCGTCGCCGCCACCCGACCCGGAACCGAAGTCGACGTCAAGGTCTGGCGCGACGGGAGCGAGGAGACGTTCCACGTGACGGTCGGCGGGCTGGAGCCCGCCGCCGCCGAGGGCCAGGACTCGCTCGGGATCGACGTGCAGGAACTGACGCCGCAGATGGCCGAGAACATGGGCAAGCCCGGCCTGAAGGGGGTCCTGGTTGCCGATGTGGACGCCGACGGCCCGGCAGCCGGCAAGATCCAGCCGGGCGACGTGATTCTGAGCGTCAACCGCCAGGCGGTCGAGTCCGTGGATCGCTACCGGGACGTGGTCGCCGCGGCCGGGGGCTCCGCTTTCCTTCGGGTACTGGACGCACGAACCGGGCGCAGACGCTTCGTGCTGCTGGGCCGCGAACGCGGCCGTTAGGCCGCACCAACAGATCACATGACGGGCCACCGCCGGGCGGCAGGGCTCACAGGTCCTCGTCCAGCCCTTCGTCGTCCTCGTCCTCCCCGTCGAGGGGGTCCCGACGGTGCGGCAGTCTCCGCACCAGGTACGCCACCAGCCCGACCACCAGCAACAGGTAGAGCCCGAAGAACAGAAGCGTCCGGACGAGGCCGTACGCCGGCGTGGCGTCCAGCGCATCAGGCAACAGGGCGGGGTTATTCACTGCTGCAAACGGTCCTTCGTTCAGTAGGTGCCGCGTCGCCGGGCTGCCGCTGGGGCGAGTCCGTGCGCCGCCTGATTCAAACCGGCCGGGCCGCCAGCGCGCTGCAGCCGGGGGCGTCCTTCTGGTTGCGCACAATGTTCAGCAGGTAGTCGGGGAACGAGCCGCCCGCGTCGTCAACCGCCATCTGGAACAGCTCCTGAGCCACCTCCGGATTCGCGTCGGCCACGTTCTGCGCGTAGGGCGGGCGCGCGTTCAGGTCGTAGAGGAACGGCCCCGACCCGTCGACCTTGCAGTTGAGGAACCAGCGCTTCGTGATGACGGTCACGCCCGTGCCCCAGCCCACCGTGGCGTGGTCGCGTATCTCCTGGCCGGCCGCCGTCTTGTTGAGGAACGCGATCCCATCTATCGGCTCCGGCGGCTGGATGCCGCCGAAGCGCAGCATCTCGGCCGAGAGGTCGTGGTGCTGCACGATGGCATCGCTGCGTCTTCCCGCCCCCCTGCCCTCCGGATGCCGCACCAGCAACGGGATGTCGACGACGGAGGGGTCGGACGGGTATCCCCGCTTGCCGATGTAGCCCTTGTCGCCGATGGAGTGGCCGTGGTCCGAGGTGACGATCAGAAGCGTCTCGTCCAGCAAGCCCATCTTCTCCATCGCTTCGTAGAAGTAGCCGAACCACCGGTCGCACATGGTGACCAGGCCGCTGTAGTTCGCCTGCGTGCGGCGCAGGAGCTGCGGCGACATGCCTTCCGTGTCCGCATAGCCGCTCACAACCTGCTGAGGCCCACCGGACCTGTCATACATGCGCCGGTAGTGTTCGGGCACGAACCAGGGTTCGTGCGGGTCGAAGCTCTCCACGGTCAGGAAGAAGCGACCGGCGTCCCGATTCTGCTCGAGCCACCGCGCGGCCTCGATGAAGACGCGCGCGTTGAAGTAGTCCTCCTCTTTCGTGCGGTCGTGCATGTTCTTGAGGCACTGGCGGATGAAGGCGACCTTCGGTTCGGTCTGAAGCTCCTTCGGCAACCAGTAGTCGATCTCCTCCTGCGTCGGCTCAGGGCCGCTGCGGTACGGATCTTTCTCCTGGCCGCGCAGGAACGTCCACTGGTCGAACCCGCGCCAGTAGTTCTTGGACGGTTTGAACATGTGATAGACGTCGGCGATCAGGCCCGTGCGATAGCCGGCCTCCCGGAACATCTCCGCCAGCGTGGCCTGCTCTTCGGGGATGGGTCCCCAACCCGGCGCGCCCACGAAGTCGCCCTTGAGCCGGAAGTCGGCATTGAAGAAGGGATAGACCCGTTGGCCCGTGTAGACGGCCCGCCGCGTCGGAAGTGTCGGCAGTGACTCGGGATAGACCCGGTCGTAGACCATGGCTTCCTTCGCCAGCGCGTCCAGGTGAGGCGTCTTCACTTCCCCCCAGGGCGGCGTTCCATAGAGGCCCACGCAGTCCTTTCGCAACGAGTCGAACAAGACCAGCACGACGTTCATCGCGGCGTCCTCCGTCAAATCCAGACTGCTCATGCCAGCGGGAAGCCGCCATTCTACCAGACCTGTGGGACGCCGCAACCGCCGGCCCGGAGCACGTCGCCCGCTGTCGTCCCGAGGAGTCCGCCCTGGTGGCACCAGCTCTCCCATCCGCGGTCATTCCGAGCAGTCCGTCCCGCATCTGCGGGAGCGGACGACGAGGTTCACCCGCCTACCGGCGGGGGTCTCCGACCCGCCATGCGGCGCTCGCGGGACCGACGAGATTCTTCGTCCCGCCACCGCGGGACTCAGAATGACACCAGGTAAGCAGGCGCGGGGCGGGACGACGAGGAATCTCCCCTCCACAAGCCCGGCACGACGTGTCCCCCCCGGAGCATGTCGCCCGGCGCTCCATACCGCGACCAACCCGCGGGACCTGCGTCCAGAACTGCATGGGCCGAAGCCAGACTTGCGGGGGTGCCATGTGATTTCTATAATGCACGGCAACCATACCTCACTTTCCTCCGCAGGCAGAAAGCTCTCCTGGCCATGAACTCTGTCTTCATAGCCGCAATCGGCGTCGGCGCGCTGGCACTGGGCTACAGGATCTACGGCCGAAAGGTCTCGCAGTGGGCCGGTCTGGACGAGGACGCCACGACTCCGGCCGTCGCGCTCAACGACGGCGTGGACTACGTGCCGGCCAAGCACTGGACGATCCTCTTCGGGCACCACTTCGCTTCGATAGCGGGCGCGGCGCCCATCATGGGCCCCGTGATCGCCTGCATGTTCTGGGGCTGGGTGCCCGCCCTTCTGTGGATCGTGGTGGGCGGCATCTTCTTCGGCGCCGTGCACGACTACTGCGCCCTCGTCACGTCCCTCGAAAACAAGGGGGTCTCGGTCAACGCCCTCAGCGAGAGCGTGCTGGGGAAGTTCGCCAAGATAGCCTTCAGCATCTTCGTGCTGCTGGCCCTGATTCTGGTCGTGGCCGTCTTCGCGGCCGTGGCCGGCGCCACTTTGGAGGGCACGCCGCAGGTGGTAGTCCCCACTTTCGGGCTCATCGGGGTCGCCATCATCGTGGGGCTGCTGGTCTATCGAACCAACGTGCCGATCGCCGTGGACACGGCCATCGGCCTCCTGCTGCTCCTGGGGCTGATCGTGCTCGGTTACTACGTGCCGATCGAGCTGCCGGCACGCATTGGCTCCATCGCCGTCGAACACCCCGCGAAGTGGTGGACGGTCATCCTGCTTATCTACGGCATGGTCGCCGCGGTGCTGCCCGTGTCGCTTCTGCTTCAGCCACGCGACCACCTGGCGGCCGGGGTTCTGTTCATCGGCATGGGCTTCGGCTTTGTGGGCGTTCTGGTGAGCCATCCGACGGTCCAGAGCCCGGCTTTCGTGGCGTTCAGCTCCGACGCGTGGGGAGCGATGTGGCCCATGCTTTTCGTGGTCATTGCGTGCGGCGCCATCTCCGGCTTCCACAGCCTGATTGCCAGCGGCACCACGTCCAAGCAGCTTCCGCGCGCTCGGGACGCTGGCCGCATCGGTTACGGCGGCATGATTATGGAGTCCGCCCTGGCCGTGCTGGCCGTCATCGCCGTGACCGCCGGCCTCTACTGGACCAAGGCGCCGGCGGGGATGGAAGGCTTCGTCTATCAGGACCTAATGAAGGAGCAGGGCTGGATCCGCACGTTCGGCGTTGGGTACGGACAGCTCACGGCACCCATCTTCGGCGCCCTCGGCGCGCTGATCGGTATCACGATGCTCAAGACGTTCGTCATGACCACTCTGGACAGCGCCACGCGCATCACGCGCTACATCGCCGGCGAGCTGTTCGGGGACACCTTCGGCGTCCCGATCTTCAAGAACCGCTACTTCACGACGCTTCTGGTTGGCGTTTGCGCCGGCGCGCTGGCACTCAGCGACTACAAGGCCATCTGGCCCGTCTTCGGCTCGGCCAACCAGCTCATCGCCGGCATGGTCCTGCTGATCGCCACGGTTTACCTGATGAGTCGCGGGCGCTCGTGGATCTTCACGGCGGTCCCGGCCGTGCTGGTCTTCGTTACGGCCATGGGGGCGCTCGTCTACGGCCTGCTGGCCTTCACCGGTGCCATTCGGGTCAAGAGCCTGCCGCGGAGCGACTTGCTGGCCGGCATCGCGGTCATCCTCATCGTGCTCGGCCTCTCCGTCGCTTTCAAGGGGCTCATGGTCGTCCGTGCGGCCTTACGCGGCGCCGTCACCGTGGCCACCAGGGCGCTCGAAGGCGAGGAAGGCGCCGAGCCCATGCCCAAGGGACCCGGCTGCTGACGCCGGCCGCGGCGGGACGGACGAACGGCGCCGCTAGACACGGATAACGACGGATAGACGGCAAGCAGTCCCGGGGCCTGATGCCTTCCAACACGGCTCCGACACCGCTCACTTATCTCCCTCCTCCTCCCTGCCGTTGTGCCGTATCCGCCGTTATCCTGTACATCCCTGTTGACCCCTGGCCTTGCGCCGTTCCGCCGTATCCGTGCCTATCCGCGTGAGTCCGTGTCTCCCTGCCGTCCGGCGGTTGATTCGGCGGCCAGGTAGCCCTATAATAGTAGGTGTACGGGGGTTAGTGCCCACATGACGGGAACCAATGAGACATGAAAGACGCAATCCACCCAGATTACGTTGAGTGCGAGGTAACTTGCGGGTGTGGCGAGCGCTTCACGACGCGGGCCACTCGGCCGCAGATTCGCGTCGAAGTCTGCTCCAAGTGCCACCCTTTCTACACCGGCCAGCAGAAGCTGGTAGACAGCGCCGGCCGCGTCGAGAAGTTCCAGAAGCGCTGGGGCAAGCACATGGAGGAGCGGAAGGCACGCATCACCGCCGAGCAGACGAGCCGGGAGCAGACAGCCCAATAGCTTGCGCACGGGGGCCCTTTCGTAGGAACGCGGAGGGGCCCCCGCTGTATGTCGGCGCCCGGAGCTTGCACGCCCCCGTTGGGACGAGGGACCAGAGACCATGACGCTTGCAACTGAGACAGAGAAGAAGCTGATCGCGACGCTGCAAGCGATGGCCGAGCGTCACCGCGAGGTCGAGCGGATGCTGTCCGACCCGGAGATCGCCCGCGACGGGGCGCGCCTAGCCGAGGTCGCGCGGGAGCACGGGCACTTGGCGAAGTTCGTCGAGAAGCACGACCGGTTGCGCCATCTCCAGCGGCGTCACCGCGAAGCCGAAGAGTCGCTCGAGGACGTCGGCGATGATTCCGAACTGGAGCAGCTGGCCCGCGAGGAGATCGAGGAGACCGAGGAGGAGCAGGAGCGCCTGCTCGAAGAGGTGATCGACCTGCTGGTGACCGACGCGGCCGGGACGGACCGGAACGTGATCCTGGAGATCCGCGCCGGAACAGGCGGGGAGGAGGCCGCCCTGTTCGCCGGCGACCTGCTGCGAATGTACACCCGCTACGCGGAAAGGCAGGGCTGGAAGGTCGAGCAGATGGACCTCAGCACAACCGACCTGGGCGGCATCCGCGAGGCCGTCTGTTCGATCAGCGGCAAGGGCGCCTGGCAGAGGCTGCGCTACGAGAGCGGCGGCCACCGGGTCCAGCGCGTGCCCGAGACCGAATCCCAGGGCCGCATCCACACCAGCCTGGCAACGGTAGCCGTGCTGCCCGAGGTGGGAGAGGTCGAGGTGCAGGTCGACCCCAACGACGTCGAGATGTCCTTCATGCGCTCCAGCGGCCCGGGCGGGCAGAATGTCAACAAGGTAAGCTCCTGCGTGCGCCTGCTGCACAAGCCGACCGGCATCACCGTGCGCTGCCAGGACGAGAAGTCGCAGCAGGCCAACCGCAAGAAGGCGATGAAGGTCCTGCGCGCCAGGCTCTACGAGCAGAAACAGCGCGAACAGCACGAGAAGCTGGACGCCCTGCGTCGCTCCCAGGTGGGCAGCGGCGACCGCAACGAGCGCATTCGCACCTACAACTTCCCCCAGGACCGCATCACCGATCACCGTATCGGGCTGGACGTGTTCGGCGTCGAGAACTTCCTGCTCGGCAACTGCGACCGCATGTTCGACGCGCTGGCGGATTACGACAGGCAGCAGCGGATCAGGGCGTTCGCCGAGTCGGCCGTGGCACCGTCCCCTAGCGAATCGTGACGGCGGCCGGCATCGTGCAGGTCACTATCTCGCGCTGAAGGGGCAGCAGCCCGATCAGGTAGGCGCGCACCGGCGGGGGCACCGCCAGCGTGGCGGCTGCATTCCACAGATCCGGCATCTCGGCGTCGCCCTCCTTGCCGAACAGCATGACCTCCACCAGGCTGCGCGAGCGCGGCAGATGCACGATCTGGACGGCCTGATCGGGCGGGATGCCGGCGGTTTCCCTGGCGGCGGCAACCGCTTCGCCAAGCCCCCCCAGGGCGTCGATCAGCCCGCGCTCTGCGGCCTGCCGAGCGGTCCAGACGCGTCCCTGCGCCACCTTATCCACGTCTGCGACCGCCATGTCGGGCCGCGTCTCGGCCACCCGCGACAGGAAGATGTGGTAGGTCCTCAGGACAAGCTGCTGCAGCTTCGCGCGTTCCTGGTCGGAGAACTTGCTGAGCGTGGACATCATGCCGGCGTTGCCGCCCTGGTCGAACACGGCGACGTTGAGGCCGAGCTTCTCGAACACGCCGCCCAGCACGAGCTTGCCCGCCACCACCCCTATCGAACCGGTCAGTGCGCCGGGCTCAGCGACGATCGTCCGCGCCCCCGCCGCGATGTAGTAGCCCCCGGAAGCCGCCACGTCAGACAGGGAGGCGATGACGGGCTTCTTCTCATCGGCCAGTCGCAGTTCCCGCCAGATGGTGTCGCAAGCGAGGGCGCTGCCGCCGGGGCTGTCTACGCGAAGCACAATGGCCTTGATGTTGTCATCCGCGGCCGCCTTGCGGACGACTTTGACGAAGCTGTCCGCACCGACCACGTCCTCCCCGAAACCGATGCCCTCTGAATCCCCCGTAAGAATGGGACCGGTGGCATGGAGGACGGCTACGGAGGGGCCGCTCGTTTCGGCGCGCCGGGGCGTCCCCCCGCCCATTAACAGGCTGAAGAGGCTGAAAGGTCCGGACTTCAGCGGCTGGGCACGTGCCTCCTTGCCGTAGTCGGACTCGACGACCAGCCGCCCCCCGTGCCGCTCCCGAACGTCGGCGAGCAGCTCGTCATAGAACATCACGTCGTCCAGCGCACCCGCCTCCAGCGCCTGCTGAGCGGTCTAAGGGCCGCCGCGGACCAACTCGTCGGCAGCGCTGACGGCGATCCCGCGTCCCTCCGCGATGCCCGCCAGAAGCTGATGGTGGTAATCGCGCAGCACGGACTCGATGGATTCGCGGAACGCCGGGGACGGCTCCGTACGGCTCAGCGTCTCGCCGGCCGTCTTGTACTTGCCGGCCTGCACGAAGTCGGCGCTCGCACCGATCTTGTCCAGCAGCCCTTTCGCGAATATGGCCTCGGCCCGCAGGCCCACCAGCATCAGGTGCCCCGTCGGGGCGGAGACGATCCGTCCCGCCCCCGTGGCCAGGTAGTAGCTGCGGTTGCCTGCTCCCTGCAGGTAGCAGATGACGTCCTTGCCCTCCGCGCGGCAGCCGTTGAGGGCACGCCGGATCTCCTGGATCTTGGCCCATCCTGCCTCAAATGAACCCACCTTGAGGATGAGGCCCTGGACGTTCTCGTCGGCGCGAGCTCGATCCATCCGCCCAAGCAGGTCGTGAAGCGTCTCCCCTTCCGTCTCGAACAGGTACACGGCGGGCAGGGACTCCCTCAGGTAGCCATCCACCTCGAAGTACGCGTAGCGGGCGGGCGGGCCGGCCGCAGCCGCCGGTTCGCCGGCCTGCTCCTCCGGCGCTGCGCCTGCCGCCAGAGCCGCAGCCAGAGCACACCAAAGCAGTGTCTTGATCTTTGCCATTGCGTCCTCTCAAAGACCGGATCGGGGCCGAACAGCATCATCATAGACCTGTCGGGGGACGGGCGCAAGTCAGCGCACTGGGGGGGCCTCAACGTCGAGACTACCCGTCCATCTGTTACTCGTCCTCGTCGTCGTTCGAAACCGTCCCCAGACCAGACAGAACGAGGACGAATGAGCCCCTGATCCCGCACCGCGATCCCAAAGGTCCGCTACGCTCGGCCCGTGCGCCCGAAGGCCCGGGACAGGACCAACAGCAGGCCAGTAAGGCTGACGCACTTAATGAGGCCCAGCACGGCGGCGCTCTGGGCCACGCCGAGTGCAGGCACCATCAGAAGGCCCGCCCAGGCGCCTCCGGCCAGGGCACCCAGATGGTCGGCAGCGTCGTAGGCGCCGGCCACCGTGCCGGCATGCCCGCCTGAGCGAAGTCCGATGCGGGCCGCAAGCGGGAACTGCGATCCGGTCAGGAAGCCAACCGCAGGCGAAAGCAGCATGAAGCCCCACGGCGAGAACGAGAGCAGGCCGCAGACCGCCGGCAGGGAGAGGACCAGGACGGCCTGCGCGCACTCGACGGCCAGCATGGCACTGCCCGGCCGCGCCACCGCCCGGCGGCTCATCAGCCATCCGCCCAGGGCCAATCCCAGCATGAAAAGGCCGACAATAGCGCTGATGTCGCGATAGACGTAGCCGAAGGACGTCTGATAGAGGTAGATGATGAAGACCTCCGCCGCGAGCCCGAACATGCCGGTGGTGAATACGCTCAAGCCACAAGCCCACGCTGCGGCGCGCTCGCGCCCGAACCCCGCACGAGCGAGCGCGAGCGGCGCCAGAACAAGGGCAAAGGGCAGCCAAAGCCAGATCCGTCGCATCGAGCGCACGCGCATGAAGACGTCCCCGCGATCTCCGTCGGGCCGGATTCGGCCCGGCACCGCCCCCTGCGCGTAATGCGACTGAAGCCTGAGAAACAGGGCGAAGACGACGGGACGCGCATCCGTGTTCGGAGTGGCCGAGGGCGCCGCCTCGTCCAGAAGCCACGTTGTCCAGGCGACGCGTTCGGGTGGGAACTCGGCCAGTTGGAAGCCGTACTTCAGTGCGGGGGCCTCAAGCCCCATTTCGTCGAACCTGCGCATCAGCACGCCAGCGTCCGCAGTGGCCACTCCGCGCTGGGCGCCGGCGAAGAAGCAGAACTCGTCCCCCGGTCTCACAACCACC
>CAZSET010000120.1:0-11953 GCA_964605915.1 uncultured candidatus Brocadiaceae bacterium | reverse complement strand
CCACTTTATGCTTTCCGAGCGGGCGGACATGAAGTGGCCGCTCTCGCCCAACTTTGCCAAGCTCATTTCCCTGACCGCGGACAACGGCAAGGCTCAGTACACGCTGCCCTTCCCGGGTCTGCTGGCGCCGGACACCACGTACTATTGGCGTGTGCGAGCGATGGACAGCAATGGGGTGTGGGGGCCATGGAGTAAGGTGTGGAGTTTCACGGCGCGTTGCGTGGCTTATCCGGTTGACGTGGTCCTGGAGTTCGACCAGCAGAAGAACGTGGGCGTCCTGCGCTGGAAGCCGAACCCGGAGGGCCGCCGGCCCGCCAGGTACAAGGTCTATGGCAGCGACGAGAAGGGGTTCTTTGCCAGCGACACTCCCTACGACGCCAATGTCGGCAACCAGGAGCATAAGCTACCCGTCCCCTTCCCGGCCAACTTCGTGGCGGAGACGGATGGGACCGAACTCGCCGTCGTGGGCGAGGGCCTGAGTCTGCCCAACGCCAACAGGGCCTACTATCGCGTGGTGGCCGTGGATGAGGCGGGCAAGCGCAGCTACTCGTCCGACTACGTGGAGGCGCCCCGGCCGTTCATCCATACCGGGCCCGTCACGGAAGCGAAGGTCGGTCAGCAGTACCGCTACCAGCTCGCGGCGATCCGCTCCGTCGGGGACCTGCGCTCCAGGGCCCCTGGCGGCAAGGGCTACTGGGACGTGGAGGTGCCCCGCTTCGCCCTTGTGCGTGGCCCGGCGTGGCTCAGCATGGACGATCAGGGCGCCGGCCTGCTCACGGGCACGCCCGAGGCCGCCGGCAAGGCGCAGGTCGAAGTGACCGCTACCATTGACAAAGAGATCCGCACGTACGACCTGAACGCCCTCATGTGGGGCCAAGAGAAGGTCGAAGTCAGCACCAGGCAGATGGGGCCCGCAACCCAGAGTTTCTCCATCGACGTGCGCAGGTAGGCGTCCTCACAGGCGGCTGGCCAAGGCGGGCCGCGCACAAACCTCTCTTCGACGAGGCCAGTTGCGGAGCCATGAGAGCTGCGAGTTGGTGTCACATTTTGGTTGTGCTGGTGCTGGCTTTCCTCACGGCCAGCGGATCCGGATCGGAGAGATCAACCGTGCTGTCAGAGCTTCCTGAAGGGAACGGCATCGCCGCGAAGTACCCCGGCGACCGGGGGATCGCGCAGGCTCCTTCGGTGATCTTCGCCGACGGTTTTGAAGACTGCTCTTCTCCCGCTGACCTGCGCGACAAGTGGACTTGGCTCATCCATGACGCCAACATGCGCATCACGGAAGAGGCCGGCAACGTGCACGGCGGAGGCAAAGCGCTGGCGTTGACCGTGCCGCAACAGAGGACGCCACTCTCAATCGGGGTGGACAAGCGTCTCGACGAGGAGCGCGACGTCCTTTTTCTGCGCTGGTACTCCAAGTTCGACGAGGGCTTTGCCGTCCGGAGAAGCTCCGTGCACAATGGCGGGGCGATCTCCGCTCAGTACTACCCTGGCGGCCGTGCCACCCCGGGCATACCGGCCGACGGGCGCAACAAGTTCCTCGTCAACTTCGAGAACGAGAACTCATCCGGCAGATCGCCTGGCTACCTGAATGTCTATTGCTACCACGCCGAGCAGGGCGGACGCTACGGAGATCACTTCTATCCCTCGGGCGAGGTCGTGCCGGGATCCTACTTGCGATCGGGTGCCGCGACGTTCGGCCAGCACTTCGTTGCCCGGCCGGACCTGATTCCCGAGCTGGGTCGCTGGTACTGCTACGAGTACATGGTCCAGGCCAACACGCCCGGCCAGCGCGACGGACGCATCGCCTGCTGGCTGGATGGGAAACTCGTGGCGGACTTTCCCAACATGAGGCTCCGCGACGTCGACACGCTCAAGATCGATCGCTTCGGCATCGGCCTGTTCATCTCGAGGAACACCGTGCGCGCGAACACGAAGTGGTACGACGACGTGGTCGCCGCCACCTCGTACATAGGCCCACAGGCGCCCGCTGAACCTGAGTAGAGACGGGATTCAAGGCGGCGTGGACTGAATTCGCTCGCGCTCCCGAAGCACCTTGTCTATCTCGGCCTCCACGCGCGCCGCACGCCCGCAGCAGGCGCCCCCCCCGCATTCCTTTGCCCGCCAGATCATACCCGGCCTCAGGTCGATCTGGACCGATCGTGATCGAAAGCGAGACTCCTGGGCATTGAAATGCCGGTCTTGTTCCGGTAGAAGGGGGATTTTGGACCATGCGGGCAGTTGCGAGGCAGAGGGCTGCCCCCTGTCGGCAGGAACCTTGCCAGAGGAGAAGCTCGATGCGTGGTGTAACCTTGAAGAGCACGGTTGTGATTTGCGTCTTAGCAGTCCTTGGCTGTGGTGCGCCGGGAAGATCGACCGGCCGAGAGGTCTCGCACACGGCGCTCCCGGAAGGTGTGAAGGCCGTCTGGGATCTGGATGGGGCATACCGGGAGAGCACGCCGACGCGGGAACGCGTCTGCATCAACGGCCTGTGGCGCTGGCAGCCGGCCCCCGAGCTGACGGAGACCGTCCCGACCGACGGCTGGGGATACTTCAAGGTGCCGGGCTCCTGGCCGGGCATCACCGACTACATGCAGAAGGACTGCCAGACGCTCTATGCCCATCCGAGCTGGGCGGATGAGAACCTGGGCGGCGTCAGCATGGCCTGGTATCAGCGGGAGATCACCATCCCGGAGGCATGGGCCGGCCGGCGCGTCACGCTCTACGCGGAGTACGTGAACTCCGCGGCGGCCGTGTACCTGGACGGCCAGAAGGTGGGCGAACTGCGTTTCCCCGCCGGCGAGGTGGACCTCACCTCGGCATGCCGGCCCGGCCGGACGCATACGCTCAGCATGTACTTCGTCGGCCTGCCACTGAGCGCCGTCACGCTTTCGTTCAGCGACACCAATGAGCCCAGGCAGGTGCGCGGGCGCATCGCGCGCAGGGGGTTGTGCGGCGACGTCTACCTCGTGGGCGAGCCCGCAGGACCCCGGATCGCCGACGTGAAGGTGGAAACGTCGGTGCGCAAGTGGGAGGTTACGTTCGTTGCTGCTCTGGACGGCATCTCGCAGGACGCCCGCTACGCCCTCCGTGCCGAGATCGCCGAGGACGGCCGCAGCGTCGGGCAGTTCACGAGCGCGGCCTTCAGCGGAAGCGACCTGACGGACGGGCGTTTCTCGTTCACGGAGAGCTGGAAGCCGGACAAGCTCTGGGACACGCACACTCCGCAGAACCAGTATGACGTCGACCTCTCGCTGCTGGACGCGCGGGGCAAGGTCGTCGACACGGCCCTCTCGGAGCGTTTCGGCTTCCGCGAGTTCTGGATCGATGGGCGCGACTTCTACCTGAACGGCACGCGCATCTTCCTGTCCTCGGTGCCGCTCGACAATGCGCAGGTGGGGGCGTTCGTGGCCAACTACGAGGCCGCCAAGGAGAGCCTGACGCGTCTGCAGAGCTACGGGATCAACTACGTCTACACGCACAACTACGGCTGCGCGCCGGGGTCCCATCTGAGCTTCGAGGAGATCCTCCGGGCGGCCGACGACGTGGGGATGCTCGTATCCATCTCCCAGCCGCACTTCCGCCGCTACCAGTGGGAAGAGCCGGATGCCGAGCAGACCAACGGCTACGCGGACCTGGCGAAGTTCTACGTCGGCGTGGCAGGCAGCCACCCCTCCGTGGTCTTCTACGACACGAGCCACAACGGAACCGGCTACAGTCAGGACATGGACCCGGACATGATCGACGGAATCCAGGATCCGCGGACCGGAGGGTCGTTGCAGAACGCCAACAACGCCCTGCGCGCGCAGGCCATCGTCAACCGGCTCGATCCGACCCGCGTCTGCTATCACCACTCCTCGGGCAACCTGGGCCCGATGCACACCAGCAACTTCTACGCGAACTGGGCGCCCATCCAGGAGATGGACGATTGGTTCGGGCACTGGGCGACGGTCGGCGTGAAGCCGGTCTTCACCTGCGAGTACAGCGTGCCGTTCACGTGGGACTGGGCGATGTACCACGGATGGTACAAGGGAAGGCGATCGTTCGGCAGCGCCGTGGTGCCGTGGGAGTTCTGCCTGGCCGAGTGGGACGCCCAGTTCCTGGGCGATGGTGCCTTCCGGATCAGCGACCTGGAGAAGGAGAACCTGCGCTGGGAGGCCGAGCAGTTCCGGGCGGGCAGGCTCTGGCAACGGTGGGATTACCCCAACCGGCTGGGCTCCCGGGACTTCGACGAACGCTACCCCGTCATCGCCATGTACCTGACCAGCAATTGGCGCGCCTTCCGCACGTGGGGCATGTCGGCCAACTCCCCGTGGGAGCACGGGCACTACTGGAAGCCTCGCCCGGGCGTCGACACCGGGCGCAAGGAGTTCCCGGTCGACTGGGAGAACCTGCAGCGACCGGGCCTGAGCCCGGATTACGTCGAGGATCGCTACGAGCGGATGGACCTGGCCTACGAGCGCTCAGACTGGATCGCCACCCCCGCGGCGCAGGCCCTCTATCGCAACAACATGGGGCTGCTCGCCTACATCGGCGGCAAGGCGGACGCCTTCACGAGCAAGGGCCACAACTTCCTGCCCGGCGAGACGGTCGAGAAGCAGCTCATTATCATCAACAACTCGCGCGAAACTCTCACGGTCGACTGCCAATGGTCTTTCACGCTGCCTCGCGCGGTGACCGGCAGGAAGACGGTGAAGCTCCCCACGGGCGAGCAGGAGCGCATTCCGCTCGCGTTCGAGCTTCCGGCGAACCTGGCCGCGGGCCAGTACACCCTCGCCGCCACGGTCAAGTTCAGCAACGGCGAGACGCAGGAAGAGTCCTTCGCCATCGACGTGATGCCGGCGCCGCAAACGGTCCGGACCGAGGAGCGGATCGCGCTCTTCGACCCGAAGGGCGAGACGGCCGCGATGCTGAGCAGCCTGGGCATCGCGTTTGAGAAGGTGAGTTCGAACGCAGACCTGGCCGGCTATGATGTCTTCGTCGTCGGCAAAGGGGCGCTGACGCTCGATGTGCCGGCCCCGGACATCTCCCGCGTGCGCGACGGCCTGAAAGTCGTCATCTTCGAGCAGACGGGAGACGTCCTCGAGAAGCGATTCGGCTTCCGCATAGCGGAGTACGGCCTGCGCTGGGTCTTCAAGCGGGTACCCGACCATCCTCTGCTGGCCGGCATCGCCGACGAGCACCTCTGGAACTGGCGGGGCGACGCGACGATCCTTCCCCCGCGTATCGAATACGAACTCGACTACTCTCCCACCGTCGAGTGGTGCGGCCTGCGCGTCAAGCGGGTCTGGCGCTGCGGCAACCGGGGCAACGTGGCATCGGCGCTGATCGAGAAACCGGCCGCGGGCGACTTCCTGCCCATCCTCGACGGCGGCTACGCCCTCCAGTACGCCCCCCTCATGGAATACCGCGAAGGCAAGGGCATGGTGCTCTTCTGCCAGATGGACGTGACGGGACGTACCGACTCCGACCCGGCGGCGCAGGCACTCACGCGCAACATCGTTCAGTACGTCTCGGGCTGGAAGCCTGCTCCGAGGCGCCAGGCCGTCTACGTCGGCGATGCGCCGGGGCGGGAGCAGCTCGAGTCAACGGGGCTCACCCTCACGCCCTACCGGGGCGGGAAGCTGTCGGCCGACCAGGCGTTGGTAGTCGGGCCGGGGGGCGGACGGGAACTCGCCGGCAGCGTGGCGGCCGTGGCGGACTTCGTGAAGGCGGGCGGCCACGTGCTGGCCCTCGGACTCGACGGCGAGGAAGCGAGTTCCTTCCTGCCTTTGAAGGTCACGACGAGGAAGGCGGAGCACATCGCCTCGTACTTCGAGCCGCCTGCCTCCGACTCGCTTCTGGCCGGCGTCGGGCCGGCGGACGTGCACAACCGCGCGCCGAGGGAGCTGCCGCTCGTTGCCGGAGGCGCCACACCCATCGGCAACGGCGTGCTGGCAAAGGCCGAGAACCTGAACGTCGTGTTCTGCCAGCTTCTGCCGCAAGAGGTCAACTCCGCCCTCGGGACGCCGACGGCCTTCACCGCAGGCCGAGACGAAGCCGGGAAGCCGGGAGCACTGGTGACTATGGGACCGCTCACCGTGCAGGGCGCCAGACTGGGCCAGCGGGTGGCAGGAGCCGAGGCCGGCAAGACCTACACGCTCGCGGTCCGCGCCAAGGCACTGGGCCAGGACCTGAGCGCGCGCCTCGGGCTCGAGCGTTCGGCCCGTCGGAGGGGCAGGTTCAGCCGCGGCGGGGGCGCACCGCCCGCCGCTCCCCCGGAGCCGCTTCCTCAGGGAGAGGACGTCCGGCTCAAGGCCGGCGAGTGGACGGAGTTGCACCTGACCTTTGCTGCGGATGAGTCGGCTGCTCAGGGCATACTTGCTTACCTGAGTTGCTCGCAGCCGGGCGGGCGGCTCTGGATCGACGGGTTCCGGCTCTACGAAGGGGACTACGTCCAGTCCCAGCAGGCAGATCATCCGGTCGAGACCCTGTTGGAGAACGGAGACTTCGCTACGGGTGAGGAGCCGTGGCAGTTCGATTTCACCCAGCAGCGCAACGTGAAGCGAACCTACCGCCGCGCGAGCTGCCTGGTAACGCGCCTGCTGGCCAACATGGGCGCGGCCGGTGAGACGCGGCTGCTCGAGCACGTCTCACGCCCCGTGGCGGACGGCGAGCAGCGCTGGCTGGACGGCCTCTACGTGGACGTGCCCGAGGCCTGGGACGACCCGTACCGTTTCTTCCGCTGGTAGGCCGCCAGGGGGATGAGCAACAGCAGTCGATCCCGATCGGCTGGGCGTGCCCGCCGGGGGGCTCGGGATGTCATCCCAATGCCGCAGGGCGTTGTGGCAAGACAGGGAGGACGGAGATGCGGCAGGAAAGCTCGAAGCATGCCGCGTTCGGATGAATTGAGTTCGTGACGACCGGCGTGGAGGGCGCGAAGGGGCTCTACACCTCCCTGTTCGGGTGGCAGAGCGAGGCGGCGCCCATGGACGGCCTCTCCTTCCTGTTCAGGTAGTCGGACTGGAACATGGTCGGCCCGAGCTTCCCCTCCATGGGTGTGCTTACACGAACGGGTGCCGACGCGAACGCAGTCGCGGTAGCGATCCGAGATGGTCAGGTTGAGCTCTTTCATCCAGGTTCTTCGCCGCCTGTCTCGCCCTACGGAGCGGAGACCGCGAGGCTTTCACCGAGACAATGCTCGTAGCACGATGACGCGGTTGGCTGCGGCTGCTGCAGTGGTCGCGTGCGCCAGGAGATCCCTGTTGCCGTGCGGCAAGTTTGTGATGCGCCGGGGCACGAGCCCGAAGGGCCGACGCAGCCTGCAGCGGATAGTGTCGTTGCCCGTCGGCACTCGGTCTGAGGACCGGTGCATCTTCTGTTCACCGTGCGGCGGATGGGAGTCAACCGCACGTCCGCAGGAGCCCACACGATGATTAGCCAGTCGGAACGAGCACACGCGCGCGGGGGCGCCGCGCGCGGCGGCGCGGTGGTGGCCTTGCTCCTTGTTGTCTGTCACGGCCCGGTTTCCGCCGGCCTCTTGGTTGACGAGATTGCGGCTTATCCGGCTCTGCGCGAGGCGGCCTTCAGTAGCGTCCCTCAGGAAAATGCCGAGGCCGTTGCGGCAGACGCGGATGTGGTGGCCCGTTTCCAGGGGACGGAAGGCTGGGGCAAGGAGCCCCGCGACGCAGCGGCCGAGCAGCAAGCCGTGCAGATGATGAAAGAAGGGAAGCTACTCTCGGTAGCGGTCACCCCCCTGCTGTGGCACAGCAGCAGCAGGGTACGCTGGGACGCCATAAGGCACCTGGGTGAATCGAGGGACGCAGTCGCCGCGCAGCTCCTCACCCAGCACCTGGCGGCGCTGACGGCTCCGGAGTTCGTCGGGCAGCACGGTGACAAGGCCGCCGGCGACGTTGGTTACGTTGTCGAGGCCCTTGGCAAACTCGGATGCCGAGGGGCGGGTCCGCAGGTCTACCAGGCACTTGAGTGGGCCTACCAGAGCGAGATCCGGCGAGTGCCCGGTCAGTGTGTGGAAGCGTTGGGGCGCCTGCGTTACGCCCCCGCAGCGTCGGCGATGGCCAAGATGCTCGCAGCGGGTACCGACCTGGGTCGTCGCGGGAGCGTCGACGAGCGCCGACTGGTTGCCGCCTTCAATGCCGTGACGACGGCGGACATCGTCTTCCATAGCCCCATCGGCATGATGGAAGCGATGAACGTAGGGCATATGGGCCTGACGCACCCCTACACGAATGATCTGTTTGAGCGGCGAGCCGAAGCAGTCCGTCAGACTGCTCGGGAGTGCCAGGCCGTCCTGGAGGGGGCGCCGGTGGGGCCGCGCGAGCAGTGGCTGAAGCAGCAGCTCTGGCAGAGAGGCGTGGCGCTGCCGCGCAGCGTCGGAGATGATCCGGGGCGGATCGTCCAGGCAATGGCGCAGACCTACATCGGAATGTCCCCCGCGGCGCGCGACGCCAGTGTGGAGGCCCAGGCGATACTGGTCGGCTTTGTGAAGTACGGTCACCCGCTGGCGGTGCCCGCGCTGATCGACATCATGGAGATGACGCAGGGCGGCGAGGCCAACGACTTGGCGGCGTGCCTGGAGGCTATCAAGGTCAACGCCGGGGATGTGGGTCTGTCAGCGGTTGGCCCCCCGCGGGTGTCATCTTCGGCAGGGCTCTCGTTCTTTCGCCCGCCGGGCGGAACCGAAGGCGTACACGCGAGATGGACTGAGTGGTGGCAGAAGAACAAGTCCCTCCTTGTCTACAAGTACGAGAGCCTGGGGAACTGACGGCGGCGGGCAGTCACCTGCCGGATGCACTGTGGCAGCATCCGGCGTAAGCCCGCCACCGGTGCCCTGGAGATGCTCGCGGCCGCGCGGCGTCGGCCCGATGCCACACCTGCGCTCCTTTCTCAGTCAGGCTGCGGCAGCACCTCCCAGTTACCCGCCCGGCAGTGTCTTGTGGACTGCGTGCGCAGTCTCGGCTAAGCTGAATGTTTCTGCGGTAAGCCGGCAGAGGCCGGCGGTCTGACTCAACACGAAGGGAGTGCCCCGATGGACGAGTGCCCGAACAGGGAAACGAATGCGGCCGAGTGCATTTGCCAGGCGAAGGACTGCGAGCGCCGCGGGCTCTGCTGCGCGTGCGTCGCCGCTCACCGCAGCCGGGGCAACTTGCCGTCCTGCCTGCGGGACCTGGTCAAGAAGGAAGACTGAGCTTTGGCAAGGCGACGGGGCCGGGCCTGCGGGCCGCCAGCGAGGTGAAGGCATCATGAGAAAGGTCGTCCTGGGCAAGAGCGGGCTCGAGGTGTCCGCCGTGGGGTTCGGAGGCATCCCCATCCAGCGGATCAGCGTTGACGAGGCCGTCAGAGTCATACGTCGTGCACTGAGCCTGGGCGTGACGTTCATCGATACGGCCGCCGGCTACAGCGATAGCCAGCAGAAGGTCGGCGCCGCCATCAAGGGGCGGCGTGACGGCCTGGTGCTTGCCAGCAAGAGCGGCGCTCCCACCAGGGACGGCCTCCTGCGCGACGTCGAGAGGTCGCAACAGCAGATGGGCGTCGACGTCATCGACCTCTACCAGTTGCACAGCGTGTCCGACCGGGCCGGATGGGAGAGGGTTTCGGGACCCGGCGGCGCTTTGGAGGGGCTGATGGAAGCGCGTGACGCCGGCCATGTCGGCCACGTCGGCGTCACATCGCACAATCTGGGTCTGGCGCTCGAGATGATCGAGCACCCGGCCTTCGAGACCGTCCAGTTCCCCTTCAACCTGGTGACCTCGGAACCGGCCGACGAGCTGGTGCCGAAGGTGCGCGAACTCGGGCTGGGCTTCATCGTGATGAAGCCCCTGTGCGGCGGCCAGTATGACAACGCGCGGCTCGCCTTCAAGTTCCTGAACGGCTACCCCGACCTGGTCCCGATCCCCGGCATCCAGCGCGCCGAGGAGATCCAGGAGATCGTGTCGCTGGTCGAGTCGGGCGAGACGCTCCGGGGCGACGAGAAGGCGGAGGCGGCCGCGATCGCCGCCGAGCTGGGCAAGCTCTTCTGCCGGCGCTGCGGCTACTGCCAGCCCTGCCCGCAAGGGGTGGCCATCACGATGGCGATGACGTTCGAAGGAGCGGCGAAACGGATGCCGCGCGACCGACTGGTGAAGGACTGGGCCCTGCACGTGGCGAAGGTGCCGGATCTGTGTATCGAGTGCGGCGAGTGCGAGGAGAAGTGCCCCTACGACCTGCCCATCATCGAGACCATCAAGCGGACCGCGGAGCTGGCCCGCGACATAATGGATGCTGTGTAGGAACGGCCCGGGCCCGCTGATCCCCGCGGGAGCCCGGCCGGGAGTGGCGGTTGGCGTTCCGGCACTCATCCTGGAGCTTGCTGAAGAACCGTGGCGCATACGCGGCAAGACGGCGGCGAGCTGACCGCTGCCGTGAAGGAGCTGGCACGACAGCACGGGGCGGCGCTGGTGGGCGTGGCCCCCGTGGAACGCTTTGATCCGATGCCGCCCCTGTTCGATGCGGCGTCCGAAGGCCATCATCCGCGCGATTTCATCCCCGAGGCCAGGTCGGTGATCTCGATCGCGCAGCCCATTCTGGGCCCGGTTCTGGATGCTCCCGCCCGCTTGGCGGAGCGGGACATGCCGATGATCCCCGACCAGGTGAAGCGCCCTTACATGGAAACGTTGTACGGGCGAGTGGGGCACGGGCTGCAGGATTACGCGCTGGAGTTCATCGGGCAGATGCTCGGCCAGTACCTGCTGGCTCGAGGCTACCAGACCATGATCTTCCCGACAGCGGGGCTTCATCCCGGAGTGAGCGGGATGACGGAGAAGGAGATCTGGCGGGGGCAGACGCCGTTCAACGACCCGTTCGGGCCTTGCTGCCTGCGGACAACTCGGCGGCGCGCCATTGCGCGTCCGCTGTAGTGCCCTCTTGGGCTGTCACCATTGGGCGGGCAGTTGGCAGCTGTCCAGGCCACGGGGGGCGGCATTCTGGACTCGGCCCTGGAAGCCGTCAGCGTCGGGAGCATGTATGCATTGGGCGACTTCACCAGCCGGGTCCCGTCCGGCGGGGCGCTCTCAAGCGTCTACGTGGGCGGGAGCGTGAACGACTCCGTGTTCGAGGCTGGCGGGCGCCTGTCGAGCCCGTTCGCCTTGGGCGACTTCACGAACAGCAGCGCGCAGGCGGGCAGCCTGTCGGTAGTTCATGTGGGCGGCGCGATCGGCGAGGACTCGACGGATGGGGACACGGACGCGATCCACGCCGGTGAGGGCAGGTTCTTCGTGAGAGACGAGAACTGGGCAGGCTGGGTCGATCGCGACCACGACCACTGGTTCGACAACGTCCGCGCCTGGGTCGGCTGAACGCAACTCGGCAACCACGCGGGTGCAACCGATCAGGCCCTGGTCCACGACACGCGGATTGCTTAGCCAAGTGTCATGCGAGATCGTCAGAGGTGGCGGAAGCTTACCTGTATTGGAGGGTTCGGGCTGTATGGCCACCGACTGACCCAAGACTGACCCACTGGTGCCCGAAAAGCAAAGGTGGGAGTGCTGTAAGCCGTGAGGACATAGGGAGATAGGTGGTACGCCCGCCGCGACTCGAACGCGGGACCTGCGGTTTAGGAAACCGCCGCTCTATCCTACTGAGCTACGGGCGCACCGTTCGTAACCACTGATAGCCTAAAGACTTGCAAATCCACCCCATCCGGCCCGGGCTCGGAGGACCATCCCTGTTGCTCTATCGTGCTCCCAGGGCGGCCGTTCGCTCCGGACAAAGAGCAAGACGTTGGCGCAGCAGTACCTCACAGAGTTCGAGCACCAGCTCGCAACGAATCAACTCGGCCAACCAACCGATACTTCCCTCGACCGCCTCCAGGATGAGTATCTATCATACTGCAAGGCAACCCAGAGGGAAAGCACCTGCCGACGCCACACACTGCCGCGGGTGACCCGGTTTATCTCCTTCCTTCAGGGTAAGGGGG
>CAZSET010000119.1:0-12014 GCA_964605915.1 uncultured candidatus Brocadiaceae bacterium | reverse complement strand
CGTCGGGGTCGTTAGCCGGACTCCACTGGAAGGCGAACTCGCTGCCGTCGCTCTCGCCGCCATCGGGTGGGAATATGGCCCTTGCCGGGGCTTCGGGCGTCCTCGTGGCCGAACGCTCAACCCATTCGTGCGTGACGCGGACCTTGCGCCCGTCGGGGCTCTGGTCGGTATAGACGAAGCCGTTCCTGCCGACCACCATGCCGGGCAGCGCTTGGGGCGCCATCTGCACGTCGCTGATGATCCGCAGCTCCTTCAGCCGCGCTTCGCCTTCGAGCCGACAGCGGAGCCGGTACTCGTACCACGGCCCCCACTCGGAGGGGAACTGGTAGTCCAGAATTCCGGATGTCATTTCCTGCCATTCCTTGCCGTCCTTCGAAAGCTCGATCTTCGCCTCGACGCCCTCCGCATCGAAGTGTCCACCCACAAAGGGATAGGGGCTGCGCATCAGCCAGAGGATCGTCCCAGTCTTGCCGGGCTCGGCGGCGAGGCCGTCCGGGGTCGCCCGGATGTTCTCGACTGCCTCCGCGCCTTTGCGCCAGAGGTCGCCGCTCAGGTCCGGGCGGTAGTCCCACAGGCCGTTGCATATCTTCCCCATCCAGTCATCGCTCTGGACCTGGTCCTTCGGGTGTGAGCTGCCCTGGTACTTCAGGGGCATCGCGTGCCCCCACCGCCAGACAATCGCCTCGCCCGGCCGCAGCACCATGTTCATCGTGTGGCCTTTGTAGCCATCGCGGCTGCCCGAGGCCGGGCCCTCGTAGACGTACTGGGCGGCCTCCCCTTCGCTCTGCTTGGTGCCGTCGCGGGAGAGAATCCCGTGGACCCGGGTCCGCCTGATGAGGTCGTGGTCGCGGCCCAGCTCCTGGGCGCTGGCGATGGTCTTGTTGTCGCGCCTCAGGTAGATGTTCTGCATGTCGCCGTCCATCAGGTGCCAGCCGCCGTCGTAGTTGGCCTCGGAGATGCAATGGCCGACGAGGAAGGCCGGGCAGGCCTTGATCCCTGCCGCCTGCCAGAGTCCGGCCAGCGCGACCGAGTTGTCGCCGCAGGCGCTGTAACCGCGCACGTTGAAGAGCTTGACGGGGTCGCCCGTTTCCGCCCCGCCGCCGGCGGCATGGTGCCAGCGGTAGGTGGCTTCGCCGTAGTAGAGGGCGATGGCTTTCTCGCGGTCGGTCATCCCGGGAAGGGTGAGGCTGGCGATGATCTCGGAGAGGGTGCGGAAGTTGTTGCGTCCGTTGGAGAGCCATGGGTTCACCACGTCGGTGTCGCCGATGTTCTCCATGCGCACCGCGCGGTTGGACTCCCATCTCTGGGGATAGGCGTGCCAGACGCCGATCGGCTGGCGGCAGTTCTCGCCGTCCATCGTGCCGCCCTGGACGACGGCGTACTCATAGCGCGGCGCCGTGATCATCTCGACGTGCTGTTTGGGCACGTCCGTCGGGTCCGTGTTGTCTGCCCAGGGCGCCAGGCCCTCGGTCTGCCCAGTCTGCGCCGCGGACATGTTCCATCCTCCAGCGATGAGCACAAAGGCCGCTACCCCGATCAGCAACGTCTGACGTGTCTTCATTGCTGCTCCCTTAACCGAGCGACAACGCCTCGGACTCAGCCGAGGCAGGCACTGATGTATGTTGCTCGGGCCTTGCTGCTTTTTCAACGGCCCGGCGTCGCAGCCTTGTTCCTTGCGCTTGCGGCCGCGCGGTTGCCCTGCCGCCGGCCGGCCCGATGGGAGCCATTCCAGCTTCTCAGCGTCGATGCGCTTGACCTGCCCCCGGGCCCAACGTATGTTCCCTTCCGGACAGGGCGCCCACGTCAAGCCTGCGCAAGGGCCTGCAAGCCTGTCCGTCCTCAGCCGGGGCTCGCAAGGCGCGGAGGTGCAAGATGTTGAACGTCGACGGGGATCGCTTGATCGTGGAGACGAAGACTCTGAAGGCCCGCTTCGAATCAGGCGTGCTGGTGTCCCTGGTTCGCAAGTCCGACGGGCGGGAGTTGCTCGTCGAGTCCGAAGCCAGGTCGAAGCCGGTGCTGGAGCTCCTCTACGCCAACCAGGGCGTCTCGCCCCTGTCCGGGGCGCCGGGCGACCGGGCGAGCTGCCGGCGTCTCAATGCCCTCTCGGCCGAATACCGCTTCGAAGCGTGGCACGGAGACGGCGTCCTGGCGATCACCGAGGACCCCGAGACCGGCGACCTCGTCATCGAGCCCAGCGGGTATGCTTCGCGCCCTGGCCTTCGGGCCTGCCGCTGGAACCTCGCGGGGATCGCTCCCGATTTGAAGCTCGTTGCTCCCTTCTTCCAGGGTGTCATGCTCGACCTGGGGGATCCCCTCATCGCCCGCTCGCGCTGGGCGTGGCCTCACTCCTGGGAAGCGGGCATGGCAATCCTGCAAGGCGACGAGGGGGGATTCTGGGTTCACTGCCGGGACGACCGCTACCGCTTCAAGGCCCTGCAGGTCGGGGGCGGAGACTCAGGGACAGAGCGCCGGCTCGGCTTCGAGACCGAACCGGCCGGCCCGCTCGACCGGAACCTCGCCGCCGGGGGCCTTGCGTGGCGCCTGAACGTGTATGAGGGCGACTGGCGAGTCCCCGCTTCGGCGTACCGGGAATGGCTGCGCAGGGCCTACGAGCCCCGCTCCCCCCGGCCCGACTGGTTGGAGGACGTACGCTTCGCTGTGAGCTGGTGTCCGTGCGAGGACGGGATACTGGATGCCCTCGCCGCAAGGCTCGACCCCGCCAGCGTGCTGCTGCACGTCCCGCGCTGGCGCACCGACCCCTACGACGAGAACTACCCCACCTACCGGGCCAGCGCCGAAGGGCGTCAGTTCATCCGGGCGGCACGGGCGGCCGGCTTCCGCGTCATGCCACACATGAACTCCGTGGACATGGACCCGACGCATCCCGTCTACGCCCACGTGCGCGACTTCCAGTACCGGGAACCGGTCTCCAAGTCCGTCCAGGGCTGGACCTGGATCAAGGGAGGGAGCCTGCCCGTGCCGGAATCAAACGCCGCGCGCCTGCGGCATCGGGACAAGAAGACCATGGTCAAGATCCATCCGGGGCTGGCCACGTGGCGATCCATCCTCACGGAGAACGTGGCCGAAGCAGCCGAGGATCTCGACCTGGACGCCGTCTTCCTCGACGTGACGCTCTGCATCTGGAACACCGATAACGGCATCGTCGAGTACCAGACGACGCCCGAGGGCATGCGGCGGCTCATCGCGCAGACGGCCGGTCTGGGGCGGGGCCTCGTCGTCGGCGGCGAGGGGCGGAACGAGGTGATCGCGCAGGACCTTTCCTTCGCCCAGGCGCACCTGTTCCGGAGCTGGCAGTCGTCGGCGGAGGGGCTGGAGCGCGCGGGCGGGTGCCCGCTGAACGAGTTCCTCTTCGCGGGGCTGTGTCGCTCCTTCGGCTACTCAGGCCTCGACGGCTCGACGTCCGAGTCGGCCCTCCGAATGAAGACGCACGTCAGCCTGGGCGCCCTCCCGACGGTGACCGTTCGCTCGGCCAGGGAACTGACCGAACCGAACGAGGCCGTCGCGGAGATGCTTGCCCTCGCCCGTGCATAGCGCCGGACCGGCCCTTCTGGCCGGGAGTGCCAGAGCATTCGACATGGCAGCACAACGCCAGTGGAATCCTCCGAATCGGACGTGCCATGGGATGCCGCAAGACATCGCGAGAGGGGACGCGCACCAGAGAGGAACTCGGCACACGCAGGCTTGAGGAGAGAAGATTCCGGCCATGTGTCTTCGGAAGCGCACGATAGCAGTGGCGCTGTGTTCGCTTGTGGCAAGCATCTGCGCGTCGGCCTACGGCGCGCAGTTCGTCAGTGTCCGGACCGTCGACGAGCAGCACCTGATGGTCCAGTGGCTCGATGGCGAGGTGGAGTACTGGGGCGACGGGGAAGCGCCCGAGGGAAAGACCGGGGAGGGCGGCCGCGGCGGCCCCGTCATCAAACGCTACGAGCCGGCGCTCGACACCGCCAGGGCCGCCGAACCCGCCAGTTACGCCATCAGCTCACGGGACGATCCGAACTACGCCGACGGCGTCCGGCCGACCCATGCGTTCCGCCGCACAAAGGTCAACGGCACCGACCATGCGTGGCCGGAGGCCAACTACACCGTGGAGCACACGATCTTCCTGAGGCTCCCCCGCAAGCTGCGGCAGGGCAGCACGTATACGCTGAGCATGGCACCGCAGACCAACAGTGACACCCCGTCCGCCGACTTCGCCTTCGACGCCTTCAGCAGCGTCTCCGAAGCCATCCACGTCAACCTCATCGGCTACAATCCGAGTCACACCGCCGTGAAGTCCGCCGACCTCTACATGTGGCTGGGGGACGGCGGTGCGCGCGACTACTCGGACTACGTCGGCCGGAAGGTCATCCTCTGCGACGTTGATTCCGGGGAGAAGCACGAAGTCGGGCGCGTTTCGTTCTGGAAGCCGGAAGGCGAGGACTACGGCAACTGGAACCTGACCAGGTCGGACGTGTGGAACTGCGACTTCTCCGCGTTCACGGGGACGGGCAGGTTCCGTTTGGCGATCGAGGGGATCGGGTGCAGCCCGGAGTTCGAGATCCGCCCCGATGTCTACTACGAGCCGTTCAAGACCTCGGTGCGCGGCTTCTTCTACATGCGCATTGGCATGGACACCAGCTACAACCCGCCGCCGCGGCAGCCCCGGTACATCCCCGACGTGGATCCTCCCGGATTCAAGGTCTACCGGACGACGTTCGGTCCCCACCATCCGGAGTGGCGCAGCATGCGCGGCGACGTGTGGGACCGCAGGGAGCAATGGGGCGCTTACAACGAGCCCGGCAACCCGACCGACCCCAACGCGTGGGGCGGGCACTCCGACGCCGCCGACTGGGACCGCCACTGCGGCCACGTCTCGATCATCTGGGACATGCTCCTGCCCTACTTCCTGAGCAACGGCAAGATCGGCGACGACGACCTGGACATCGCCGAGAGCGGCAACGGCATCCCGGACATCGTCGATGAAGCGCTCTACGAGGTGGATTTCTGGCTGCGCCTGCGCGACGGCGAAGGCGGCTACAGCTTCGGATTGAACAACCCGACCCAGGGCGATGAGCCGAGGATGTACCAGGCCGGCGCCGGCCCGTACATGGCCTGGGTCAACGCGGCCAACTGCGCCATGACGGCCGACTGCTTCCGGGTTGCGGGTAGGCCCGACCTGATGGGCAAGTACAGGGACGCGGCCGTCGAGGCATGGGCCATCGCGAACGGCGACGGCCTCGACTTCGCCCACGGCATCGGCAACGGCCGCACCCGCGGCCGCGACCTGAAGATGATGGCCGCGGCGTTCCTCTACAACGTCACGGGCGACCGTTCCTACGAAGACGCGATGGCCGAAGAGACGGTCGTCAGGGGGCCGGACTCGGAGCTCGACAACCCCAGGTCGCACTGTCAGTACTGGGGCACCGCCGCGTACCTGATGTGCGCCAAGAACGGCTGGCAACCGATCCACTATCCCGAGCTGCTCCGAAACATGAAGGCCTCGATCTTGCACGAGGCCATGCAGAAGAACGTGGAGCCGTCGAACCAGCGTCCCTCGCGCCGCAGCAGCGACACCACACACGGCTGGTTCCAGAGCACGGAGATGGTGCACCCGCTCTGCATCGCGCATGCCGCGTCCACGGACGCGGCCGAGCAGGAGGTGCTGCTGAAAGCGATGCTCCTGGAAGCCGACTATGGGCTGGGCCGCAACACGATGAACATGGTCCACATGACCGGCCTGGGCAGCCGTTGCCCCGAGAACATCTACACGTCCGGGCGCAACGACGGCGTGCCCGGCGTGCACCCCGGCCACACGCCCTACATGAACGCGAACGCATGGGGCAAGGGCTACATGGCTGATCCGCAGTGGTATGCCAAGAAGGGCTACCCGGCCTGGGATCAGTGGCCGCACGCCGAGGCGCTGTGGCCTGCGCGCTACTGCTACTCCAACAGCGAGTTCACGCCGCAGCAGACCATGCGCGGCAAGATGCTCCTGCTGGGATACCTCTACTCACTGGGTGAGCCCCATAAGGGCAAGTAGCTCGATGCTCGGGGAACCTGCGCTGTGTCGTACGTCCCAGCAGGGACGGCACATCCGTGGCGGAGGCCGTTAGCCCCCGGAACAGCCACATCCCCCAATGCAGAGCCCGTCACGCAAGAGCGCAAGTTGCATGTCGTTCGCAGGACTGCTGTGCTGCCGACGTCCGGCCTTTGACAGGATGGCCTCGGGCGGCTACTGTGCTCGCGAGCATGCGGTGCAGTTGTGGGATTTCATCAGAGGGAGGGAAGACTATGTTCGTTCGGCGGCTCTGGGTGGTGATCGGGGCCAGCGTGGCCTCCTTGATCGGAGCGTTGGGGGGAGTGAGGCAACGTGTAGCCATGAGGGTTGCAGGGGCCGCCTGCCTCACGGCGGTCGTCCTGGCGTGCGCTTCCTGCGCCCAGGCCCCGGATGAGCATTCGCAGGGACGCGAATCCCCCGCCAGACTCGCGCAGGCCGGCGGCGGTGCCGCCTCGACGGCCGGCGGCGAGAGCACTACGCCGGCGCGGCGCACGTGGCGTCGGCGTCAGGACGCCGGCGACCTCATCGCCGAGGCGATTGCGCCGACCGATGAGATGATTCGGGAGAACGGCCTGGCGTTCCGCTCCTCTCACTTTGCGGAGGACTGCCAGGATTGGGCGGCCGATGGCTACCCTTACTATCAGGGGCACGCCAGTCGGTTCGTCTTTGCGATCGAGGCGGCCGGCGGCATCTGCAACGAGTATTCGCTCTGTGCGGCGCAGGGACCGGACGGCCAGTACGGGCTCTACGTCTCGGTCTGCGAATACCGGTTCGTGACGGAGCAACGGGAGGGAAAGGACGGCAAGGCGCGGCCTTACCACCGGGTGGTGATCGACAGGATCTACCTGGTCAAGCCCGACGCTTTATCCCTGGCCTTGCGCGCCCAGATACTGGACGAGCTCAGCCAGGGCAACTTCATGGGAGCGTATCGACGGTACGTCCGGGAGCATCAGGCAGGTGAAGCCGCCGAGCCCGTGAGCCGGCCCTGGCTGCAGGCAGGGGGCGAGTAGCACACCTTCGCGGCTCGGCCAGCGCTTCAGGGCTGTCCTGCCCGGGGGCCTATGTACGAGGTGGCCACGACGACGTCGTCGAACCACATCGTGATGTCGTTGCGGGCCCTGCGGTTGTTCGTGTAGAAGTCGAGCCCGAAGTGGTTCGGCTTGAGGGTGGCCACGTTCCGGAAACGAAGGTTGGGGAAGTCGCCGACCAGCTTGCCGTCCATCCAGAAAGCCGCCCGCCCGTTACGCCTGCCCGGCGTGTTCGCCCGGACCATCAGCTCGTAGCAGTACCACCGATCCCGTTCCGGGATCAGGTCGGGCCGGGGCGCGAATCCCTCGCCGAACAGCTCCCTGTCGGGCGAAGGATTCACCCGGCCCGAAGGGAAGAACTGGTCGCCCCACCGGCCCCCCTGGTCCATGTGGTAGACGTAGAGGACCAGATGCCCCGGCGAGGGAATCTCCTCGCGGGGGCGCCAGGTGTCCAGGTACACGTCAAACTTGTTGCTCCCGTCGGCCCGCACGCCCGGGCATCCCTGAGGCACCCCCGGGGCTCGCGCGTTGATGCCGCCCCCGTTGTGTGCCCCGCCGTGGTAGACCTCCGTGTTCTTCTCGAACTTGGCGTAGAACCGCAGGAAGAGGGTATCGTACCCCTCCTCGAGGTATTTCTGTATGCCCGCGCCCCCGGGCTCGCCCGTGCCCGGTCGCTCGATCGTCATCTGCAGGGCCTTCTGGCCGGCATGCACGTTTTCGCCTTCATCCACGATGAGGCAACCTCCCCAGGTGTCATCCCACTTCGTCTCGCCCTCCCAGTGGAACCCATCTGCAAGGAGGCCGGACGGCATCGTCTCGAACCCGTCTGCGAAGACCACGGCCGGGTCGCCCTCGATGCCATCGTCGCCCGGATGATGCGCCGCGATGCCGCTGCCCTCGGGCAGTCTTGGACTCACGTTCCCTCCACCTGACGCCTGGCTTGAGACGACCAGGATAGCGAACGCCACGCGAATCACGAGCCGGATGTCCATCCGATGAAACATGCGCGTTCCTCCATGCGTCGGCTTGACGACGTTCAATGAGAGCGCCTACGGCGCGGCTGCCCGCAGCGCCACCACGGCAGGCAGCGGCAGGGGTTGTCATTTTCGCCGAGCAGTCTACCCAGATGCGGGCCGTTCAGCCAGTGCATCCCGTGGCCGCGGAGATCTGCCGGTTCGAAACAGCCGGCGCGTTGACAGGCGCCCCCCACCTGTATATCTTGTCCCTTACCTGTGGCCCGCACGGGACGACCAAAGCTGCCCGCACACCCGCGCCCGGAGGATGTGCATAGATGGTGATGCCGCATGAGACTCCTGAGGGCCTGGTGATCGACTGCCACTGCCACGTCGGTCGCAACCTGCTGGCCGAAGAGCTGATCGAGATGATGGACGCGGCCGGCGTGGGGAAGGCCGTCGTCTTCGTCACGCCGTTCCTCTGGGGCCTGCTGGGGCAGGCCGACTATCACGACACCAACGACTACATCGCCGACGTGCAGCGCGAGCACCCGGACCGGCTCATAGGCTTCGCGTGCGTCAACCCGCATCTCGCCCCGGGCCGAGAGCTGGAAAGGTGCGTCAAGGAGCTCGGACTGCGCGGGGTGAAGATCCATCCGGAGAACCACTGCTTCGCCGTGGACTCGCTGATCGGCGGGGAGATAATGGAAGCGGTCCGGGCCCTCCAGAAAGAGACCGGCCTGCGCATCCCCATACTGTCGCACGGGATGACGACGATCGGCGCGATGCCGGACCAGTTCGGACGCCTGGCGGGCAGATACCCGGACGTGTCGATCATCATCGCCCACGCCGCGGGATTCCAGAACCTCTACTTTCCCTCGTTCGAGCCGTTGACGGAGCATGACAACCTGTTTGTCGACACGGCCATGACCACCGTTGACGACCTGCACCTGATCGGGATGGCGGCGAAGGTCGGCATCCGGAAGGTCCTCTTCGGGTCCGACCATTTCGCCCGCGGCCAGAGGAATCTCTACGGCAATTTCCAGTACGTGCTCGAAAGGGCGTTTCCGGACCCGGCCGAGCGAAGGCTCGTCATGGGCGGAAACATCGCCCGGATTCTCGCCATGCCGGCCTAGACGTGGCCCCATGCGCGCAGCAGCGCGCGCATGCGGTGGTAGCTCTCCTTCGGCGTCCCGTCGTCCCTGAGCCAGCCCGCGCCCGGGATGAACGCCGGGTCCGCCAGGTTCCACCACGTGATCGCCTCGACGTCCGGGCGGGCGTAGCATAGCGTATAGAACCACTCCGTCCAGTCGGCCTGCACCCTCTCGCACCACGGCTGGTGCCACTGCCCGCGCACGCGCCGCATCATCTCGTCGCCCTTCAAATCGCCGGGCATGTCGCGCTTGCCCGAGGGGAGACCGAGTTCCGTGATGTGCATCGGCTTGCCGAACCGCGAGTACTCGTCCATGTATCTGCTGATGGTCAGCATGTCGCGGCCGATGTTGGAGGGGAAGTACATCTGCAGCCCGACCACGTCGAAGTTCACGTCCGCCTCCATCAGCCGGTCCAGGTAGCTGAGCGGCGTCAGCGTCCGGTCGTAGATCGGCCCCATTCTCATCGAGCCCTCCCATGATCCTTCCTCCGCGGCGTAGGCGCCGTCCACCTGGCAGTGGTTGACGATGACGACCGCTTCGGGATTCTTGTCCCGGATCGAGTCGCAGGCCACCCGTGTGATCTCGACCTCCTGCTCCTGGGTCAGTCCCAGGCCGTTGGCCCAGTCGTGCGCCTCATTGATGGCGTCCCATATCCCGATCCGGTCGCGATATCGCTCCACGCTGCGATGGACGACTCGGCGGCACTGGCGCTGGATAGTCGGCCAGTCGGCCCCTTCCAGCCAGGGAGGTATGCCGGCCTGATGCCCCCACCAGAGGGGGTGCCCCTTCGTCCTGATCCCTTCGCCTTCGCACCAGGCCAGCATCTCGTCAACGCGGCTGTAGTCCGGCTTGCCTTCTTCGGGTTCCAGCGCCTTCAGATAGAAGGGCAGTGTGCCGAAATTGAGAATCTCGGTGAACCGACGCTGAACGGCCTCCGCCGGCTTCCTTCTTCCGAAAGCGGTGGTGCCGAAGAGGAACTCGTCCCGCCTGGGCCGAGCCGCGATCTGCGCACGGGCGTGTTCGACCACCGCCAGCTCTCCGGCCCAGAGCCCGTGCGAAAGCGAAAGCAGCCGCAGCGTGGCCGCGCGGGCATCCGAAGCGTCGCCCGCTTCGGCCAGGCACTCGGCCGCCGCGTCAACGTGCGCCCGGCAGTCCACGGACCAGACGGTCTGCGCTCCTTCCATGAACCGGCCCACCTCGGCCAGCCGGCTTGTTGCGGCCTCCCGGACGAAGTCCAGCGGTTCGGTCCTCGCGCTGTAACCCTCGCCGCAGTTGTCGGCACCCACCCACAGTTCGCCGAAATCGGGCACGGCAATCCACGCGTAGAGCGCGGTGGGACCGGCCGGGATCTCAATCTCTACCGTGCCGTCCCGCGCGATTTCGCTGCGCCGCCGTAGCGGTTCGAAGTGCAGGTCACCCGCGTACAATGACTTCAAGGTTTCCTCCGGCATGGGCTCACCGTCCATGCCGGTGAGTTTCGCTTTAAGCGTTTCAGCCATCCTCGGCCTCCTTCGGGATCAGGCGTAGGGGGATGCGACCTATACCCCCGAAGACGGCTCCTGTCAACACGCGCCCGTCGCCCCACGGCCGGCAGGAGCGGGACGCTGCATGCGCCCGCAACCCGGCTTCGCCGGCGAGACGTGGGTCTGGGACGAGCAGCGGCTGTTCGACACCGAATGAGCCGGTACGTGGTAGCGCACGAACGCTTCCGCCCGCGGCCACTTGCCAGCGGGCGTTCTGCCGGCTACTCTACGGTTCGCCCTTTGAGAGAGGAACGCACAGCGCCATGGCAAGCAAGCTCTCATCGCGTGACCGCATGTTGGTCGCCCTCAGCGCCGGGGAGCCCGATTACGTCCCGTGCTCCTTCATGTTGTTCGCCGCCCTCAGGAAACAGTGCGCAGATCAGGCCGAGTTCGTGGAGAGGCAGATCGAGATGGGCCTGGACCCGTACGTGCAGCTACCCATGCGGTCGCCCCGGGGCAAGCGCACGCAGTCGGAGCACCATGACCTGTACGGCCTGCCCGTGCGGTTCGATCCCCGCGTCGAGGTGAAGAACTGGCGCGAAGAGCCGGCCGACTCGCGCTATCCGGTCATCCACAGGGAGTACGTTACGCCCGCGGGCACGCTCAACACGGCAGTCAATGAGACGGACGACTGGCCCCACGGGGACCGCGTCCCGCTCTTCGACGACTTCGTGGTGCCGCGCGCGCGCAAGCACCTTGTCACGTGCCCTGACGACCTGCCCGCCTTGCGACACCTGCTTACTCCGCCGACGGATGAGGACGTGGCCGGCTTCCGGGAAGGCGCGCGCATCGCCAAGGCCTTCGCTGCTGAGCGCAACCTGCTTGTGGTGGGCGAATGGGGTGTGCTGTTCGATGCCGCGTGCTGGCTGTGCGGCATTCAGGAGCTGATGCTGATGGGCATGGCGGACCGGGCCTTCCTCCGCGACCTGCTGGCCATCCTCCACGAATGGAACAAGCGTCGCATGGAGGTAGTCTTGACGGAGGGGGTCGACCTGCTCATCCGGCGCGCCTGGTACGAGACGGCGGATTTCCTGTCTCCTTCCGTCTACCGAGAGCTGATCCTGCCACTGCTCAAGGAAGACGTGGAGCAGGCCCACCAGGCCGGGGCGAAGCTGGGGCTGATCACCACGGCCTCCTACACGCCGCTTCTGGACATGTACCTGGAATCCGGCATGGACGCGCTGATCGGCCTTGACCCGGTGGAAGACCCCCGTGCGGACTTCGCCCTGACCAAGGAGAAGCTGGGGGACCGCGTCTGCCTGTGGGGAGGCGTTAACGGCTTCGTGACCGTGGAAACC
>CAZSET010000118.1:7953-12142 GCA_964605915.1 uncultured candidatus Brocadiaceae bacterium | reverse complement strand
CATCCTCGCCATCCGCCTCTATCAGCGCGCGGTCTCTCCGCTGCTTCCGGCGACGTGCAGGTTCACGCCCAGTTGCAGCCAGTACATGCTGGAAGCGGTGCAGAAGAAAGGCGTCCTGCGGGGGCTGGCGATGGGGTTATGGCGGTTGCTGCGGTGCAACCCCCTGTTCCCCGGGGGCTATGACCCCGTCCGATAGGGCCGCGGCTCAGGCCTGCTCGCCCAGGTCCTCCAGGGCGCGGCGGATGTAGAAGACTACCCTCTCGTGGCTGCCGATCAGGCCGCCGATGACGTTTTCTCGCTTGTGGTAGTCCTTGAGTTCTCTGTTCTTCCCGAGCCGGCTCAGGAACTCCAGTTCGGCCTCCTCGGCTTCCTTCAGGAGAGCGGTCGCCTGCGGGCCGCCGATCCGCCCCAGGGCTGTGGCGGCCGTCCATCGGACGTAATCGGGCTGCCCGAACTCCTCCAGTTTCGCCTGGTTTTCGGCGACTTCGTCGTCCGCCAGGTCTCGCCAGTCCGGCGCACCCGCCGCGCCCCGAAGTCGGCCGTCGGCCCCGACGGTGGCCTCCGGCTTCTTGTCCGTGAGGAACCTGCCCAGGTCGGGGACAGCGCTCTCGATGCCAAGCTCGCCGAAGGTCTTGGCCGCGGCCCAGCGGATGATGGGGCCGGAATCTTGCTTACGCATCCTGTCCATCAGGAAGTCGACGACGAAGTCCCCGGCCGTGGTCAGCGCCTCCTGTGCCCAGATGCGCAGTTGCGTCAGGTCCTTCAGCCGTGCCTCGCTGATCTCCTCCTGCTGGATGGCGTCCTGGAAGCGGTCCAGTTCGTCGAGCAGGTATCGCACGGCGTGCTCTTGCCTGAGCTCACACAGGGCTATGGCGGCCCCGATGCGGATTCGGTCGTCCTCATCTTCGTTGTCGAGCACGCGCGTCAGTTCGGCCCGGATGTCGGCCTTCTGCGCTTCATCGGTGTGCCGGGAAAGCGCCGCCGCAGCCATGGCCCGGGCGGCGGAGACGCGCCAGGTCTTCTCCAGCTTTGTGTCATGCAGGTCTTCCTTGAGCTTCGCGACGCTGTCTTCGTCCGCGATGGTGCCGAGAGCCATCAGGATATCGGCCGCGCGCGCGCTGTCCAGGATCACGTCCAGCTCCTCGATCAGCACGTTGCGCAATTCGCCCACGGACTTAATCGCGCGCCCCACGCCCAACTCCGGCTCGGTGTCGATGATCGCCACCAGTTGTGCGACCAGCTTGTCTTTCAGCTCCATGACGTTGGCCTGGGCGGCCTCGCGCACGTCCTGATCGTCCGATATCAGGCCGAGCAGCAGCGGCCGGGCCGTATTCGGGTCCGGCTCGATTTCGTAAAGGAACCGGGCGGCGTACATGGCCTGGATGCCCTCCCCGGCGTCGAGGAACTGCCGCAGCGCTTCCGTAGCGCCTTCGTACTTCATGTCGCGCAGGCCCTCGCCGGCCAACTGGACGCATTCGGGGTCCTCATCCTGGAAGGCGCGGGACAGCAACTCCACACTCTTGTTCTTCCAGACCTGGGCCAGCTTGGCGACGGCCTCGATGGCCTTCAGCCGCACTGCCTTGTCCTCGTCGTCGATCAGCTCGCCGGCGGCCTCCAGAGAGTCGATGCGGCGCACCTTGGCCAGGAAGTCGGCGACGCCCATGCGCACGTCGGGGTCGGGGCTGTCGATGGCGGCCTCGCGCGTCTTCTCTTTGTCGCCCGGCTGGCGGCCGGTGATGTACGGCATGGCCTTCTTGTGCATGCGGTGGAGCTCTTCGACGGCCCGCCGCCGCACCTCCTCGTTATCCTTCTCGAGCCGCTTGATGTAGTAGGCCGGATCGTCGCTCTTCGGGCAGCCGAACAGGGCGGGCAGCGTCGCCAGCAGCGCCGCCAGCAGCCCCATTCTCAAGCCCCATTGTGCGCTCTGGGAGGGATCTCTCATCGGTCGGATACACCTCTTCGGATGATCTCGCGTGAGACGGCTTTCGCCTGCGGCCGACGCGCACTAACATACGTTTGGGGCAGAGCGCCGTCAAGTGCGTTCCGGCGCACCCCGGCGCCGTAGGAGAGCCGAGGCCGGCATCAGGCGTTTCCGGATCGCCTGGCACAGAGCGCGCGTGAGCTTGTGAGCTTGATCCACCTGCGCTTCGCGCTCAGTCTCGAGTTGCTCGACCGTCCTTGCGTCTGCGTGCCTGTCTGTTGCCTCTTTGCCCTCGAGCCTTCTAATGCGCCCCGTCTTCGTGCGGATCCCCCAGCCAAGTCTAACGAGCTTCCGAGCGCGCCGAAAGACGTCCAGGGCGATGAGCGGCTCCTGCATTCGGACATAGCTTTGGAGGTTCGTCATGGCGCGCGGGAAATCCTTCGAATGATCCTTCAGGCCGGTGTCATCGAAATCCGTTAGTAAGCTCCCGACCGCACGGTTGAACAGGAATGCGAGTTTCCAGAGGGTCGCATAGGTCTCATACTCCTTCTCCAAGCGAAAGCGATCCTCAAACTGACGCCTGACCGTCACCCATGCCGCCACTACGACTGGTACGCCCGGGATCGCGCCGCCGATGACAGCCGACAGAATGGTCTGCCAGAATGCAGATATCGTGGGCCTGCCCACTGTAAGAATGGGTGCTTCATGCCGTTGCCACCCGGCAAGCTCGACCGAACCGCCACGATGCTACCGCCGTAGAGGTGAGCTGGCAAGGATCTCGGCCGCAGGCCACATGGAAAGCTTGACTCTCCGGGCGGAACGACTATGCTGCACATCGCCCGCGAGTCGGGCGGCGAACGTGGCACCGACGCGACGGAGGCCGAAAGGCAGGCCCTCATAAGGCTGCTCGAAGAGCACGGCGCGCAGTGAGCGGGCGGGGCGCTTGCGGACCTGGCAGAGCACCCACGACGCTGACAGGAGGTGAGGAATGGCGGAAGGGGGATTCCCGCAAGGCTATGAGTCGTTCGGGTTCTCGACCAGTCCGCCGCCGTGCGGGCCGGCCTGGCCCGAGGAGCGGCCCGAGTGGCTGCGGCCCCTCGACTTCGAGGTCACGGAGGCCTGGGGGACATCCGCAACCGTGCGCCCGGGCGAGCGGTACGTCCTCCGGGGCACGTACAGGCTGACGGGCGAAGAGCCGTTCGCCGTCTCCCTGGCGGTGTTGGGCAGCGCGTTCGGGGCGACGGCCCATCTCCTGCCCGGAGAGTGGCTCTTCGAGACCAGCACGGAAGTGCTGGAGTTGACGGGCCGCGGCGACCAGATCGGCGTCGTCCTGAGCAGGGGGCAGCAGTCGCTCCTCGTCACCTGGGTCACGCTGGTAGGACCTCAAACCGAATCTCAAGGCAGGGCCGTTCCATCCCCGTGAGGCACGCGGGCCGACGCCGAAGGCCCCAGGGGATCGGTCGACTGAGCCGGATGCCCTTCCGACGCTTCCCTTGCCGCGCTCCATGTCCTACAATTAGGTAGGAAACGGAGTGTAGCCTGACGATTCTGTAGCAGGTGCCCAAACCCATTCGGAGCGGCGCCGCAGGAGGACCGGACGCAGATGGCGAAGAAAGAGGCGCAGCCCCAGGTCAAGCGCCAGGTCAGGGAGCTCTCCCTGCTGTTCGATATCGGACAGCGGCTCGATCGCAGCATGGACCTGCGAGAGGTGGTCGGGCCCGCCCTGGAAGCCCTGGCCGAGCACATGGGCATGTCGCGCGGAACCCTGACGCTGCTGAACCGGGAGACGGGCGAGATTTCCATCGAGGCTGCCCACGGCCTGTCCGAGAGCGAACGGGAGCGCGGACGCTACAAGCTCGGCGAGGGCGTCACTGGCAAGGTAGTGCAGACGGGCGAACCGGCCGTCGTTCCCGTTATCAGCGAGGAGGCGATGTTCGTCCATCGCACGGGGGCGCGCGACCGGCTGCGCCGGGAGGAGATATCCTTCGTCTGCGTGCCCATCAAGCTGGGCAACGAGGTAATCGGCGCGCTGAGCGCGGACCGGCTGTTCTCCGCGAGGGTGAACTTCGAGGAGGACGTGCGGCTGCTGTCGATCATCGCCTCGATGATCGCGCAGGCCGTCCGCCTTCGGCAGTCCGCCCAAGAGGAGCGCCAGCGCCTTCTGGAGGAGAACGTCCGGCTCCATGAAGAGCTCAGGGATCGCTTCCGCCCCGCCAACATCGTGGGCAATTCCCGCGCCATGCGGGAGGTCTACGATCTGATCGCCAA